>NZ_JAIVFO010000058.1 GCF_029991245.1 Xanthobacter autotrophicus
GCGCACCGTAGAACCCTCCCCCGCACGCGGGAGAGGGTTCTACGGTGCGCCCGGTCGGAGCAGCAGACTTTCAAACCGGCCTTGAGTCACCCTGACTTGCGTCACCCCTGCCTTGAGTCACCCGGGCCGTGAGAAGCTCAGGATCTCGCGCTTGCCGGCATGGTTGGCCGGGCCGACGATGCCTTCGGTCTCCATGCGCTCCATCAGGCTCGCCGCCTTGTTGTAGCCCACCTGAAGCCGCCGCTGGATGTAGGAGGTGGACGCCTTGCGGTCGCGCATGACGATGGCCACCGCCTGGTCGTAGAGATCGCCCCCGGCCTCGCCGAGGCTGGAGCGGTCGAACACCGCGTCGTCCTCGTCCTCCACCTCCGCGTCCTCGTCGAGGATCACGGCGTCCAGATAGTCCGGACCGCCCTGGGCCTTGAGGAAGGCCACCACCTTCTCCACCTCGCCATCGGACACGAACGGCCCGTGGACGCGGGTGATGCGCCCGCCGCCGGCCATGAACAGCATGTCGCCCTGCCCCAGCAGCGTCTCCGCGCCCATCTCGCCGAGGATGGTGCGGCTGTCGATCTTGGAGGTCACCTGGAACGAGATGCGGGTGGGGAAATTGGCCTTGATGGTGCCGGTGATGACATCCACCGAGGGCCGCTGGGTGGCCATCACCAGATGGATGCCGGCGGCCCGCGCCATCTGGGCAAGGCGCTGGATGGCGCCCTCGATCTCCTTGCCCGCCACCATCATCAGGTCGGCCATCTCGTCCACGATGACGACGATGTAGGGCAAGGGGGTGAGGTCCATCTCCTGTTCCTCGAACAGGCTTTCCCCCGTCTCCTTGTCGAAGCCCACCTGCACGTTGCGGGTGATGACCTCGCCCTTCTCCGCCGCCTCCTTCACCCGGGCGTTGAAGCCGTCGATGTTGCGCACCGCGAGGCGGCTCATCTTCTTGTAGCGCTCCTCCATCTCCTTCACCGCCCACTTGAGGGCGATGATCGCCTTCTTGGGGTCGGTGACGACGGGGGTGAGCAGGTGCGGGATGCCCTCGTAGACGCTGAGTTCCAGCATCTTGGGGTCGATCATGATGAGCCGGCAGGCATCCGGCGTGTGCCGGTAAAGCAGGCTCAGGATCATGGTGTTGATGGCCACCGACTTGCCCGAGCCGGTGGTGCCGGCCACCAGCAGGTGGGGCATGCGGGCGAGGTCCGCGATCACCGGCACGCCGCCGATGGTCTTGCCGAGGCACAGGCCGAGCTTGGGATGGGTCTCCACGAATTCGTGGCTGGACAGAAGCTCGCGCAGCCACACCGTCTCGCGCCGCCGGTTGGGCAGCTCGATGCCGATGACGTTGCGTCCCTCCACCACCGCCACGCGGGCGGACACCGCGCTCATGGAGCGGGCGATGTCCGGCGACAGGCCGATGACGCGGGAGGACTTCACCCCCGGCGCCGGCTCGAACTCGTAGAGGGTGACCACCGGGCCGGGATTGGCGTCGATGATCTCGCCGCGCACGCCGAAATCGCGCAGCACCTGCTGGAGCATGGTGGAGGACTGGTCGAGGAATTCCTCGGACATCTCATAGTCCGGCTCCACCACCGGCGGCTCGCGCAGCAGGTCGAGGGGCGGCAGGTCATAGGGGCTGGCATCGTCCCCGAGGTCCCCGTCCGAGGCCGGGTCCGGAGCGGCGAAGCCGGGGGCCGGAACAGCCGCGGGCGCGGGCTCCGCAGCATTGGCCGCAGGCGGCCGGGCCGCGAGGGCGACCGGTGCGAAGCCGAGCGGCGCCACAGCACCGAGAAAGCGGGCGGTGATGCTCTGCTGGTACGGCTGCCAGAACGAAGGCGCCGGCTCCGTCAGGATCGGCGGGCCGGAGAGAGCGGACGCCGCGGCGAGGGGTTCCCCGTCGTCGCCGGCGTCGGCTTCGTCAGCGTCGTCGGCGGCGGCGTCGGTGAGGAGCAAATCCTCGTCCTCGTCCTCGTCCTCGGCTTCATCCTCGGCGTCGCCGTCGTAGACATCGTCCTCTTCGTCGCCTGCGGCGTCGTAGGCGTCTCTCTCTTCGTCTTCAGCCTCTGCGTCGTCCTCGTCCGAGGCGAGCAGCAGGTCGTCGTCGTCCTCCGCCTCGTCCCCGTCGTCCTCCTCCGCCTCGGCGACGAAGTCACCGGCGGCGTCGATCATTTCATCTTCGACAGCCTCATCCTCGGCCGGCGAATCGGCATCCGTGTCGCCCTCGACCACCGCGTCGGCGATGGCCGCGTCTTCGACCGCGGCAGCATCCTGGACTTCGGCCCGATCCCCATCTTTGGACGGCGCGAGATCCTGCTCGTCGGCATGGGCGGGCGGCACGGCGGCACGGCCGAGGACCAGAAGACGGGCCAGAGCCTCGAAATGGGGCGGCAGGTCCCCGTGCAGATCCCCCTCCGGTGCCACGACCACGGCCGGCAGCTCCGCGCCCGGCGCGTCCGATCGCTCGTCCCCGCACGCGATCCGAGCGTCGATCGTCTCCTGCTCCGCGGGAGGTTCCTGCACCGTGAGGAGCGCGTGTGCCGCGGGCTCCTCGTCAGAAGCCACTGGCGCGTCGTCGTCCCAGGTCACCGCGGGTTCGGGCACGATGGCCACCCCCTCGTCCCTGGGCTGTTCGGCCTCGAAGAATGCGGCCGCGACGAGCGCGGCTTCGTCGGGAACCTCGACCATGGGTTCGGCCGCCACGGCCGCAGGCAGATCGAGGGGCGCCGCAATCACCTCCACCTCCGGCGCGGCCACCGCATCATCGGCCGGGTCGAGCACGAAGCGCCAGTTGCGGCTCGAAATCTCCGGCACGGGAGCGGTCTGCGATTCGCTCAGCAACAGAACGTGGTCCTCGACGCCGGGCAGGCCCGACGGCTCGTGCAGGGCCTCCACCTCGCGCGGACGCAGGAAATGGTCCGGCGTGCGGGTGAAGCGGGTGTTGGCGTCGAGGGTGAAGGGCCTCAGCCAGCTCGGAATAAGCTCCAGGTCGATCCAGCTGTGCGTGAGCGTGGCGGCGGGCGTCTCGACCGGGGGATGATACTCCGGCGCGAAGGCGCCGAGGGACGGCGTCACGCTGCGGCCGCCCGCATAGGCAGCGGGCGGCGCATAGTCCGCCTCCTCGTCATAGGAAGGAAACTCAAAGGGTCTGGGAGGACGGTTGAAAGAAGACATGCTGATCCGTAGCCCGCAGCACCGGCGCCGTTCCCCAAGGCTTAGAGCCCCCGCGTTAAGGGGAGGTTTGCACCCCCTGTCCGGTGGTTTGTTATTACCACCGCCTGTGGATGACGCAGAGGCCGTGCGGCAGCCGAGCAGGCGCGAAGCCCCGCGCCACCGGCCTGCCGGGCGGGGCCGTTCAACGCTCCGGATTGTGCGGGTGTCGGCTCAGGCGCGGCGGCCGGCCGGGGATGGCCCGCGGCGCCCTGTCACAGGGCGTCGCGCAGGCCCTTCACGAAGCTGGACAGGCCGGTCAGGCGCCGCCGCTTCAGCCGTTCCGCCTGCAGGATGGCGGTGAGCTTGACGAGGCTGTCGTCCACCTCGTGGTTGATGATGATGTAGTCGTATTCGGTGTAGTGGCTGATCTCGTCGGAGGCCTTGGCCATGCGCTGGTGCACCACCTCCTCCGAATCCTGCGCGCGGGAGCGCAGGCGCTGTTCCAGGTCGGCGGCGGTGGGCGGCAGCAGGAAGACCTTCACCAGGTCCTGCTGCGCGGTCTCACCCAATTGCTGGGTGCCCTGCCAGTCAATGTCGAACAGCACGTCCCGCCCGGCGGACAGGGCCAGTTCCACGGCCGGGCGCGGCGTGCCGTAGAGATTGTCGAACACCACCGCGTGCTCCAGCAGTTCGCCCTCGTCGCGCATGCGGTGGAAGGTGGGCACGTCGACGAAATAATAGTCCTTGCCGTCCACCTCGCCCGGCCGGGGCGGGCGCGTGGTGACGGACACGGACATGGTGATTCGATCATCGCTCGCCAGCAGCTTGCGCGACAGCGTGGTCTTGCCCGCCCCCGAGGGCGAGGACAGCACCAGCATCAGCCCGCGCCGCGCCAGGACGCCCGCGCCCGGTTTCCAGCCCGGCAGCGCGAAGTGCGACGACACGGAGGAGGCGGCGGATTGCGGCATGGGTTCGGGCTTCACTCGAGGTTCTGGATCTGCTCGCGGAACTGGTCCACCAGCAGCTTGAGGTCAAGCCCGATCTGCGTCAGCGCCACGGAATTGGACTTGGAGCACAGGGTGTTCGCCTCGCGGTTGAACTCCTGGGCGAGGAAATCCAGCCGCCGCCCGGCCGGACCGCCGGTGTGCAGCAGGTCGCGCGCGGCGGCGATGTGGGCTCCGAGCCGGTCCAGTTCCTCGCGCACATCCGCCTTGGTGACGGCAAGCACCGCCTCCTGGTGCAGGCGGTCGGGATCGAGGGTGGCGGCTTCCATCAGCACGCGGACCTGCTCGGCGATGCGGGCCTTGATGGCCTCGACGCCGCGCTCCGGCAGGCGCTCGGCCCGCACCAGCAGGGCGGCGATGGCATCGAGCCTTTCGGAGAGGATGGCGTTGAGCGCCTCGCCCTCGCGGGCACGCATGGTGCCCAGCTCCGCGAGCGCCCGGTCGAAGGCCGAGAGCATGGCGGACATGAGCGCGCGGCGCTCGTCCTCGCCCTCGTCGGCCTCGGCGATCTCCACCATGCCCTTGACCGCCAGAAGGGAGTCGAGGGTCGGGGCCGGCGCGCCGAGGCGGCGGGCGCTTTCGGACACCGTCCGATACAGCGCCTCCAGCGCCCCCTGGTTGACCCGAACGGTGCCGGTCTCCCCCTCTCGGGTGGCCGAAAGGGTGGCGGAGACCGAGCCGCGGGTCAGCACCTGGCCGGTGCGGGTGCGCACGTCCGCCTCCAGCACCTCGAAGCCCGGCGGCAGGCGCAGCCGCAGGTCCAGCCCCTTGCCGTTGACCGCGCGCACTTCCCAGCCGAACCGCCACGGCCCGTGGGAGCCGGCGACGCGGGCAAAGCCGGTCATGCTGGCGAGGGGGGCCCGGGCCGAAGCCGGAACGCGGTTGGTGGTGACGGCGGCACGCTTCATGTTCAATCCTGCGGCGACGCCGCGCTCCGGGTTCAAAACGTTTGCGGCGGACGCGGGCACCGGTTCTGCATCCTGAAACCGCATAACACAATAACCTGAGGCCCGGGCGGTGTGATCCGGGCGGTGTGATCCGGGCGGTGTGATCCGGACCCCGGCCGGGCCTCGAAGCCGGCTCCAGACCTTGACCAAGAGATTACGTTATCCGATCGGAGCGCGATGCAATCGGATCGGCACGTGCTCCAGAGCGTTTTCCGTTCGCACCGGCTCACGGCAATCGCTCTGGAGTTTTGTTTTGACGCGTTTTCTTTACGCGAACCGGTATCCGCTTCGCTCGAAAACGCTCTAATTGCCCGCGTTCGGCGCTGCCGCGGGGGCTGGCGCCGCGGCAGCCGGAGCGGCCGGGGCTCCGCCCTGCTCGATGGCGCGCCACCGGGCCACATTCTTGTTGTGGTCGGCCAGCGTCTCGGCGAAGGCGTGGCCGCCGGTACCGTCCGCGACGAAGAACAGGTCCTTCGTCCTGGGCGGGTTGGCCACCGCCGCCAGCGCGTCGCGCCCCGGATTGCTGATGGGGCCGGGCGGCAGGCCGTCGATGGCGTAGGTATTATAAGCCGTCGCTGTGGCAATGTCGGTGCGGCTGATGGGCCGCCCCAGCGCGCCGCGCCCGCCGACGATACCGTAGATGATGGTCGGATCCGACTGGAGCCGCATCTTCTTATTGAGCCGGTTGACGAACACCGCGGCCACCTTGGGCCGTTCCGCCGCAAGGCCCGTCTCCTTCTCCACGATGGAGGCAAGGATAACCAGCTCCTGCGGGCTCTTGACCGGGATATCGGGCGCACGCTTGGCCCAGAGGGTGGCCAGCAGCCTGCGCTGCTCATCCGCCATCTTCTTCAGCACCTCTTCGCGGCTTTGGCCGCGGGTGATTTGGTACGTTTCAGGCAGCAGCGTCCCCTCGGCCGGCACCGCCGGAGTGCCGGTGAGCAATTCATTGTCCATCAGGCGCTTGACCACCTGCTGGCTGGTGAGGCCCTCGGGAATGGTAACCTGGTGCACCACCATCTTGCCGGACGCCAGGGTGTCGATGACGCTCGCCAGCGACTGGCCGGGCTTGAACACGAATTCGCCGGCCTTGAAGCTGGCGTCGGGCCGGGCAAGCCGCTGTCCGGCCAGGAACAGCAGGGCGTTGCTGATCACACCCTCGCGCTCGAGGATGTCCCCCATGTCGCGCACGCCCGACCCGCGCGGGATGTTCACCACCTTCTCGGTGGCGAGCGGTCCGGGGGCATAAAAGGCGCGCTCGGCGTACCAGGCTCCGAGCCCGCCGCCGACGGCGAGGAACAGCAGGAACGTGAAGATGCCGCTGAGAACGGTCACCGCCGGATGACGCGCGCTGCGCGAGGGGCGCGGCGGCTTGGCCTGCCGTACGCCGCGGCCGTATCGCGCGGAGGCCTTCGGCGCGGGTTTGGGCGCTGCGGCGGTGGCGGTCGCATCCTTGCCGCCGGCCGGCGGCATAGGCGATCCGGCAACGTCCGGTACTCCGGCCTTTGGTGATCCGTCGTTGGATTCGGCCATCCAAGGGCTCCCCTGTCGTCGGCGAAGGCGCGCGGTCGAACGTTCAGGCCGGAACGCCGCCGCATGGGAGGCTTGCTAAAGGCACATTCGGGCTCAACGGCGGCATATGGCCCTGCATCTTCCGGTACGGCGGCCGGGCTCCCGCCGCCCGCCGATGGGACCGGCCTCAGGCGAGGGCCGGCCGGGGCGATGCTCCGGCCGGGGCGTGATCAGGCGTCGTAGCGGCGGAAGATGAGGGACGCGTTGGTGCCGCCGAATCCGAACGAATTGGAAAGCACCACGTCGATCTTGCGCGGCTTGGCCGTGAGCGGCACCAGATCGATGGGGGTCTCCACCGACGGATTGTCGAGATTGAGCGTCGCCGGGGCGATCTGGTCGCGGATGGCGAGGACGGAAAAGATCGCCTCCACCGCGCCCGCGGCCCCGAGCAGGTGGCCGATGGACGACTTGGTGGACGACATGGAGGTGGTCGCCGCCGCATTGCCGAGCAGCCGCTCCACCGCCTTCAGCTCGATCTCGTCAGCCATGGTGGAGGTGCCGTGGGCGTTGATATAGTCGATGTCTCCCGCCGCCAGGCCCGCCCGCTTCAGCGCCGCCGACATGCAGCGGAAGGCGCCGTCGCCGTCCGGCGAGGGGGCGGTGATGTGGAAGGCGTCACCGGTCAGGCCGTAGCCCACCAGCTCGGCATAGATGTGCGCGCCGCGCGCCTTGGCGTGCTCAAGCTCCTCAAGCACCACCACGCCGGCGCCCTCGCCCATCACGAAGCCGTCGCGGTCCCGGTCATAGGGGCGCGAGGCGCGGGTGGGATCGTCGTTGAAGGCGGTGCACAGCGCCTTGCAGGCAGCAAAACCGGCCAGCGCCAGGCGGTTGACGGTCGATTCGGTGCCGCCGGCCACCATCACGTCGGCATCTCCAAGCGCGATGAGCCGTCCGGCATCGCCGATGGCATGGGCGCCCGTGGAGCAGGCCGTGACCACCGCGTGGTTCGGTCCCTTCAGCCCGTGGGTGATGGAAACGTAGCCGCCGGCCAGATTGATGAGACGGCCGGGAATGAAGAAGGGCGAGATGCGCCGCGGCCCGCGCTCCTTGAGCAGCAGGGACGATTCGGCGATGCCCTCGATGCCGCCGATGCCCGAGCCGATGAGCACGCCGGTGTTGATCTGGTCCTCATAGGACGAGGGATGCCATCCGGCGTCATCCAGCGCCTGGGTGGCCGCAGCCATGGCGTAGACGATGAACTCGTCCACCTTGCGCTGCTCTTTCGGTTCCATCCACTGGTCGGGATTGTAGGTCCCGTCGGAACCATCGCCACGCGGAACGTTGGCGGCAATCTTGCAAGCAAGATCCGCCACTTCGAAATGGCTGACCGCCTTCACGCCGCTCTCGCCGGCGATGAGCCGCCGCCAGGTCGGCTCGACTCCGCAGCCGAGCGGCGTCACCATGCCGAGGCCGGTGACGACAACACGTCTCATGGGAAAAACTCCGGCAGGCGGGCCGATGGCGCAGATGGCGCGCGACCCGGTGCGACAACGGCCGCGGGCGCCCGGCGCCACGCGACCGTCGAATGAACAGGCGTGAGACTCAAGCCGCGTTCTTTTCCAGGAACTTGATGGCGTCACCCACGGTCAGGATGGTCTCGGCGGCATCGTCCGGGATCTCGCAGTTGAAAGCCTCCTCGAAGGCCATCACGAGTTCCACGGTGTCGAGGCTGTCGGCGCCGAGATCGTCGATGAAGGAGGCGCTCTCCGTGACCTTCTCGGGTTCCACCCCCAGATGCTCCGCGACAATCTTCTTCACCCGCTCGGCGATGTCACTCATAGATGCAACCCTCGTTGTTCGGATAATCCCGTTGCCGTTCGGCGGCTGGTGGAGGGCATAATGCCTTTTTTCCGCCGTGCCCAGCCCCCTCCGCCGCAAGGAACATTCCTCGCGGGCGGGACGTGGATTGGACCGGACAGCTCCCACCGCCGCGCGCGGATGAGAAGAGCCTTGTGAGGCGCCCTTTCCCGGCCCAGCAATGCGGCTCGTTAGCACACTCCCCGCAGCAAGGCCAGCCAAGCTCGGCAACGGCCGGCCAGCCAATGGCGGAAGGCGATGGCGGAGGTCGGGCGATGCGTGTTCTTGCGCCGCTTCTTGCGCCGCGCGTGTGCGCCGGCTACTCACTTTCCATGCCCGGGACCCGCGACCGATCGGAACGCCTCGCCGCCGCCCTGCGCGCGAACCTGTCGCGGCGCAAGGCCCAGTCCCGTGCGCGCCGCACCGGTGAAGCCGAAAGGGACGCCGCTGCCCACGCAGCGGGAGAACCGCAGGGAAATCCCCCCGCCGGCCCTGCGGCAGGCCAAGGCGCCCCACCGGCCGCCGAAGCGCCCCCGAACCCCATGAATAGCGGTGAAAACCTTGCGCGCAGCGGTAGCACGACGCCGGAGGCGGGTGCCGCCAAGATTGTGCCGGAAGGCGAGCCGGGCTAGAGCTTTTCTCTTAAATGCGCGGTCGGCCGGCTTGGGGGGGCCAGCCGGTAGGAGGCACAGGTAACGCATGGACAAGATTCGCATCGTCGGCGGAAACGAGCTGAAGGGCACCATTCCCATCTCCGGTGCGAAGAACGCCGCCCTGCCGCTGATGATCGCCAGCCTCCTGACCGAGGAGAAGCTGATTCTCGAGAACGTGCCGCGCCTCGCGGACGTGGCGCTGCTCCAGCGCATCCTCGGCAATCATGGCGTGGACATCACCACCAACGGCAAGCGCAACGGCGACGATCCCTATGCCGGCCAGACGCTGGAGATCGACGCACGGGTGATCGTGGACACCACCGCGCCCTACGACCTCGTCTCGCGCATGCGCGCTTCGTTCTGGGTGCTGGGGCCGCTCTTGGCCCGCATCGGCGTGGCCAAGGTGTCGCTGCCCGGCGGCTGCGCCATCGGCACCCGCCCGGTGGATTTCCATCTCGACGCCCTGCGCGCGCTGGGCGCCGATATCGAGATCGACGCCGGCTATGTGGTGGCGAAGGCGCCCAACGGGCTCAAGGGCGCGCGCATCGTGTTCCCCAAGGTGTCCGTGGGCGCCACCCATACCGCCCTCATGGCCGCCGCCCTCGCCCGCGGCGACAGCATCATCGAGAACGCCGCCCGCGAGCCGGAGGTGGTGGATCTCGCCGACTGCCTCATCAAGATGGGCGCCCGCATCTCCGGCGCCGGCAGCTCCACCATCCATGTGGAGGGCGTGGCCCGCCTCAAGGCCGCCCGCCACGCGGTGCTGCCCGACCGCATCGAGACCGGCACCTATGCCATGGCCACCGCCATGACCGGCGGCGACGTGATGCTCGCCGGCGCCCGGCCCGACCTGCTGGAAAGCGCGCTGGACGTCCTGCGCCAGGCCGGCGCCGAGATCGACGCCACCAACGAGGGCATCCGGGTGCGCCGCAACGGCGCCGGCATCCTTCCGGTGGACGTGACCACAGCCCCCTACCCGGGCTTCCCGACCGACCTCCAGGCCCAGTTCATGGCGCTCATGACCAAGGCCAAGGGCAATTCCCGCATCACCGAGACCATTTTCGAGAACCGCTTCATGCACGTGCAGGAGCTGGCCCGTCTCGGCGCCCGCATCCACCTTGAGGGCGACACCGCCGTGGTGGAGGGGGTGGAGCGGCTGACCGGCGCGCCGGTGATGGCCACCGACCTGCGGGCCTCGGTCTCCCTCGTCATCGCCGGCCTTGCGGCGGAGGGCGAAACCATGGTCCAGCGCGTCTATCACCTCGACCGTGGCTTCGAGAAGCTGGAAGAGAAGCTGTCCCGCTGCGGGGCGCAGATCGAGCGCATCAGCGGCTGACCTCGGGAGCGGCTGACCTCGGGCGCGGCTGACCTGGGGCGCGGCTGACCTGGGCGCGGACGGCCCTTAACTTCAAGACGAGGAACGCGATATCCGGCCAGCTTGCGATGCAGGCGGCCGGCGCGTCCTCGAGGCGGCGCGGAGGCCGTGGTGAGCCTGCCGAACATCATAACCCTCATGCGCATCCTGCTGGTGCCGGCCGTGATCTGGTCCATCGCCTCCAGCGAGTATGCGCTGGCGTTCTGGCTGTTCCTGGCGGCCGGCATCTCCGACGCGCTCGACGGCTTCATCGCCAAGCGCTTCCACATGCAGACCGAGCTTGGCTCCTATCTCGATCCGGTGGCCGACAAGGCCCTGCTCATCTCCATCTACGTGGCGCTGGCAGTGTGCGGCCTGATCCCGCGCTGGGTGGCCATCGCCGTGGTGTCGCGCGACGTGATGATCATCGGGGCCGTGGTGCTGTCCCTCGTCATGGCCAAGCCGGTGGCCATCAGCCCGCTGCTCGTCTCCAAGGTGAATACGGCGGTCCAGATCGTGTTCGCCGCCTTCGTGCTGGCCGCATCCGGCTTCGGTCTGGACCTGCCGGGGCTGTTCCAGGTGGGGCTTGTGATGGTCGGGCTCTTGACGGGCCTTTCCGCCGCTGCCTATCTCGCCGCATGGACGCGCCACGTTGCGAGCTGACGCAGGCGAACCAACGAATGGCGAACCGACGAATGGTGTGCTCACGAACGGCGAACTGATGGACCGTGAGCTGATCGGCGAACGCGACCCCCGCACCACCGCAGCCGCCGCCAGCCCGGCGCCCGGTGGCGGCCTTCGCGCGCCTGGACTGCCTGACCCTCCCGCGCCGGGCCATCCTGCATCAGGCCGCCCCACGCCGGAACGCCGCCCCCCCGACCTGGAGCCTGCGGAAGGCGTCCTGCCGGTGCGGTTTCAGATGCGCTTCTGGGTGACGGCCCTCGTCCTGACAGCCATCTCCCTGTGGCTGCTGAGTGGTATTTTATTGCCATTCGTCGCCGGCATCGTGCTCGCCTATTTCCTCAATCCCGTGGTCGCGCGGCTGGAGCGCATCGGCGTCGCCCGCACCCTCTCCGCCCTCGTGGTGGTGGGAATCATGCTGCTTCTGGTGATGCTGTTCTTCCTGCTCGCCCTGCCGCTGCTCTCCTCGCAGATGTTCGAGTTCATCCAGCGCCTGCCTGCCTATGTGGCGCGGCTGCAGGGCCTTCTGACCGAGGAAAACCGGGAGTGGCTGAGCGGCATCGTCGGCGATCGCCTGCCGGACATGCAGCGCTCCATCTCCGATCTCATGACGCAGGGGGTCAGCCATCTGGTGGGCCTGCTCTCCTCCGTGTGGTCCGGAGGGCAGGCGCTGATCGCGCTGTTCGCCCTGATGGTGGTGACGCCCGTCGTCGTCTTCTACATCCTGTGCGACTGGAACAACATGGTCGCCTTCGTGGACCGGCTGGTGCCGCTGCCCCATCGCACGGAAGTGCGCGGCCTTGCTTGCGCCATGGACATGGCGGTGGCCGGCTTCGTGCGCGGGCAGGCCACGGTGTGCCTGCTGCTCGGCACCTTCTATGCGGTGGCGCTGACCATGGCGGGGCTGAATTTCGGCCTGCTCATCGGCATCGTGTCCGGCGTCATCACCTTCATTCCCTATGTGGGCTCGCTCACCGGTTTCGTGCTGGCCATCGGCGTCGCCATCGTCCAGTTCTTTCCCGACTGGGGCATGATCGGCATCATCCTCGCCATCTTCGTCACCGGCCAGACCATCGAGGGCTACGTGCTGTCGCCCAAGCTCGTGGGCGACAGCATCGGAGTGCATCCGGTCTGGCTCATGTTCGCCCTGTTCGCCTTCGGCTACCTCTTCGGCTTCGTAGGCCTCCTGCTCGCCGTGCCGCTCACCGCGGTGACAGGCGTGCTCGTGCGCTTCGCCATCAACCGCTACATGCAGTCCGCGCTTTACCAGGGCAGCGCCGACGACGCCTTGCCCCCGCCGGAGACACCCTGAGCATGGCGGAGCGCGACGGACGTCCGCGCCAGCTTCCCCTCGACCTGCCGGCTTACCCGGCGCTCCGGCGCGAGGACTTCCTCGCCGCGCCGGGCAACTCGGCTGCCCTCGCCCTGATCGACGCCTTTCCCGAATGGCCGGCCCGCGTCGTATGCATCGTGGGGCCGGAGGGGGCGGGCAAGAGCCACCTGGCCGCCATCTTCGCCGAGCGCTCCGGCGCGCAGACGCTGGAGGCCCGCGCCCTCACCCGCGACGGCGTGCCCGACGCCCTCGCCGCCGGCGCGCTGGTGCTGGAAGATCTGGAGGCCGGCACCTTCAGCGAGGCCGCCCTGTTCCACCTGCTCAACCTCGCCCGCGAGCAGCAGGCCTACCTGCTGATGACGGCGCGCATGCCGCCCGCCACCTTCCCCCTCGCCACCGCCGACCTCGCCTCGCGGCTGCGCGCGGTGCCGGTATTCGAGATTACGCCCGCGGACGACGCCCTGCTAGCGGCGGTGCTGGTGAAGCTGTTCGCCGACCGCCAGCTTTCGGTGGATGAAGCCACCGTTCAATACCTTCTGCTGCGCATGCAGCGCACCGTGGCAGGCGCCAAGCGCATCGTCGATGCGCTGGACACCGCCGCCCTCGCCGCCCGGCGCCCGGTGACGCGCGCGCTCGCGGCGCAGGTATTGAAGGACCTAGGTGAGGAACTGGGCGAGGACCCGTCTTTCCCCGATGTCCAACGGGAAGAGGACTGATACCGCCGGGCGTCATAGAGTAGTCATCTAACGCGGCCATGGTCCGGCCGAAACGCGGGGGACCGAGCATGGGTATGAACGAGGCTGCGGCGCGCGCGGACGAGAATCTGGACGCGGGCGTGAACTTGGACGCGGGCGTGAACCTGGACGCAAATCTGGAGATCCCGGAGAGCGCGACCGAGGTGCTGGCTCTGGCACAATCGCCGCAGCGCTTCATCAACCGCGAGATTTCCTGGCTGCACTTCAACCGGCGCGTGCTGGAGGAGGCGGAGAACCGCAACCACCCCCTGCTGGAGCAGCTGCGCTTCCTCTCCATCTCCGCCAACAATCTCGACGAGTTCTTCATGGTCCGCGTGGCGGGCCTGAAGGAACAGGTGCGCGAGGGCGTGCAGACCCGCAGCCCCGATGGCCTCACCCCCTCCGAACAGCTCACCACCATCCTCGCCACCGCGGCCCAGCTCATCTCCGACCAGCAGGGCCGCTGGCTGGAACTGCGGCGCGACCTCGCCAACGTCGGCATCGTGCTGGTGGACGGTGCGGAGGTGACCGCCGACGATCTGGAGGTGCTGGACCGGCACTTCCTCAACCACGTCTTCCCGGTGCTGACCCCGCTGGCCATCGACCCGGCGCACCCCTTCCCGTTCATTCCCAACCTCGGCTTTTCCCTCGCGCTCCAGCTGGTGCGGCAGTCGGACGGGCGCGGCATGAACGCGCTCATCCGCATCCCCGCCAAGGTGGAACGCTTCATCCGCCTGCCGGATTTCGGCACCGGCGCCCTGCGCTTCATCACCCTTGAGCAGATGATCGGCCTGTTCATCTCCCGCCTCTTCCCCGGCTATGCGGTGAAGGGCCAGGGCGTGTTCCGGGTGGTCCGCGACAGCGACCTTGAAATCGAGGAAGAGGCGGAAGACCTCGTCCGCCTGTTCGAGACCGCGCTGAAGCAGCGCCGCTACGGCGAGGTGATCCGCATGGAGGCCGATGCCGCCATGCCGGCCGAACTGCGCAATTTCGTCGCCCGCGAGCTGGGCGTGAACGACGACGAGATCTTCGTGGTGGGCGGCGTGCTCGCCCTGAACGAATTCTCGCAGCTGGTGTCGGTGGACCGGCCGGACCTGAAGTTCCAGGCCTACAATGCCCGATTTCCCGAACGCATCCGCGAGCACGCCGGAGACTGCTTTCTGGCTATTCGCGAGAAGGACATACTGGTTCACCACCCTTATGAATCCTTTGACGTGGTGGTTCAGTTTCTCCGCCAGGCCGCCCGCGACCCCAACGTCGTCGCCATCAAGCAGACCCTCTACCGCACCTCCTCCGACAGCCCCATCGTGAAGGCGCTGGCCGAGGCGGCGGAGGCCGGCAAGTCGGTGACCGCCCTGGTGGAGCTGAAGGCCCGCTTCGACGAGGAAGCCAACATCCGCTGGGCGCGCGACCTGGAGCGGGCCGGGGTGCAGGTGGTGTTCGGCTTCATCGAGCTGAAGACCCACGGCAAGCTCTCCATGGCGGTGCGGCGCGAGGGCACCTCACTCGCCACCTATGTGCATGTGGGCACCGGCAACTACCATCCCATCACCGCCCGCATCTATACGGACCTCAGCTTCTTCACCGCCGATCCGGTGATCGCGCAGGACGTGGCCCGCATCTTCAACTTCATCACCGGCTATGCCACCCCCGGCGAGCTGGACGCCATGGCGGTCTCGCCCACCGCTCTCAAGCCCCGGCTGCTGAAGCACATCGCCGACGAGATCGAATATGCCAGGGCCGGCCGCCCGGCCGCCATCTGGCTGAAGTGCAACTCGCTGGTGGATCCGGAGATCATCGACGCGCTGTACGAGGCGAGCGCCGCCGGCGTGCAGGTGGACTGCATCATCCGCGGCATCTGCTGCCTGCGGCCCGGCATTCCGGGGCTCTCCGAGAATATCCGGGTGAAGTCCATCGTCGGCCGCTTCCTGGAGCACTCGCGCGTGTATTGCTTCGGCGCCGGCCACGGCCTGCCGAGCCCCAACGCGGTGGTCTACATCTCCTCGGCGGACCTGATGCCGCGCAACCTCGACCGCCGGGTCGAGACCCTGTGCCCCATCACCAACCCCACGGTGCACGAGCAGGTGCTCGACCAGATCATGGTCGCGAACCTTATCGACAACCAGCAGAGCTGGCGTGTCTTGCCGGACGGCTCCTCCGAACGCATAGTCCCCGCGCCGGGCGAAGAGCCATTCAACGCCCATCAATATTTCATGACCAACCCGAGCTTGTCCGGACGTGGAAAGTCTCTCAAAGATTCTTCGCCGCGTAGCCTCTTCGTCCGTCGCTGACGGCGATGTGGTGACCCGCGCGCCCGGCCGGCTTTTCACCGGGGCGCCGGTCGCGGTCATCGATATCGGCTCCAACTCGGTCCGCCTCGTGGTCTATGAGGGGTTGAGCCGCGCGCTCACGCCCATCTTCAACGAGAAGGCCCTGTGCGGGCTGGGCCGCGAGGTGCTCTCCACCGGGCGCCTGCCGCAGGATGCGGTGGACCGCGCCTATGCCGCGCTGAAGCGCTTCCGCGCCCTGTGCGACGCCATGGAGGTGGGCGAGGTCCATGCCCTCGCCACCGCCGCCGCGCGCGACGCGGAGAACGGCCCCGCCTTCATCGCCGAGTGCGAGGCCATCTGCGGCCGGAAGATCGAGCTGCTCACCGGCAAGCGCGAGGCGGAACTCGCCGCCGCCGGCGTGGTGGCGGGCGTCTATGCGCCGGACGGCATCGTAGGCGATCTCGGCGGCGGCTCGCTGGAGCTGGTGGACGTGAAGGGCCGCGCCATCGGCACCGGCGTCACCCTGCCCCTCGGCGGCCTCGCCCTGCAGGACCGGTCTTCCCGCTCGCCGCGCAAGGCGGAGAAGATCGTCCGCGAGACCATCCCCGAGGCCGAGGTTCTGGGCGCCCTCGCCGGCCGCACCTTCTATGCGGTGGGCGGAACGTGGCGGGCGCTGGCGCGCCTGCACATGTACACTAAGGGCTATCCGCTCCACGTGATGCACGGCTATGTGATTCCCGCCCGCGAGGCGCTGGACTTCACCCGCATCGTGCACCGGGCCGATGCCGAGGCCCTCGCCCATATCGACGTGGTCTCCGATGCCCGCCGGCCCCTGCTCGCCTATGGCGCGCTGGTGCTGGAGAACATCGTGCGGCAGGGCCGGCCCGCCGAGGTGGTCATCTCCGCGCTGGGCGTGCGCGAGGGCCTGCTGAATTCCCTGATGCCCGAGGAGGAACGCGTCCGCGACCCGCTCCTGATCGCGGCGGCCGAGATGAACGTGCTGCGCTCCCGCTCGCCCCGCCACGGGGAGGAGCTGGTGGGCTGGACCGATGGCTTCTTCGCCTCGGCTCCGGTGCTGGAGGAGGCGGAGGACGAGAAGCGCCTGCGCCGCGCCGCCTGCCTGCTGGCAGACGTGAGCTGGCGCGCGCACCCCGACTATCGCGGCGAGCAGAGCCTGAACATGATCGCCCATGCGGCCTTTGCCGGCATCGATCATCCCGGCCGCGCCTATATCGCCCTCTCGGTTTATTTCCGGCACATGGGCCTCAACACCGACGAATCCGACACCCGCATCCTGGAACTGCTCACCACCGGCATGCTGGACCGCGCCCGCATCCTCGGCGCGGTGATGCGGGTCGCCTACGTGCTCTCGGCGGCCATGCCCGGCATCCTGCCGCAGATGCCGCTGCAGGTGCGCGGCGACCAGCTGGTGCTGGCGGTGCCGCGCAAGGTGGTCTCGCTGGTGAACGACCGGGTCTACAACCGCCTGCGCCAGCTGGCCCGGCTCATCGGCCGCGAGCCGCTGCTCGAACAGGGCGATTGATCGGCTCCGTTGCGGTTCGTCTCCCGTCGTGTGGGACGGGGCGGAACGGGCGAAGCCGGAAAGCGCCAGCCCCGGGCGGGCTCTGATCCATCTGTGACCGGCGTCATGCCGGCGGCGCGGGGCGGTCGCAAGTCCGCCCCAATCCACCTTCACGCTGGTGCCATGAAACAGCTACTGAACCTGTTTGGTGGAGTTGCCGGCCTGGTGGTCGCGGGCCTCGTGGGCCTTGCGTTGTTCACGCTCGTGGGCGGACTCATCGTCGTGGCCGGCATCGTGATCACGGCCCTGGTCCTCGGCGGGGGCGTCTATGCCCTGGTCACCGGCCGGGCGCCGGGCATCCGCCGGGGCGGCTTTTCGTCCGGCTTTGGCTCGGTACGGGTGTTCGACCTGCGCACCGGCCGACCCTTCGGCAATTCCGAAGGCGCGCCCGACGAGAACGGCATGATCGACGTGACGCCGCCCAAGCCTTCCGCGTCTTCCGGTACGCCCCGCACCGGCGCCTGAGGGACCAGATGCCCAGCTGACCGGCGATGTTCCTCAACGCCGGAAGCAGGTAGGCTCCCTCGGCGCGCGATACCGCGCTGACGGGGGCCGGCACGGGACATGGACGGGGACATTGAGGCGGGCGTTTATCTGGCATTACTCGTGGTCTGCGTCGCGCTGGCCATGCTTACGGTGGTCTCTCACGCGATCGCGCTGGCGATCATCCGCCGGCGCCTCAGCTGGCGCATCCGCGGCAAGAGCTACTCCGATCACGTGTTTCGCGAGGCGGTGATCATCAGCGCCACCGTGCTGAGCCTCAGCGTCGCCCACCTGTTCGAGATCTGCATCTGGGCCGCGGCCTACGTCGCGCTCGGCGCCATCGCAGACCCGCACGACGCCCTCTATTATTCCATCTCCACCTACACGACACTGGGCGCGGACGGGGTGTCCATCGCCAAGTCCTTCCGCGCCATCGCCGCGTTCGAATCCCTCATCGGCCCGATGATGGTGGCCTGGTCCACCGCGTTCCTGGTGGAGTTCGTCACACGCATGCGCGGGCCGAACTCCACCTGAGCCGGGCCGCCGCCCACACCAACGGCGCCGGTCTTTGACGGGCGGCGGACCTTCAGTCCCGTTGCGGGCAACAGCCGGAACCGGACATCACACGCTGGTGGGATAGTTCGGGCTCTCGCGGGTGATGGTCACGTCATGCACATGGCTCTCGCGCAGGCCGGCGGATGAAATCCGCACGAACCGGGCCTTCTCGCGGAATTCCTTCAGCGTGCTGCCGCCCACATAGCCCATGGCCGCCCGCAAGCCGCCGGCGAGCTGGTGCAGCACCGCGCTCACCGGACCCTTGTAGCCCACCTGGCCCTCGATGCCTTCCGGCACCAGCTTGAGCGTATCGCGCACTTCCGCCTGGAAGTAGCGGTCGGCGGAGCCGCGGGCCATGGCGCCCACCGAGCCCATGCCGCGATACGACTTGTAGGACCGGCCCTGATAGAGGAACACCTCGCCGGGGCTCTCGTCGGTGCCGGCCAGCAGCGAGCCCACCATGGCGGCGGAGGCGCCGGCCGCCAGCGCCTTGGCAAGGTCGCCGGAATATTTGATGCCGCCGTCGGCGATCACCGGCGTACCGGTGGCGTAGGCGGCCTCCACCGCATCCATCACCGCGGTCAGCTGGGGCACGCCCACGCCCGCCACGATGCGGGTGGTGCAGATGGAGCCGGGGCCGATGCCCACCTTCACCGCGTCCGCCCCGGCGTCGATGAGCGCCCGGGCGCCCTCGGCGGTGGCGATGTTGCCGGCGAGGATCTGGGTGCGGTTGGAGAGCTTCTTGATGCGCTCCACCTGGTCCAGCACCTTGCGGGAATGGCCGTGGGCGGTATCCACCACCACCAGGTCGACGCCGGCGTCGATCAGGCGCTCGGTGCGCTCGAAGCCGTCGGGACCCACGGTGGTGGCGGCGGCGACCCGCAGGCGGCCCTGCTCGTCCTTGGCGGCGTGGGGATAGGCCACCGCCTTCTCGATATCCTTGACGGTGATGAGGCCGACGCAGCGCTCGTCATTGTCCACCACCAGCAGCTTCTCGATGCGGTACTGGTGCAGGAGGCTCTTGGCCTCCTCCTGGTTCACCTGGCCCTCGCGCACGGTGATGAGCCGGTCCTTGGTCATCAGCTCGGCCACGCGCTGCTCCGGATTATGGGCAAAGCGCACGTCGCGGTTGGTGAGGATGCCGACCAGCCGCCCGGCGATGGCACCCACGCCGCGCTCCACCACCGGAATGCCGGAAATGCTGTAGCGCTTCATGAGCGTCAAGGCGTGGGCAAGGGTCTCGTCGGGATGGATGGTGACCGGGTTCACCACCATGCCCGATTCGTACTTCTTCACCTGCCGCACGTGCTCGGCCTGAAGCTCGGGCGTGAGGTTGCGGTGGATGACGCCGATGCCGCCGGCCTGCGCCATGGCGATGGCGAGGCGCGATTCGGTCACCGTATCCATGGCCGCGGAGATGATGGGCAGGTTGAGGCTGATGGTCTTGGTGAGCTGGGTGGAGACATCCACCTCGCCCGGCATCACTTCGGAGGGGCCGGGCGTCAGCAGCACGTCATCGAACGTCAGCGCCTCGCGGAACGGCGCACGGCCGTTGGCGCTGTCCGCGGCGGGGGAAACGTTCGAAATCGGGGTGGTCATGGCCAACTCCTTAAGGCGGCGCGGAAGCCGGGCCGCTGGATCGGGGCCGGAACGGGTTGCTGTCACGCACCCCGCTACGAGTTGGCAGTGGCCGATACCATGAGTGAACGACGAATAGAAGACCTGTTGCGAGGCATTCGCTGCAACGCTCCCATGCGCGCAGCGGCGGGCCATCATTCGCGGCCCTGCAGGAGCCGGACGGACACCCCGCCAGCCCTTGCGCCCTCTCTATTCGCCGGCGAGGCGCAGCGGCGCGCGGGCTGCGGCTTCCGCATGCCTCAGCCGGTCCTCCGCCGCCGCCACATAGGCGCGGGTCAGCGGCACCGCCTGCTGCCGGCGGGCGAGCTGGATCTGGAACACGTTCAGGCCCTGGTGGCGGAACGCCATCTCGCTGGAGGCCAGATAGAATTCCCACATGCGGCAGAAACGCTCGTCGGTGAGGCGGACAGCGTCCTCCCGGCGGGCCAGGAAGCGCTGGCGCCAGGCCTTCAGCGTCTCGGCATAATGCAGGCGCAGGAGTTCCACGTCGGTGACCACGAGGCCCGCCCGCTCGACATGCGGCAGCACCTCCGACAGGGCTGGGATGTAGCCGCCGGGGAAAATATACTTGGTGATAAAGGGGTTGCTGATACCCGGCGGATCGGAGCGGCCGATGGCGTGCAGCAGCATCACCCCATCGTCCTTCAGCAGGCTGCGAACCTTGCGGAAGAATGCCCCGAAATGATCCACGCCCACATGCTCGAACATACCCACCGACACGATGCGGTCGAATGCCCCCTCCACGTCGCGATAGTCGCGCAGGGTGAAGTTCACCCGATTGGCGAGGCCGCGCTCGGCGGCGCGGTTGCGCGACAGCGCCAGTTGCTCGCTCGAGAGCGTGATGCCCTGAACCGTCGCCCCCGCCATCTCCGCGAGATAAAGCCCGAGCCCGCCCCAGCCCGAGCCGATGTCCAGCACGTCGAGGCCGGCGCGGTCGAGCACGAGCTTGGCCGCGATATGGCGCTTCTTGGCCAGCTGGGCGTCGTCGAGGCTCTGCCCCTCATGCTCGAAATAGGCGCAGCTGTACTGCCGGTCGTGGTCGAGGAAGAGCGAATAGAGCCGACCGTCCAGATCATAATGGTGCGCCACATTGCGCTGCGCGCGGCCGGGCGGGTTGAACTGCGCGATCCGGCGCGACACCCGCCGCAGCAGATAGAGCAGCTTGGCCGGCGCCGTGGGATTGACCGAGAACGGCTGGGCCATGACCAGGTCGAGGAAATCGGCAATGGTGCCGTCCTCCATCACCAGCGTGCCGTTCATGTAGGCTTCGCCGAGCTTCAGCTCCGGGTCGAGGCAGATGTCGCGCTGGGCCGCCGGGCTGATGATGCGAAGCGCCACCGGCTTCTGCCCTGGCGACGCATTCCCCAAGGTCATTATCCGGCCGGACGCGGTTGTCACCTTCAGGGCGCCGTGAACGACAACCTGCCGCAAGACCTTTTCCAGCAACCGCTCCATCGGCCGCCTCCGCTACGCCAGAGCACGCGCCGATCAGATTTCAACCTGATCGGATAACGCGTGCTCTTTCCTTACGTTAGAGGGCGATTCACGCAGCAAATCGATTCCATTTGCCCGGATCGCGCTCTGGTGCCCGAAACCCTTTCTCCCGCTCCAGGCGCGCGGAGCGCGTTCCCGCCGGCGAGCGCCTTCAAGCGCACCCAAGGCTCAACACGCTTCCCGTCCGGCACGCCTGGATGGCCGCAACAGGTTTTATGAAACCACCAAGGCTGCGGCGTCGCAATATGGCGCCAGGGCGACAAGGCCCGGCCAGCCGTCACGTGCGCGCGAGCAAGACCGGGCACGCAACGGAAAACGGCGCCCCGGCAGGTGCCGGGACGCCGTTGCTCTTCCACGTCGAAACCGCGTCGCCCCCCATGGCGGAGGACGAAGGGCCTCAGCCCTCGGTGCCTTCCTCGGCCGCCAGCTCGGCGGCGACTTCGGCACGCTCGATGGCGAGTTCGGCCTCGATCTCGGCATCCTCGTCGCGGGCGGTGCGCACGTCCTCGCCGCGGGCCTGACGCTCGGCCTCCTCGGCGTTGCGGGCGACGTTGACCTTCACGGTCACCTCGACCTCCGGGTGCAGGGTCACCGGCACCACGTGCACGCCCAGGGTCTTGATGGGATGGTTGAGAACCACCTGCTGGCGGTCCACCACGAAGCCGGCGGCGGTGAGGCCATCGGCGATGTCGCGGGTGGAGACCGAGCCGTAGAGCTGGCCGCTCTCGCCGGCCTGGCGGATCATCGCCACGCTCTGGCCGTTGAGCTTCTCGGCCACGGCCTCGGCATCCTTGCGGCGCTCGAGGTTGCGGGCTTCCAGCTCGATCTTCATGGTGTCGAAGCGGTCCTTGTTCGCCTTGGTGGCGCGCAGGGCCTTGCCGTTCGGCAGCAGGAAGTTGCGGGCGTAGCCGTCGCGCACCTTCACCACTTCGCCCATCTGGCCAAGCTTGGCGACGCGCTCAAGAAGAATGACATCCATTTTCGTTTCTCCTGTCTCGTATTCGGTTGGGATTTTTTGAAAGTCAGCGGTCGTTCGCGGCCGGCGGTCCCTTGCCGGTGGCGATACGGGCGCGAAAGTCGAGCATGCCGTCGACAAAGCCGAGAATGGCCATGGCCAGCACCGGCCAGCCCAGCATGGCGGAAGTCACCCACAGGGCGCCCAGAATGAGGGTGCGCGCCGGATGGCCTTCGGTCACGGCGTGGACCACGGCGAAACCGGCCAGCGCATAGGCGCCGGCAAGGGTCACGGCGCCGGCCGAGGCCGCAAGGCCGGACAGCCCCCCCGCCATGGACAGGGCCAGCACCACGGCGAGCACCAGCGAGGTCACCGGCGGCAGCCGGAAGGCGGCAAGGTTGGGCCACGGCCGCGCCAGCCGGCCGGAAACCCGCGCCGCGCGGGCGGCGAGGTAGAGGCAGGCGAGGTACGAGACCATGGCCATCGCGGCCGCCATGGCGGGCAGGACATGGGCGATCAGCGAGGCCATGGCGAGGGGATCGCGCCCCTCCGTCTCCATGGGCAGGCCCGGGCCTGCCACCAACGCCTGGAAGGCGGCGGTCACCGCGGCGTGGTACGCCTCGTAATCCTGGGCCATCCCGAACAGGGCGACGGTGACGGAGACGGTGGCAAAGCCCGCCGCCAGCAGCACCAGCCCCCCCACGGGAAACCAGACGAGGCCGTCACGGGCCGCCGGGTCGCTCCGGGCCATCAGCGCGGCATAGGACAGGCCGAAGGCCGGGCCGCCGAGGCCCACCAGATAGGTCGCGAGAAAGGTGCCGCCGAAGGCGAGCCAAAGCCCGGCGCCCCCCGTGATCGCGGCAAGGGCCGCAGCCAGCGGGCTGAAGGCGATGCCGGCGATCATCACCGGCAGGGGCGAGAGATAGAACAGGGGGACAGCCAGGAGCGTCCCCGCCGCAGCGCCGGCGGCAAGAAGGGCGGAGGCCGATCCGGCGGCCAGGCCGATAAGAACAAGAAGCATCATCCGACAAGCTGTCCCGCTCACGCGGTTAGAGGCAGGCCTTTGGCCAACCCCAGCAGACGCCCCGGGGACATCCCCGCGGCGCGTCGCCAAGACCAGAGAGAAACGCCCGCCCCGTCGGGGCGGGCGAATGGATCAGCGGATCACGAAGGGCAGAAGGCCCAGGAACCGCGAGCGCTTGATGGCGGCAGACAGCTCACGCTGCTTCTTGGCGGAAACCGCCGTGATGCGCGAGGGCACGATCTTGCCACGCTCGGAGATGTAGCGCTGCAGGAGCCGCACATCCTTGTAGTCGATCTTCGGCGCGTTGGGGCCGGAGAACGGGCAGGTCTTGCGACGGCGGAAGAAGGGACGACGCTGGCCACCGCCACCGCCGGCACCACCGGACTGAGCGAACGCCATCAGACTTCCTCCTCGCCACCGTGGGATTCTTCAGAGGGACGCGGACGGCGCGGGCGGTCTTCGCGACCACCGAAGCCGCGGTCGCCGCGATCACCGCGATCGCCACGGTCCCCACGCTCGCCGCGATCGTCGCGGTCGCGCTTCTGGAGCATGGCGGACTGGCCTTCCTCATGCTCCTCGACGCGCAGGGTGAGGATGCGCAGGACGTCCTCATCGATGCGCTGCTGGCGCTCCAGCTCCTGGATCGCCGCCGCCGGGGCGTCGATGTTCAGCAGCGTGAAGTGCGCCTTGCGGTTCTTGTTGATGCGATAGGTCAGGGACTTGACGCCCCAATACTCGGTCTTGCCGACCGAGCCGCCATTCGCCTCGATGACACCCTTGAAGCGGGTGGTGAGTTCCTCGACCTGCTGCGCCGTCACGTCCTGGCGCGCGAGGAACACGTGCTCGTAAAGCGGCATGTGTTCGTGTGCCTTTCGTTTCATTTCCGTCCACCGGCGCCAAGCCCTTCTTGCCGGAAAGGCGCGAAGCTCGGAAGGCGGGGACACGGGACGACGGGCACTTGCCCTGTTTCTCATTGCCCCGGCGGATCATCGCCGAGCCAAAGAAAGACCGTCCGTTCAGCCCCCGGCCGGGTGCGACGGAAGCGGGGCGTATAGCAGGTTCTGCGCGGAAGGCAAGTTTCGCCCGGGCCGCCGGGCCGAAAGCGCGCCCGCCCGGCTCAGAACAGGCCCATGCTGGTGCTGGAATTGCGGGTCGGCGTCGCGGGCTTGGCGGACGCGGGCTTGGCCGAGACGGGCTTGGCGGCGGTGCCGTTGGCGCCGGCCGCGGAGGCCGACGCGGGATTGGCCGGCTTCGGCTTCTTCTTCGGCGCGGGGGTGGCGGAGGCCACCTTCGGCTCCGGCACGCCCTTGTTCATGGCGATCAGCTCGGAGACGGTGACGAACTTGTAGCCCTTGGCCTTGAGGTCGTCGAACACCTTGGGCATCGCGTCCACCGTGGTGGGGTGGATGTCGTGGACAAGCACGATGGCGCCCGGATGGGCGTGGGACACGATCCGGTCGTGGATGACCTGCGGGTTGCGGTCCTTCCAGTCGAGGGGATCCACCGACCAGTAGATGAAGGTCGAGCCGAACTTCTCGCGCAGATGGGCGCGCAGCGCCGGGGTCATGGCGCCGTAGGGCGGGCGCACATAGAGCGGCGCCTTGCCGGTGAGCTGCTCGATGACGGCGTTGGTGTCGCCGATCTGCTTGTCGGCGGCCGCCACCGAGATCTTGGGCAGCTGCGGGTGATCCCAGGAATGGTTCGCCACCTCGTGGCCCTGCGCGATCATCTGCCTGATGATGGCGGGCGAGGCCGTCGCCCGGCTTCCGAGCACGAAGAAGGTGGCCTTGATGCCGCGCTGCTCCAGCATCTTCAGCAGCCGGGGCGTGGTCTCGGGGTTCGGGCCGTCGTCGAAGGTCATGGCGATATAGGGGCCGTCCACCACCGCGGAGGAATAGGCCACCAGCTTCTGCGGCGAGGTGCCGGCCGCGGCGGGCGTTGCCGCCGGCGCGGACATGCCCGCCGCGGCTGGCGGCTCGGCGGCGGTCTGCGACGCGGCGAAAGTGCCGGTCGGCGTCATGGTCGCAAGGGGCTGGGTCGCGGGGGGCCTGGTGGCGGAAGGTACCGGCTGGAAGGTCTGGCCAAAGGCCGGGCCAAGGCCCATCGCGCCCACGACGGCAAAAGCGAGAAATCCCCAGGAAGCCTTCACGATGGACCACTTTCCATGTCTGTGCCGGGAAAACAGAGCCCGGTTCGTTCACGCCCTACGCTACGCTGGCCTAGGCCCTACGCATAAAATGTGAAGCAGGCGAGGCAAACCCATCTCATTCCCCAAAGTCAAGTTCCCTCGCCTTGACTCGCCCACATTCCGGGTGTCTCTCCCCTCCCCAAATTTCATAACCGGAGGGCCGCGCATGTCGGATGGGCCGCGTACAGGATCTCAGACCGCCTTCATCTTCCCCGGCCAGGGCAGCCAGGCTGTGGGAATGGGCAAGGCGCTGGCGGACAATTTCCCGGCCGCGCAGGCCGTGTTCGATGAAGTGGACGCCGCCCTCAACGAGAGCCTGACGCAGGTGATGTGGGACGGCCCCATCGACGCGCTGACCCTCACTGCCAATGCCCAGCCGGCGCTCATGGCGGTCTCCCTCGCCGCGCTCCGCGTGCTCGAGACCGAGGCGGGGCTGGATCTTGCCCGCGAGGCGGCCTTCGTGGCCGGCCATTCGCTCGGTGAATATTCGGCGCTGGCCGCCGCCGGCGCCCTCACCATCACGGAAGCCGCCCGCCTGCTGCGCATCCGCGGCCGCGCCATGCAGGAGGCGGTGCCGGTGGGCGAAGGCGCCATGGCCGCCCTGCTGGGCCTCGACTACGACCAGGCGGTGGCGGTGGCGGCCGAAGCCGCCGGCGACGAGGTGTGCGAGGCAGCCAACGACAACGCCCCCGGCCAGGTGGTGGTCTCCGGCACCAAGGCGGCGGTGGAACGCGCCATCGTCATCGCCAAGGAGAAGGGGGCCATGAAGGCCCTGCTGCTGCCGGTGTCCGCCCCCTTCCATTGCCGCCTCATGGGCCCGGCCGCCGAGGCCATGGAAGTGGCCCTATCCGGCTCCACCGTGATGACGCCGCGGGTGCCGCTGGTGGCCAACGTGCGCGCCTCCCCGGTGACCGACCCGGCCGAGATCGTGCGCCTGCTGGTGGAGCAGGTGACCGGCACCGTGCGCTGGCGCGAAAGCGTCATCTACATGGCGGGCGCGGGCGTGACGCGCATGGTCGAGGTCGGCGCCGGCAAGGTGCTGTGCGGCCTCGTCAAGCGCATCGACAAGTCGGTGTCCACCAGCGCCGTGGGCACGGCCGAAGACGTGGCGGCCTTCATCGCCGCCCGCAACGCCGCCGCCTCGGCGGCCTGAGGCGCTATTTCGCGGACCTGAAGCCCTCTCCCGCTCAGAAGCCGGATATATCCGGCTTCTGCCCTTGCGAACCGAACGCGGCAACAGCCGCGTTCGGGCGGGGAAGGGTTGGGAG
>NZ_JAIVFO010000059.1 GCF_029991245.1 Xanthobacter autotrophicus
GCGCAAAGCAGGACGCGCACAGCGACTGAACCGCGACAGGGGCGGCGGCGCCCCTGTCGCGGTTCATTCGCTGTGCGCGACCTGCTTTGCGCCGATGCCGTAGACCATGGCGGTCTTGGTGGTGCCGAGCTGGACCCATTCCGGCGCCAGCGTCTGCACGTCGCGGAAGAAGTCCTCGGACAGCCGCTTCGCCTTCTGGTGGACCTCGTCGTAGTGCTGGAACTTGGCCTGGAAGGCGAACTCGCCCACCAGCGAGGTTTCCGAGGCGCGGTTGCGCCAGATGGCGATGGTGGCCTTGGCCTCGAAACCGTGGCCGAAATCGAAGTGGCCCGGGTCCACCTGGATCTCTTCCACCGCCATGTTGTTCACGAGATCGATCTTGGTGTCGCCGTCCACGTCCGCCCGGGCCATGGCCGGGAACACGGTGATGATGTCCCTCAACCCCTGGTTCAGGACGACCCCCGGCGAGATCACGATGCAATTATGGGAATAAAGGGAGCGCATGCCGCCGAGACTGTCCTTGAGCGGCAGGATCTCCTCCTTGAACTTCACCTCCACCTGGCCGACGATTCGCGGCACCATGTCCATGGCAGTGCAGGTGTCGCGGTCGGGGCTGCGGAACTTCACGGCAAGCTCGTGCTCCGGGCGCGGCCACCCATCGTCGTAGAACGTGCGCTTGCGCAGGATGAACGAGTTTCGGTAGAGGTCGTAACCGGGGGTGTCGTAGAAGAGGACTTCGCGCACCATCCGTTGAAAGGCGTTGTCATTGGTCTGGACGCCAACGCCGTGCTTCTTTGCAACGCTCTTCACCTCGTTCCAATAGTCCTCGAACCGCTTTGGCGCGTAGAACTGCTCGGGTCGCAGGAGGATTTTATATTCCCGATAGTGGATGTCCTGCATGGGGAGCCGTGCCGCGTTAGGTTGGTGAAAACAGGCGAAATCAGCGATTCCGGCTCGCACGCGGGGGGAATCTGGAGCCAGCTTCAGCAGCTTCCGTCTGGTTGATGGAGAAGTCCACTCCTCCGTCGGGCCGTCACCCGCTGTCACCCACCGTCACATGGCTGCACGTCGCGGGACCGGGGGGCGTTGTGACAGATGCGCAACAGTGCGCTGTTTTTAGTCGGCATGATGCTCGCGCGAACGTGAACCCTGTGGCTGGTGCCCAAATTGTGAGCTATATAAAGTCCTGCTTCGGCTTCAAGGATCCGGTGCCGGGATGGCCGGATATCCTCGAAGGTCTCGGGCGGCAACGAGCGGATAAATCCGTGCCGCCAAGGTCGTGACACGCTGCCGCAGCATTCCCCACGCAAGCGCGTGCCCTCCGGTCGACAATCGGGGAGCAGAAGGAGAGGCGTGTCCGCCTGATTGCGGGCCGTCCGCTGCAGCAGCCGCAAGGGGGCTCGACCCTCCTTCGGATCATAACAGTCCGGCGCAAAAGCGCCCGAGGAAGCGTCCGCGAAGAGCCCGCCGGTGGGACCCGGAGAAGGGCTCACGCCTTTCGGAGGAAAATCATGACGACATTCGCAAGAATGGCGACAGCAGGATTGTTGTCGCTTGCCGCGCTGGCAACGCCCGCCCATGCGGGATCCGTCACCCAGCCCGGCGAAACGGTCGGTCTCGCCGTGGGTGCTCCCCTGCCGGAGGGCGCCTATTTCGTGAATACGGCCGATTGGGGCTGCCGTAACACCTCGCCGGAATCCACCTGCGTGGGTGTGACCATCCCGGTTCTGGCCTGGGCGACGCCGGTCTTCCTGTTCGGCGGGCGCGTCCAGCTGCTCACCGCGGTGCCTTTGATCGAGGTGAATGTCGACAACGGGCCGTCCACATCCGGCTTCTACAATCCCTTCTTTGCCGGCCAGATCGCCTGGGATCTCGGAAACGGCTTCGGCTTCAGCTACCTGGCCGGATTCTACCTGGGGGTGAATACCGGGGTGGCATTCGATTCCACCTCCTTCAACCAGCGCTTCGCGGTGAGCTATACCGCCGACGGCTGGACCTCACCGCCAATGCCATCTGGGGTATCCAGGCGCAGGGCGAGACGGAGACCATCAACCCCAACTTCCTGAACGTGGACCTCACCGCCACCAAGAAGTTCGGCAAGTTCGAAATCGGTCCGGTGGCCTATTACTCGACGGACCTCAATAATCCCACAGCCTATTACCAGAAGCAGAGCCAGTTCGCGGTGGGCGGGCTCGTCGGCTACGACTTTGGGCCGGTGATCATGCAGGCCTATCTCACCACCGACGTCTACCAGCAGAACTATGGCGGCAACGACACCCGGGTCTGGGGCCGCGTCATCATTCCGCTGTGGAATCCTCCGCCGACGCAGACTGCCCTGCTTCACAAGTGAGCGCGACCCGGCCGGCGCAGTACCCGGCCGGGTTCCCGCCTTCGAGCGTGCGGCTCAGGTCACGGCTGCCCCACCGCCTTGCCGGCGGTGGTGAAGAAGGATTCCGAATACCAGCGCATCTCCGCCTCGACCTCCGGCTTGCCGGCGAGTTCGCACTGGTCCACCAGCATGCTCACCCGCTCGAACATGGAGGCGACGAACGCCTCCGGCCTGTCGTGCTGGCCGGCAAGCTGGATCACGATGTCCCGCAGAATGAAATGCTGCACCATGGTGTGGGCCTGGGCGGTGCCCAGCGCCTTGATCATCGAGCTCAGCCATTCGGACAGCTCGGTATCGGACGCCATCTTAAAATCCCCATCGAAGAGCAAATACATCCATTCAAATCTGTCGGTGCGCCCCGAAACGGGGAGGGGCCGGCAGCAGCTCAGCTTTCGGCGCGCCGGCCGCGGAAATCAAGCGGGACGCCGTGGAGGCTGTGTGTTTGCGGGGGCAACCTTGCGTCGCCTGCGCTGAAACGATACGTACAGCGCAGGCGACAAAGCCGTCGGAGCATAGCGCAGCCTGGTAGCGCATCTGCTTTGGGAGCAGAGGGTCGCAGGTTCAAATCCTGCTGCTCCGACCATCTTTTCGACCATCGCATGGCTCGTCCTCCGACCGATCGCGCCTCTTGTCCCACGTCGTCCCGCATGGTCCGGCTTGCATTTCGCGCCCATCTGCGGCTCAAAGCGTCCAGCCCCCCGCCCGGCGCGGGCGGATGCGAGGGAGTGGCGTGCATGACGATCACGAAGGCGGTCATGAAGGTGGCAAGGGCATCTGGTTTCGGCGGGGTCATCGCGGCGGGTCTTGTGGGCACGCTCCTGTCCGGCACGGCGGCCCTTGCGGACAAGGCGGCCGCCGACCGCTGCGCCACCAAGCTGGCGCCTGAGGCCAAGGCCATCTACGCATCGAGCGCGCCGCTGCTGGTTCCCGGCGCAGACGGGCGCGCCGTGGTGACCGAGCAGACGCGCAACCTCGTGATGTCCGGCAAGGTCGCCCACACCACGGCCACCGAATCGGCCCAGGCGGCGGCGGGCTGCCTCGTGCTGCGCTGAGGGCGCCGGCGCGGTTCGCCGCCGCTGCTCGGTTGTCAGTGCCGCGCGGCTTAACTATAGACGGGATGGGTCGCGGGCGAGGGGCGCGCGACCTCGTATGACGGGTTCAGCATCATGGTCGCACGCATCTACAAGCCCTCGCGCAACGCCATGCAGTCGGGCGTGGGGAAGACCCGCTTCTGGTTGCTCGAATATGAGCCGGAGCATGCGCGCATGGTGGAGCCGCTCATGGGCTACACCTCCTCGGCGGACATGCGCAGCCAGATTCGCCTGACGTTCGAGACCAAGGAAGAGGCGGTGGCCTATGCGCAGAAGCGCGGCATCCCCTTCCAGGTGTTCGAGCCCCATGAGACCAGCCGCCGGCGCATGGCCTATTCGGACAATTTCGCCTTCACCCGCGTGGGCCAGTGGACCCACTGAGGGGCGGGCCGCGGGCCTGCTGACTTTTGGGCCTGCTGATTTGGGACGGCTGGCGCTCGGATCGATCGAGGGAGACCGTCCCTTGAACCCGATCCTTCATGACGCTGCCCGGGTGCGCTTTCGCCCGGTGCCGCGGCGCTCCGGAGCGTCAGGTTTCCACCTTTGTGGCGTGAACCGGTATCCCTTTCGCTCGAAGACGCTCTAAAAGCGAAACGCCGGCCCCGTAGCTCAGCTGGATAGAGCGAGTGCCTTCTAAGCACTAGGTCGCAGGTTCGAGCCCTGCCGGGGTCGCCAATTTTATCAATGACTTAGGCGAGTTTTGCGAGGCCATTCCGACAAGTCGGCCGCTGCTCATTCCGACAAAGGTGCCGGTTTCGTTCGGACTTGGCGACGCTTTTTGGCCACGTTGGAAACCTGCTTCATCGTCCGCAGAGCTGTCCTCAGGGCGATGACCTCGGCGTTGACACCGCCAACATGCCCCCACTGCCGAAGGGCCATCTGGAGACCGCCAATCTAATTCTGCAAAGGTAGTTCTAGGTCCATTGGGCCATCTTGCCGGGCATTGCCGTCAAGATATAGATTGTGGTCCAGCGATTTTCGCGCCAGCCGCTCGAAGTCCGGGGCGTTCGGTGGTTGCCGGCCATGAAAATACTCATCGTTGACGATCATTCCGTGGTGCGTGAGGGCGTCGCCGCCTTGCTCCTGAGCGGCTTCGCCGGCTCTTGTGTGCTGGAGGCCCAAGATTGCGCCCGGGGCCTCGACATCGTGGACGAGCACGCCGACCTCGACATCGTCGTGCTGGATCTCGGCCTGCCCGGCATGGGGGGCATGTCCGCCATTCCCGAATTCGGCCGACGCCGGCCGGCGCTGCCGGTGATCGTCCTGTCCTCGTCCGAGAACGCCCACGACGTGAAGGAGGCGCTGGCGCTGGGGGCGCTCGGCTATGTGCCGAAATCGGCCAGCCGCCAGACCCTGCTGGACGCCATGGAATTCGTGCTGAAGGGGCATGTCTATGTGCCGCCCTTCACCCTTTTGCCGGATACCGCGCCGGTGGCGGCGAGCGAGGCGGTGGAGGAGCCGGCGCCGCATCTCACCACCCGGCAGCTGGAGGTGCTGAAGCTGCTGTCGCGCGGCCTCTCCAACAAGGAGATCGGCAATACGCTCGACTTGTCCGAGAAGACGGTGAAGGTGCATATCACCAGCATTTTCAGGTCGCTGCATGTGATCAACCGCACCCAGGCGGCGAGCGCCGCCCGCCAGGGCAACCTTATCTGACCCGTGCCTCCGCCTCCGGGGGCAAGGTGCGCGCGCCGTGGGTGAGCAGGTTGGTGATGGCGGCCCGCAGCTTGCTGTTGTGGAGCGGCTTGTGGAGCAGCAGGAAGCCGCTTTCGCGGGCTTCCTTGAGGCGGTCCGGCGCGGTGTCGCCGGTGATCAGTAGGGCTGGAATATCCTCGTTGTATTCGGACTGCAGCCGCTGGATGGTCGCGATGCCGTTCTCGCCCTGGCGCAGGCGGTAATCGCAGATGATGAGGTCGGGCTGGCGCGGGCAGGTGGCGACCTTTTCCAGCATCTGCGCCAAGGACTCGGCGACGATGACCTCGTGTCCCCAGCTCGCGAGCAGGCTGAGCATGGCGGACTGGATGGCGGCCTCGTCGTCCACCACCAGGATGAGTCCCGACACGGTGGCGCCGCGGGCGGGCCCGGCGCTGGCGGCGGGCTGTTCGGGCGCCGTGGTGGCGATGGGCACGGAGATGGCGAACACCGATCCCTTGCCCGGCCGCGATTTGAGCGCCAGCGGGCATGCCATGAGTTCAGCGAGCCGCTTCACGATGGCAAGCCCCAGCCCGAGGCCCATGGCGCGGTCCCGCTCCGCATTGCCGAGCTGGTAGTATTCCTGGAAGATCCGCTGCTGTTCCTCACCCGGGATGCCCTTGCCGGTATCCCAGACCTCGATGGACAGGCGCCGCCCCCGGCGGCACCCGACGACGACGCGGCCGCGGTCGGTGTAGCGCACCGCATTGGAGACGAGATTGCGCAGCACGCGCTCCAGCAGGATCGGATCGGCAACCACTGCAACCGAGCAAGGCAGCACCACCAGGGCGATCCCCTTGCGCGCGGCTTCCTCGTCGTAGTCGCGCGCAATCCGTTCCACCAGCGGCTGGATGTGGAAAGCGCGGCAATCCGATTGCACCACGCCTGCGTCGAGGCGCGAGATGTCGAGCAGCGAGGTGAAGAGGCCGTCGAGGGCGGCGACGGATTCGTCGATGTGCCCCAGGATCTGGCGGGCCGGCGCGTCCAGGTTGCAGTTCTGCATGGCGCCCAGGAACATGGTGAGCGCGTGCACCGGCTGGCGCAGGTCGTGGCTCGCCGCGGCGAGAAAGCGCGACTTGTCCCGGCTGGCCTGTTCGGCGCGCTCCTTCTCGTTGCGTACCTCCACCAGGAGGTCGATGTTCTCGAACCTGAGGCGCAGGGCCTCCACCAGGCCCCGGTTGGAGCGCCAGCCCAGCGCGGCCATGGCCACCACATAGAGCAGGTCCAGCACCATCAGGGCGTGGGAGAGGATGCCGCCATGCAGCACCGCCCAGACCGGATAGGGCAGCATGGCGGGAAACAGCAGTGCATAGAAGGCCGGCAGGTAGCTGCCGAATGCCGACGCGGCGCCCGACGCCACAGCCGAGGTGACGATCATCACCCACAGCTGGAGCTCGATGCGGCTGGGCGAGACCAGCAGCACCGATCCCGCGCCCCAGGTGATGCCCTCCATCAGGCTGATGGCGGTGAAGGCCATGGCCAGCATGGGCAGGCGTTCGGGCAGCGCCGCGCGCCAGTAGATCCAGCACAGGATCAGGTGGCTCAGAGCGACCGCCACGAGCACGCCGGACCAGGTGGCGACGGTATCGAACGAGACGCCGTCGTGCAGCAGCAGCACATAAGCGAGGATGAGGCCGCCGATCATGGCGCCGAGCACGCCGACGGGCGTGTTCCTGAACAGGACCTTGAGCTGCTCGGACTGGACCCGGTCCCGGGGGGCGGCGGGCTCCTGGGTGCGCTCGCGCCGGTCGCTCGTCCCGCTCGCGAGCGGTTCCGCGCCGGGGACCAGGGACACTGTCGACCTCTGGAGCGTCACCGCCGCCTCACACCTGCTGAGAGCCCGTTCAAAATGCGACCGGTTGGACCGCTTGCAGCCCTCGCGGGCGCTTTATCATCGTCAAGGCCGGGCTTGAACCGGAAGTCGGCTGTTGCCGGCTTCCGCCTCCGGGAGCGGAACCCGCAAGCACGCGGGTTCCGGCCATCCACGCCGGACGGCTGGGAACGATTTTCGTACGCTGTCCCAAGCGGCTCGCGTGGATGCCCGACACAAGGCCGGGCATGACGGGGGTTTTTGCGGCAGTCCCTGCGCTGAGTTTTCAAACGGGCTCTGTGACGGTGCGATCTATAGCATACGTCAGCCAAGTAATGGATCCACATTGCGCGCCTTGGATGAAGAATCGCCGCGAGATGGGGTGAAGCATCCTCTTCAAATGCATGTCGTCGAGAAAATAGAGGCATCATAATACGGCTCCGCATGTCCCTGGAGACCATGCCGAGCCTTCCCGTATGAACGGTCATAGGACAGGTCGTAGGACGATCGGTCGGATTGCTGCCGGCGCCACAAGGTCTACTCTATGGGCGCGCCCGGTGCAGGAGCCGCCGCCGGCGCGGATGCCGGCGGACTCCAGCCGGGGCGGGCGGCCGGTTTCGTGGCTGTCATCTCGCAAGCGCCTTTTTCAACTGCGCCCTTTTCAACCGCGCCTTTACAGCCGCCGCAAGCCCGAGCCGGTTCCCGCGTAGACGTCCTCTCGTCAGGGCCGGACACCCAAGGCAAGGTCGCATCGAGGATGAAGATGACCCGAGATACCGCCGGCCCGGCGCCGCAATCGTCGTCTTCGCCTGAAGACGAACTGCTCCAGGAGCGCGGGCCTGTATCCCGGCGGGCCCTGCTGGGCGGCGGTGTGCTTCTGGCGCTGGTGGCGCTGGTGCCGCAGCCGGCGCAGGCCCTGCGCATTCCGCGCGGCCTGATGATGGTACCGGGCATGCTGCGCATCCCCGTGCCCTCGCGCCGCGCGCCATCGGGGGGATCGAGCTCCGGACGCAGCCGGTCGGGCAGCGGATCGGGGAGCGCCTCGAAGAAATCGGGCTCGGGCGCGCGCAAGAACAAGAAGGATCAGGACGCCCCCAGCGATACGGCCTCCCGCGAGCCCGACGCCGGGGCGCGTGATCCCAAGATGCCGGCATCCCGCCCCGCGGAACCGGCGGCAGGTGGCGGCGCGAGCGCCGCGTCCAGCCCCACGGGTCCCGGCGGGGCACCTGCGTCCTCCGGCGGCGGATCGCCCCCCTCCGGCCCGCCGCAGATCGCCGGTGGCGGGGTCCCGGCTGCCGCCGGAGCCGGTGCGGGCGGTGCCGCCGCCGCCGCGACAGGTGGCCGGCAGGTGATCACCGACGGCGACTATTGAGCCGGGCTCCCCTTCGGCCTCGATTCAGCGGCATCATTCACCGCCCCCGGACCAGCGCCCGCCATGGTCATCTGGAGGCGCCGCCCAAAGCTTCGAGCGCCTGCCGGGCGCGGGTATTGCCCTGCGCCGCGGCAAGGTCATACCAATAGCGGGCGGCGTTGCGGTCCGGATCAATGCCCTGGCCGTTCTCGAAGATCACGCCGAGATTATACTGGGCTTCCGCGACGCCCTGCTGCGCGGCCTTGAGATACCAGGCCCGCGCCTCCTTGTAGTCCGGGGCGCCGAAGCCCTTGCCGGTATAATAGAGATTGCCGAGGCGCCACTGGGCCTTCGCCAGGTCCTTATCCGCTGCCTGCCGATACTTGTAGGCCGCTGAAACGAAACTCTGGCCGACGCCCTCGCCTTTCTCCAAGAGGAAGCCGAGCGTGTAAAGCGCCTCCGCATTGCCGGTCTCGGCGAGGCGGGTGGCCAGCTCATAGGCGCGGCCATAGTCGCGGCGCTCCATGGCCTCGCCCATGGCCGTGCGCAGTTCGGCGGAGGTCATGGCCGGCGGCGCGGTGGCGACCTTCGTTTCCGGGGTGGTGGTCGCGGCAGTGGTGGCAGATCGCGTGTTGCGATCGAAATACATGTTCTCGATCCGCGCCGCATTGCTGGCGGCGGCGCCGGTCGCGGCATTGCCCGTCGCGGCACGCCGCTCGCCGGTGGGGCGGGCCGTATCCGTGCGCGGCGTGGGACCCGGCGTCGTGTCGCGCAGGCTGTCCACCACCACCACGCCCGCCACCACCGCCGCCGCCACGCCGCCGATGGCGAGCCCGCGTAGCTCGATGGGCATGGCCTTGAAGCGCCGCCATGCCGCCTCAATCGCCGCCCGCAGGCGGCCGACGGGACCGGGCGCCGGAAGCGGATTTGGCGCGATGGTTTTCGAGCCTCCGCCGGAGGGATCGGTGATGAGGCGCGTATAATTCTGGATCACCCCGGTGGCTTCGGCGCGCAGGCTGGTCGCCCCCAGCGCATCGCTGAAGGCCCGGACGGTGGGGAAGCGCTGTTCCGGCTTCTTGGCGAGGGCCTGCAGGATGGCGCCCTCGGCCTTCACCGACAGGCCTGCCACCTTGGGGATGAGGCGCTGCGGCCTGGTGTTCACATGGGCCTGGATCAGGTCGTAGTCGGTGTCCGCCGCGAACGGCGGGGCGCCGGAGAGCATTTCGTAGACCACGATGGCGAGGCTGTAGAGATCCGAGCGTTCGTCGCCGGGGCTGCCGCGCAACTGTTCGGGCGCGATATAGGCCAGGGTGCCGATGATCGAGCCGTCGCGCGTCAGGCGCTGGCTGCCGGCGACCCGCGCGATACCGAAATCCATGATCTTCACCCGGCCGTCGTCGGTGATCATGAGGTTCGACGGCTTGATGTCGCGATGAATCACGCCCATGGAATGGGCATAGGCGAGCCCGTCCGCCACCTGGGCCACGATGGCGAGGCATTCCTGCACCGGCAGCGGGCCGCCGCGCTGCTGGAGCACGCTCTCCAGGGTGCGCCCGCGCACCAGCTCCATGATCATGTAGAGGTTGGCGCCCTCCGGCTGGAGGGCGAAGAGCGTCGCGATATTGGGGTGGTTGAGGCGCGCCAGGCTGCTGGCCTCGGCGCGGAAGCGATCGAGGAAGCTGGTGTCGTTCATCAGCTCGGGACGCAGCGACTTGATGGCCACCTCGCGGCCCAGCATGGTGTCGCGGGCGGCGTGAACGCGGCCGTTGCCGCCCGACCCGAGCAGAGCGGTGATTTCGTAGTGGCCGATGCGTTCGGTGGTCGCCGTGGTCATGGTGCCCTCACAGCTTGATGCGCCGCGTGGCTCCCCGTGCGTCGCTGTCGTCCGCCAGGATTTCCTGCGGCACGATGCGCCGCGTGGTGCGGGCCGAACCTGAGCGATCCGAACCTGCGCGATCCGCCGCCTGCGGGGCCTCGATGGCGAAGACGCCCACCGAGATGTTGTCGTATCCGCCGGCGGCCAGCGCCTGTTCGACCAGGGCGTCGCAGGCGTCGGCGGGGGGCAGGCGGCGTAGCACGGCGGCGATGTCGGCATCCGGAACGAGGTTCGACAGCCCGTCCGAGCACAGCAGCACCCGGTCGCCGTCCGCCAGCGGCAGGCCCTCGCTCCACACCGCCGGATCAAGCTCCGCCCGCGAGCCGAGGGCCTTGACGATGACGTTGCCATTGGCGCTGGCCTCGGCCTCTTCCCTGGTCATCACCCCCTCGCGCACCAGCTGGGCGTTGAGGGAATGGTCCTCGCTGAGCTGGGTGAGCCCCTCGCCCCGCAGCAGGTAGGCGCGGCTGTCCCCGGCATGGGCGAGGTAGAGCTTGCCGCCCACCATGGCCACCGCGGTGCAAGTGGTGCCCATGCCGCGGCATTCGGGATGGTCGTCCGCATGCTGGATCACCGCCGCGTTGGCGGCCTCGAACGCCATGCGCAGCGTTTCCGGCACCGGCAGGCTGCTGCCGCAATAGATGCGCCGCACCACTTCGGCCGCGAGCGCGCTCGCCACCTCGCCCGCCGCGTGGCCGCCCATGCCGTCGGCCACCAGCGCCAGGGTGCCGCGATCGTCCGGCCGCCCGTCCTGCGGGGAGGAGACGAAGACGACGCTGTCCTCGTTGCTGCTGCGCACCCGGCCCACATGGGTCAGCATGGCGCCGCGCGCGCGCAGGGCCGGGGCGGCATCGGCGCGGGCGTTCATGACGCGGGCAGTCATGGCGCGCCTCCCGTCACTGTGCGGCGCGCTGCGGCTGGAGCAGGTCGCGGCCGTAGCGGATCGGCACGCCGAGGGTCACGCGCGCATCCCCGACCTTGCGGCCGTAGGTGTGCAGGCCGATCACCTTGCCCTCGGCATTGAACACCGGGCCGCCGCTGTTGCCGGGGCCGCTGGTGTTGATGCTCATCTGGAACACGTCGCCGCCGCTGGAGCGCGTGGTCTGGTCGCCCTCCCGCCGCGCGGCGCTGCCGAGGGCGGAGATGATGCCCTCGTTCACGCTGGGCTGCGGCACCAGCTCGTCGTGGACCCGCGATGGCCCGCCGGCTTCGCGGGTGGTGAACTGGGTATAGGTCTCCACCGACACCGCCGGATAGCCGAGATCGATCACCTTCTGGCCCACGCGCAGCTCGTCGTTGGCGGAGATGTCGATCTTGTTCAGGGGCTGCGGGGAATCGATCTTGATGAGCGCGGCGTCCGCGTCCGACGAGGGCCGCACCAGGCTGGCGTTGATGCTCAGCCGGCTGCCGGCGAAGCGCGCCTCCAGATACTCGTTGCGGCCGATGAACACCCGCTTGGCGATGGAATTGTCGAGCCCGTCGATGGAGCCGATGGGGATGGCCACGTTGGGGTGGAACACCACGCCGCCCGCCTCCGGCACCCAGCGCCGCAGCCGGGAGGCGTCGTCGGAGCTTCCCTCCAGATTGATCATGGTGGCCTTGTCGCGCTTCTTGAACGCGGCCGGCTGCTTGAGGTCGAACACGATGCCGTACTGGCCGGCGGAGGCGTCGTAGGGAACCATCCAGCCGGCAGCCACGTGCTTGTTGGTGAGGATGAAGCCCTGCTCGCTCACCACGAAGCCGCTGCCCTCGCCGGCCTCGCCGATGCTGGGATTGCTGCGGTTCTCGTCGTCCAGCGTCAGCCAGCGCACCACGCCGAGATCGCCCGGCAGCCGCACATAGGCGGGATAGGTCCGCCCGTCATAGACCACGGTCTTGTGGAAGATGGGCTTGCCGGTCTCCTGGTCGAAGACGCGCCATTGCAGGTAGATCTTCAGCACGGCATCGCCATACCGGCTCACGATCTGCTGCGCCGACATGCCGAGCTGCTGGGACAGGTTCGTGGAGGCCTCGGTGGCGACGCGGGCGTTGTCGCGAGCCTGCGCCTCGCGGATCTCGCCGAGTTCGTTGAGGTGGCGCCAGTAGAAGGCGCCGCCCACCAGCGCCACGAAGGCGACCACGCCCGCAAGCGAGGCCGCCCAAACCCGGCTGGTGCTGCGCCGCTCGTCACCAAGCATGCGCATCACCGTTTCCTTGCCGACGCCGGACTTGGGCGGCTCGGCCATGGCGGCGGTGGTTGCCGTCGACTGGGCGGTCTTGCCGCCGTCGATCTGTCCGGTGGCGCCCACGGCGTCCACGACCCGCGTCGCGGTGGTGTCCAGGGCGCTGATGACGCGGGTGCGCGCGCTCATGGCCGGCGGGCGGGGCTGCACGTCGAACACGAATTTCGGCCCGTTCTTGCCCAGCTCGATGGTGTCCTCGGGCAGGAGTTCGGCATCCTCCCTCACGGGCTGGCCATTGAGCAGCGTGCCGTTGCTGGAGTTGAGGTCCACCAGCCGGAACGCGCTGTCGTCATTGGCCGGGATGCGGATGGCCGCATGGTGCCGGCTGACCACGTCGTCGCGCTTGGCGTCGAAGGCGATGGTCGAGGCCGGATCGCGCCCGATGGTCACCTCCTGGAGGTCCTGGACGGGGATCTGCTCGATCTGATTGGCCTTGGAGCCGGACAGATGCCGGATGATGATCCGGTCGATGGATGCCGCGCTCATGCTGCCCCCCTTATCCTGTATGCCGGGCCGGGGTCCGCCGAAACGGCGAGACGACACATCAGCCGAGGCCATTGCTTACGCAGACAAGAATGGTCCGCAGGCGCCTTGCGCACTGAGCCACGACCGTAGCCTACGAGATGCAGGGTCAAGCTTGTAAAGCTGGACTGAGACCCTAGGACTGGTCCTAGGACCGAGGTCAAGTGCAGCGCGAGCGGAAGAACGCGCCCAGATCGACACCGTGCGGCACAGACTAAGTCTCTGGCAGATCGCGATTTTTGCAATCCTGCCGGGGTCGCCATTCCCCTTGCCGTGCCTTGCGCGGCAGCACAATCGCCGCGCAAGGCACGGCAGCACAAACGGGCCGCGCAGCGCGCGGCAGCGCAGCCCGCGTGCCGGTTGCGGCTTTTTGTGCATTGCAACAAAATCGGGTCTTTGTTCTAATCTCCTCGTGCCGCATTGCAGCAAGAGGGACAGGAGATGCAGAACGTCGTCACGATCGTATTGCTTGGCTCGGTTCTCATGGTCGCCATCGCCGCGCTCGACCAGCCGGGCAGCTGAAGCCCCGCCCGGCGCCCGGGCCGGCGCATGGCGTCGTCGTTTCAGTTTGTCGTCTCGGGTTGTCGTCTCGGGTTATCGCGTCTCACATGCGGTCGGCCAGTTCGCCGTCCGCCGCGTGAAGCACGCGCTCGGGCACGGCGGCGGCCGCTTCCCGCAGGCGCGGCAGGATGTCTTCCACCCGGTCGGCGGCGAGGATTTCCACCGGTGTCGCCTCACGGATGAAGGCGGTGGACCGCATATGCTCGATGAGGCTCAGGAGCGGGTCCCAGAAGCCTGACATGTTGGCGATGAGGATGGGCTTGCGGTGACGGCCCAGCTGCGCCCAGGTGAGCTGCTCCACCAGCTCCTCCAGGGTGCCGACCCCGCCGGGCAGGGCCACGAAGGCGTCCGCCCGCTCGAACATCAGCCGCTTGCGGGCGTGCATGTCCTCCACCACGATCATCTCCGCCTCATGGGCGAAGGCGCGTTCGCGATTCATGAGGAAGCGCGGGATGATGCCGGTGACCGCCCCGCCGGCCAGCGCCGTGGCGCTCGCGACCTCTCCCATCAGCCCGATGCCGCCGCCGCCATAGACGAGGCGCACCCCCTCGGCCGCGAGGATCTGTCCGAACCGGCGCGCTTCCTCGGCAAACAGCGGATCCGAGCCGGACGCGGAGCCGCAATAGACGCACACACTTTCGATTCTAGCCATGGGAGCACTTTAGCAAACTCGACGCCATGTGGGGCGTGGCGAACGGTCAGGGGGCGCGAGGGACTGCGCCTATCGGATCGCCCTCTAGCTTGTGGCTGCGACGCCGGCGTGACGCCGCGCCGATGCGAAAAGGGCGGGCGGCGACCGCGCTTGAAGTCGCCGCATTCATCGGCTATCGCCGATGGACGATGAATATAACGCCCTTTCCACTCCCCGGCGGACCCGACGTCGCAGACCCGGCGCAGGGGGAGGCCGAACGCCCCCTCGAGGACCGTTCGGCCCTTGCCGAGCGGCTGCGGGCGCTGGCCCATCCCGTGCGCCTGCGGGTGCTGGAGACGCTCGCGGGCCAGGATCGCTGCGTGTGCGGCGAGATCGTCCGCGGCCTGCCCCTTGCGCAGTCCACCGTCTCGCAACATCTGAAGGTCCTCACGGATTCAGGATTGATCCGGAGCCGGACCGAGGGCCAGCGCACCGCCTACTGCCTCGACCGGGATGCCATTTCCGCGCTCAAGGGTGAGATCGATGCCCTGTTCTCGGCGCTGTTGCCGCCCGGGGACTGTTGCGCGCCGCCCGCGGGCCGCACCGAAGACCGATAGGCCATCATGTCCCAATCGCCTCCACCCGTCGCCGGCTCCCGCCGGCCGGCCGTTTCCGCCGACGCCCTCCTCGACACCGTCCGTGGCCTCTGGCCCTATCTGTGGCCTGCCGGCCGGCCGGACCTGCGGGCGCGCGTTGTCGTCACCTTCATGCTGCTGTTCGCCTCCAAGGGCGCGACGCTGGCGGTGCCGTTCCTGTTCAAGTGGGCGACGGACGCTCTCACCGCCGAGACCGCCTCAGGCGGCACCAGCGCGCCATCGCCCGCATTCTGGGCCCTGGTGATCGGCGCCCCGGTGGCGCTCACCCTCGCCTACGGCCTCGGGCGCATCCTCATGGCCGGCGTCACCCAGCTGCGCGACGGCATCTTCGCCAAGGTGGCGCTGAACGCGGTGCGGCGCCTCGCGCTTGAGACGTTCGAGCACATGCACGCCTTGTCCCTGCGCTTCCACCTGGAGCGCAAGACCGGCGGGCTCACCCGCGTGCTGGAGCGGGCGCGCTCGGGCATCGAGACCATCGTGCGCATGCTGGTGCTGCAGCTGGCGCCCACCATCGTCGAGCTGGCCATGGTCATTGGCGTGCTGTTCTTCGCCTTCGACTGGCGCTATGCGGCGGTGGTGGCGGTGACGGTGCTGCTCTACGGCCTCTTCACCTATTATGCCAGCGAGTGGCGGCTCTCCATCCGCAAGGAGATGAACGAGAGCGACACCGACGCCAACACCAAGGCGGTGGACAGCCTGCTCAACTACGAAACGGTGAAGTATTTCGGCGCCGAGCGCTGGGAGACCGCCCGCTATGATCGCTCCATGGCGCGCTACGAGAAGGCGACGGTGAACACCTACACCTCGCTGGCCTGGCTGAACGCGGGGCAGGCGGTGATCTTTTCCATCGGCCTTGCGGCGGTGATGGTCATGTGCGTGCTCGACATCCGCGCCGGGCGGCAGACGGTGGGCTCCTTCGTCATGATCAATGCCATGATGGTGCAGTTCTACATACCGCTGAACTTCCTCGGCTTCATCTATCGCGAGATCAAGCAGGCCATCGTGGACATCGAGGCCATGTTCGCCGTGCTGGCGGTGGCGCCCGAGGTGAAGGACCAGCCCGCGGCGCAGGACCTCGTGGTGTCCGGCGGCACGGTGCGGTTCGAGAACGTGCGCTTCTCCTATGATGCGGGCCGCGAGATCCTGAAGGGCGTCACCTTCGAGGTGCCGGCGGGGCGCACGGTGGCCATCGTCGGGCCGTCGGGGGCGGGGAAGTCGACGCTCTCGCGCCTGCTGTTCCGCTTCTACGACATCTCGTCCGGCCGCATCACCATCGACGGGCAGGACATCCGCGCGGTCCGGCAGGAGAGCCTACGTGCCGCCATCGGCATGGTGCCGCAGGACACGGTGCTGTTCAACGACACCATCGGCTACAATATCCGCTATGGCCGTGCCGGCGCCTCCGACGCCGAGGTGGAGGAGGCGGCGCGCCTTGCCCAGATCGATGGCTTCATCCGCGCCACCCCCAGGGGCTACCGCACAGAGGTGGGCGAGCGCGGCCTGAAGCTGTCGGGCGGGGAGAAGCAGCGCGTCGCCATCGCCCGCACCATCCTGAAGGCGCCGCCCATCCTGGTGCTGGACGAGGCCACCTCCGCCCTCGACAGCCACACGGAAAAGGACATCCAGGACGCCCTGGAGCGGGTATCCGAGGGGCGCACCACCCTGGTCATCGCCCACCGCCTCTCCACCGTGGTGGCGGCCGACGAGATTCTCGTTCTGGCCGAGGGGCGTGTCGCGGAGCGCGGCTGCCACGCGGAACTGCTGGCCCGTGGCGGCCTTTATGCGGCGTTGTGGAACCGCCAGCGCGAGGCGGACGACGCGGCCATGGCCCTCGCCCGGGCGCAGGCGGCCGATCTCGGCGTGGCCGAGGCCGCCCACGCCGACGAGGAAGGCATCAGCGGGGAGCAGGTCAGCGCGGTGAGCTGAGCTTCTGCCGACGGCCGGTTGGCGAGAGTCGCCGGCCGTCGGCCAGGCCCGGCGGCGATGGAGCGAAGCCCCATCGCCGCCGGTCGAAGACCGGGGCCGTTGGCATTGAGAAGCCGTCAGTGCGGCTGGTTGAAGGCCCAGACCACGCCGAATGGATCGCGCACCTGCGCATAGCGCGCGCCCCAGAACATGTCGGATGGCGGCATCATCGCGCTCGCTCCCGCCGCCACCGCCCGCTCGAACGCGGCGTCGGTGTCCGTGACGTGCAGGCTGAGATTGAAGCCGCCCGGCGCCTCGACCGGCCCGGCGCAATATTCGGGATAGGGGTCGGCCAGCATCACCGAACTGCCGTTGATGTAGAGGTGCACGTGCATGGTGCGGCCGCTGTCATCCGGGGGGATGGCGAAGGCGAGTTCCGCGCCAAGGGCGCTCTTGTAGAACTCGACCGCCTTCATGGCGCCGTCCACCGTCAGGTAGGCCGTGACGCCGCCCTTCACCGGGGGCATTGCGCTGAAATCGGCCGTGGGAGTGGTCGTCTCGGCGGTATCGGACATGATCTTCCTCCTGCTGAAGCCCCGGAAAGGGGGCGCCCGTGCTTCAAGAACGTCTCGCGGGCCGCGGTCCCGACAGGCGGCCACGCCCTTTTTTCAGGCCCCGGCCTCGGCCATGAGCCGGTCGAGATGGGTGCGGATGTGGTCGGCCTCGGCCGGCGTGTTGGCGAGGGCGATGGCGCGGTCGAAGGCTTCCCGCGCCTCCGCCCGCCGCCCCAGCTCCAGCAGGAAAGCGCCGCGCGCGCCGAAATAGTGGAAATAGCCCGAAAGCTGCGGCGCCAGCGGCTCGATCATGGCGAGGGCCGCCTGCGCGCCCTTCACCTTGCTCACCGCCACGGCGCGGTTGAGCGTGACCACGGGGGAGGGCTGGAGAACTTCCAGCGTCGCATAGAGCGCGTCGATCTGCGCCCAGTCCGTGTCCTCGGGCCGGGGCGCGCGGGCGTGGAGCGCAGCGATGGCCGCCTGCACCAGATAGGCGCCGGGCCGGCGGTGGCGCAGCGCCTTGTCGATGAGGGCGAGGCCTTCGGTGATGCGGGCGCGATCCCACCGGGAGCGGTCCTGCGCGTCCAGCAGGATCACGCGCCCGTCGGCATCGAAGCGCGCGGCGGCGCGGGCGTGCTGGAGCATCAGGAGGGCGTTGAGCCCCATGATCTCCGGCTCGGTGGGGAACAGGCGCAGCAGCAGCCGGGCGAGGCGGATGGCATCGTCGCACAGGGTGGCGCGGTCCGGGTCGGGGCCGGCCGAATAGCCTTCGTTGAACACGAGGTAGACCATGGCCGCCACGGTGCCGAGCCGTTCCGCCCGCTCCACCGGGCCCGGCGCCTCGAACGGCACGTCGGCCCTGGCGATGCGGGCCTTGGCCCGCGTGATGCGCTGTTCCATGGCCGCCTCGCTGACGAGGAAGGCGCGGGCGATCTGCTTTACCGACAGGCCGGAAACGATGCGCAGGGCCAGCGCGATCTGCTGGGTCACCGGCAGCTCGGGATGGCAGCAGATGAACAGCAGGCGCAGCACGTCGTCGCGATAGTGGGAATTGTCCAGCCGCTCGGCGAGGCCGGCTTCGGCATCGTCGAGGTCGGACAATTGCGCGTCCGGGGGCAGGGGATCATGCCGCGCGCGCTTGCGCACCCCGTCGAGGGCGGCGTTGCGGCCCACCAGGATCAGCCAGGCGGCGGGATCGCGCGGCGGCCCGTTCACCGGCCAGGTTTTCAGCGCGCGCAGGCAGGCTTCCTGAAAGGCTTCCTCCGCGGTGTCGAGGTCGCGGAAATAGCGCAGCAGGGCCGCCACCGCCTGGGGCCGCGCCGCCGTGAGCGCGGCATTGATCCAGGCCGGATCGACCTGCGCCGGCGTGGTCACGGGGCCACCCGCTGGTCCGGGAAGAACAGGCCCACCGGCCGGATCTCATAGGCGCCGCCGGGATTGGCGGCGGCGAGGTCGCGGGCGATGGCGAGGGCGTCGTCGAGGTCGGCGACGTCCACCAGATAGAAGCCGAGCAGCTGCTCCTTGGTCTCGGCGAACGGCCCGTCGATGACGAGGGGCGGGTCCTCGCTCTTGCGCAGGGTGGTGGCGGCGGTGGTGGGCAGGAGGCGCAGGGAGGCTCCCATCTTGCCCGCCTGGATCAGGCGCTCCTGCACCACGGCGAGCTTCGCCATGACGGCGTCGTCCTCCTCCTTGCTCCAGGCGCAGACCACGTCTTCTTCATGGTAGCAGAGGATGGCGTACATCATGGGCTAGGCTCCCTGTCGTCTTGTCCTAGGACGCGGGAGTATGCTCATGACCGACAGGCGGATGCAAAAGTTGAGAAGCTTTGCCGTGGAAAGGGTTGGAGGCTTCAGCGGGCGCCGGGGAACCATTCCACATGGGCGTCGCCGGTGCGCCCGTAATAGATGGCGCGCCGTCCGCTGAGGCTGACCTGATAGCCGACGCATCCGGCGGCGACGATCTGCCGGCAGAAGTCCTTGTACCCGATCCGGCCGGCCTGGATGGCCCGCACCGCGGCCTCGACGCCGGCGGCCGAGAACGCCGCCGGAGCCGTGCCGGCCACGGGCGCGTTGGGGAGGACGGCGCTGGAATCGTCGGGCAGATAGAAGGTCTTCTCGGCGCGCACGAGATCGGCATCGTAACGCTCGACGCCGACCGCCATGAGCCGGGCCACCACATCGCCGAAGGTGATGCGCTCTTCGTCCGATGCGGCCACGCATTCGCGCATGACCTCCATCACATTCGCGTCCGTCACGTTGGTGTCCATGGGGGTCTTCTCCTTGGGTGTTGCGAATGGTGAGGCCGCGGCTGCGGTCAATCCACCGGCACGGCCCGCAGCCCGAGGCGGCGCACGATGGCCTTCATGACCGCCTCGACCTGCGTCCGCTCTCCGGCGGACAGGTGGCCGAAGAACTCCGCATCATTGGCATCCGCCAGCGCCGCGAGTTCGGGCACCAGCGCGCGGCCCTGCGGGGTGAGGGCGAGGCTCTGGAAACGGCGGTCGTCCTTGTCGGTGGTCCGCGTCGCGAGGCCCTTGGCCGCGAGCCGGTCGGCCAGCTTGGAAATGGCGCCGCGCGTCATGCCGAGGCGGTCCGCGAGGGCGCTGGGGACGGCGGCCTCCTGCTCGAACAACTCGCGCAGCAGAACCCATTCCGCCACCGTCACGCCGCGCCGTTCCAGCTTGAGGCTGAAGGCGTGCGAGACCTGATTGGAGACGAAGCGCAGCCAGTAGCCGAGATGGGAATCCAGCGCCGGCAGGACGGGCTGGGGTGCGGTGGGAGCGGGATCGGTCAAAAGCGCCTCACTGATTGACTAGGAAACTATCTGGATATGATTTCCTAGTCAACTATTGTCCCGGAAAAATGCGGGCGAACCCGCATTCTCCCAGCCATCCGGACGAGCGTGGATCACGCCGCCTGATGCTGCTCCATCTCGCCGCCATAGCGCCGCACCAGGTGGGCCTTGAACACCGAGGCGTCGAGCGGCCGGCCGGTGGCGCGGGTGAGCAGCGCGTCGGTCTCCAGCAGCGAGCCCTGGCTGTGGACGTTGGTGCGCAGCCACGCCAGCAGGGGCTTAAAATCGCCGCGGGCGATGCCGGGCAGGATGGAGGGGTCTGCCGTGCAGGCGGCGTCGAACAGCTGCGCCGCGGTCATGGCGCCGAGGGTGTAGGTGGGGAAATAGCCCCAGCCGCCGCTCGGCCAGTGGATGTCCTGCAGGCAGCCGAGGCGATCATCCGGCGGCACCACGCCGAGCAGCGATTTCATGCCCTCGGCCCAGGCGCCGGGCAGGTCGGCAAGCTTCATCTCGTCGCCGATCAGCGCCTTTTCCAGGCGATAGCGCAGGATGACATGGGCGGGATAGGTCACCTCGTCCGCATCCACGCGGATGAAGCCGCGCTCCACCTGGGTATAGGACCGCCACAGGGCCTCGGCCTCCCAGGCGGGACCCGACCCGTTGAAGGCGGCGCGCATGCGGGGGGCGGCGAAGGTGAGGAATTCGCGGCCGCGGCAGGCCTGCATCTCCATCAGCAGGGACTGGCTTTCGTGCACGCTCATGGAGCGGGCCTGTCCCACCGGCTGGAAGATATAGTCGTGGGGGCGGCCCTGCTCGTAGAGGGCATGCCCGGTCTCGTGCAGCACCCCCATGAGGGCCTTTGAGAAATTGGCCTCGTCGTAGCGCGTGGTGATCCGCACGTCGTTGTCGGCCCCGCCGCAGAAGGGATGGGTGGAGACATCGAGGCGGCCGCGGTCGAAATCGAAGCCCACCGTCTTCATCATCTCGACGCCCAGCGCGCGCTGGGCTTCCACCGCGAACGGGCCGGACAGCGGCGGCATCGCGGGGCGGCGGGCCTGCACCTCCAGCACCTGCTCGGTGAAGCCGGGCAGGAACTGGGCGAGATCGTCGAACAAGGCGTCGATGCGTGCCGAGCGGCCGCCCGGCTCGTAGTCGTTCAAGAGCGCGTCATAGGGGGAGAGGCCGAGCTTCTCGCCCTTGGCCTGGCCCATCTCCCGCTGCAGGCGCAGCACCTCTTCCAGATCGGGCAGGAGGGCAGGGAAGTCGGCCTCGGCGCGGGCCTTGCGCCACGCCATCTCGCACTTGGAGGAGGCGCGGCTCGCGGCCTCCACGAGATCGGCGGGCAGGGCGGTCTGCACGGTGTATTGCCGCTCGATCTCGCGCACGTTGGCCTGTTCCCAGGGGCCGAGGTTCTCGCCGGAGGCGGCGGCGAGCCAGTCGCCGATGCGGGGGTCGGTCACCATGCCGTGATGGAGCACCCGCAGCAGGGCGAGGCTCTCCGCGCGGGTTTCGGCGGCGCCCTTGGGCATCATGGTGTCGCTGTCCCATTGCAGGATGCCGATGCCATTGCCGAGGGCGGCGGTGCGGGTGAAATGGGCGGAAAGCTCGGAATATGCGCTCATGGTCCTGAAAATCCCGATGGCCCGACGGCCGTGTTCGAAAGCGATGGCGCGACGGTAGAGAACCACGCCCGCCAAGAAAAGCCCCGAGGCAAGGCCCCCGATCGCGACAGGTCCAGCCCGGTCAAGGCAAAAGAAACCCGGCGCGGGCGGGGCCCGGCCGGGTGGAGGTACTCAAGGGGTCTAAAAGTCGAAGGTTGCTCAGGCCGCCTTCTCGCCGGGGGTCAGCGAGAGGACGGACTCAAAGCCTTCAAACTCCGGACCGCCGATATAGTTCACGCGATTGGACGAAGATCCTGCATCGCGATGGGCGAGACGGAAGGCTTCGGACTTGGTCCAGGCCTCGAAATCCGCCTTGGTCGCCCACACGGTGTGGGAAATGTAGAGGGTGTATTCCTCCTTCTCCGAACCGCGGCACAGGTCGAAGGCGACGAAGCCGGGAACGGCGGCGATATAGGTGTCGCGCTCGCGCCAGACGCGCTCGAACTCGGCTTCCGAGCCGTGCTTCACCTTGAATCTGTTGGTGGCAATGAACATTCTGCATACTCCGACGTGGTAAAAGGAAAGCGGCAAATGGGCTGCGCTGGCCCCGCGTGGCTATTTGTAGAGGGGAGACGGGGTCGCCGCGGCGATGGTGTCCGCTCCGAACCTGATCCTCAGCCCGCCCTTCACGGTCAGGCCGGCGCTCGGCAGAAACTGCTGGTATTGAGTGTACTGCTCGTTGAGCAGGTTCTCAACGGAGAGCGACGCCAGCACGTTCTCGCTGGGCTGGTAGCCCAGATAGACGTTCACGAGGTTGAAGCTCGGGGTCGGCTCGTAGGGTGAGTCGGCCGGCATGTCGGCCTCGGTCACGGCGGCCACCCATTGCCAGCGCACGGACATGGTCAGCCTGCGGTCGAGGAAGCGGGCGCCCAGCGTCCCCGCCACATTGTTCGGCATGGTGTTGGACAGCGGCCCGCCGGTTTCGCTGTTCTCGCCGTCGGACACGGTGACGTTGAAGCCGGCGAACCAGGCCCCCGCGTCATAATTGCTCTCCAGCTCGAAGCCCTGGAGGCGGGCCTGGGCGATGTTCTGGTACTGGTAGTTGGCATAGGTGCCGTACCGCGTCATCTGGTAGCCGACCAGCTCGATGTAGTCGTCCACGTCGTTGCGGTAGATGTTGGCCTTGGCGCGGAACTTGTCGCCCTTCACGAAGATGTCGTCGAAGCGGACGTTGAGGCCGAGTTCCTTGTTCTTGCCCACCTCCGGCTGGAGATAGGGGTTGGGCACGAAGCAGAATACGCCGTAGCTGCCATCCGGGCAGAAGACGAGGGGGATGTTCGGCGGGTGCGCGCCGTTCACCAGGGTCTCGGTCACCGCCGGGGCGCGGTAGCCTTCCGCATAGGTGCCGTAGAAGGTCAGCCAGTTCCAGGGCGTGATGCCCAGCGTGAACTTGGGCGAGAAGCGCTGGCCGTCGGTGGAAACGCCGTCGCCGTTGAGGCTGTAGGTGTCGTAGCGCACCGCCGCCTGCGCTTCCAGCCAGCTGGAATAATTGGCCTTCCACTGCACGAAGGCGCCGCCCACGCCGCGCTCGCCGGAGGGATTGTAGCCGTCGCCGAAGCCGTAATTGTCCACGTTGTTCACGTCATCGTGGAAATAGTCGCCGCCGATGGTGACGGCATTGCGAATGTCGTTCCAGGCGAAGCGCGAGGTGTTGTTGGCGTCGAAGCCAATTGTGTCGATGGTGAAATAGCGCGGATTGCCCACGGCGCCCGTCACCGAGCTGGCGGAGCCGGCCACCTTGATCTGGTCCTGCTTCACCTTGTTCCAGTAGAGGGTGCTGCGCCAGTCGAACAGATTGTCGTTGGGGTTGGTATAGTTCCAGCTGGCGGTGGCGGTCTGGTTGAGCACGGTGGTGCCGTACTGGGTGGCGGTGGTGGGAACCGCGCCGTTCGCCAGCGCCGAATTATAGGTGGTGTAGTCGGCATTGTAGTTGAGGCCGGTGAACTTCACCTCGTGGAAGTCAGCCGGGCGGAAGGTGGCCTTGGCTATGCCGGTCCAGGTGTCGTAGCCGGTGCCGGGCACCACATCGCCGTTGCCGTCCTTGTAGTCGCTCTGGGCGCGATAGGTGCCGCCGAGGAACAGGTCCACGTTCTGGCCCACCCGCGCCGCGGCGAACAGGGAGCCGAAGCCCATGGGGCCGTTGGAGCCGAACTCTTCAAGGGATTCCACGCCCCAGGTCTGGCCCTTCTTGATGATGTCGTCGGCGTCCTTGGTGCGCATGGTGACCACGCCGCCGATGGCGCCCGACCCGTAGATGTTGGAGACCGGGCCGCGCACCACGTCCACGTCGGCCAGAAGGCCCGGCTCCAGGAAGAACGATCCGGCGCCGGTGCCGTGGCCGAGCTGGGTGAAGTTCTGCCGCGCCCCGTCCACGAACACCGCCACGCGCCCGTAATCCTGCATGCCGCGGATGTTGATGGACGCCTGGGTGGAGTTGCCGTTCTGGATCACCGTGGTGCCGGGCATCCCGAAGAATACGTCCTGCGTGCGCGACGGCATGAGCTGCTCGAGGTCTTCCGGGCGCACCACGCTGATGGCGGCGAGGGCATCGATGGTGCGTTCCGGCGTGAGGCTGGCGGCCACCGTGATGGTGTCGAGGGACATCTGATCCCAGGTGGCGGCCTGCGCCGTCGCGGCCGTCGCGCTCTGGGCGAACGCTGCGCCCTCCATGCCGGCGAGCAGCGCGCAGGCGGCGACGCCTGAACGCAGAAGCCCGCTGGTCCACATGCAAACGCCAGCTCGCTGCGGCTTGAGCGCCATGATCGTCTCTCCGGAATCGGTTCGTGATCGAGCTGGCTACCGTCCGCAATGTGGGACGTGGCGCGCCGCGGGCATCCCCGCCTGTCCCTCCTGAGCTACCGTTCCGCTTTAGGGTGGTCAAGAAAATTACATGATTGTTGCCAACAGATGCAAATAACGTCACTGATTGTGGCAGATAAACAACGCAATGATGCGATCTGAAATTTGATGAATTCAAAATTTCCGGATTGATCCATGCGAAACAAGCGCGGCTGACATGAAATGGAAGTTTTCTAATTCAATGAAATGGCCTGTTAAACTCCGGATTTTTGGTGCTATTCTTGGGTTTGCGGTTGCGATCCTCTGCGTCATGCCGGGGCTTGGTGCCGCCGAGGTCCAAAGGCGGGCGGTGGCTGAAACGTCCCGCATCGTATCCATCGGCAGCGCGGTAACCGAGATCCTGTTCGCCCTCGGGCTCGGCGACCGCGTGGTGGCGGTGGATCAGACCAGCCGCTATCCCGCAGCAGCACGCCGCAAGCCGGACGTGGGCTATTCCCGCGCCCTGTCGCCGGAAGGCGTGCTCTCCATCGGGCCGAGCCTGATTTTGGCCGCCGAGGGCGCGGGGCCGCGCTCCACCCTCGACGTGCTGGAGCATGCCTCGGTGCCGGTGGTGCTCATTCCCGAAGCCCACGACAGGGATGGCGTGTTGGCCAAGATTGCTGCGGTGGCCAAGGCCGTCGGCGAGGACGAGAAGGGCCGGGTGCTCGCCGCCGAGGTGGCGGCGGATTTCGACGCGTTGGAGGAGATGGTGAAGGCCCTGCCGGAGCGGCCGCGCGCCGTGTTCGTGCTCTCGGCGTCCGGCGGCGCGGCGGTGGTGGGCGGCGCGGACACCAGCGCGGACGCCATCTTCCGCCTTGCGGGCGTCACCAATGCCATGGCCGCCATCAAGGGCTTCAAGCCGGCTCTGGACGAGGCGGCCATGTCGGCCGAGCCCGATGCGGTGCTGGTGATGCAGGGCGGCGGACAGGTGCTGGACGCCGCCACCGTGTTCTCGCTGCCCGCCTTCGCCGGCACGCCGGCCGCGCGCGAGCGACGGCTCGTGAGCTTGCCGGGTTCCTATCTGCTGGGATTTGGTCCACGTGCGCCACGGGCGGCGCGGGACCTTGCCGCCGCGCTCCATCCGGGCGCGCGCCTTCCGGAGTTGCCGCCCCGCCCCTGGAGCGCGGAGAAGGACCAATGAGCGTGGAGCATGTCACCATGGCCGCTCCGGCGGAAATCCCATCCGGCCGTCCGGTGAAGGCGGGGCTTATCCTGTTCGCGCTGCTCGCCGGCGCGGCCGTTATCGGGGCGCTGGCCATCGGCCCCTTCACCATCGCGCCGGGGCGGGTGCTGACCATCCTGTGGGCCGCGCTGACAGGCGATGCCGCCCCCGCCGTCGCCCTGCGCGAGCGCATCGTGGTGCTGGATGTGCGCTTTCCCCGCGCCGTGGTGGGCGCGCTGACAGGGGCGGGCACGGCGGTGGCCGGGGCGGTGATGCAGGGCGTGTTCCGCAATCCTCTGGCCGATCCCGGCCTCGTGGGCGTCGCCCCCGGCGCAGCGCTGGCGGCGGTGGCCTTCGTGGTGTTCGGCGCGCCGCTGGCGATGCTGCTGCCCGCGCCGCTCCAGGCGCTGGGCCTGCCGCTCGCGGCCTTTGCCGGCGGGCTCGGCACCACGCTCGTCATCGCCCGCCTCGCGGCGCGGGAGGGCCGCACGCAGGTGGCGACCCTGCTGTTCGCCGGCCTTGCGCTGGGGGCGCTCGCGAGCGCGGGGACCGGGGTGATGGTGTTCCTCGCCTCCGAGCAGCAGACCCGCGAGTTCCTGTTCTGGACCCTGGGCAGCCTCGGCGGCGCCACCTGGCTGAAGGCGGCGCTCGCCGCGCCGTTCGTGCTGGGCCTGCTGGTGGCGTCGCTCTTCCTCGCCCGCGGCCTCGATGCGCTGGCGCTGGGGGAGGCGGAAGCGTTCCACGCCGGCGTGTCGGTGGAACGGCTGAAGCGGGGCGCGGTCATTGCCGTGG
>NZ_JAIVFO010000005.1 GCF_029991245.1 Xanthobacter autotrophicus
CCCCCTCCCCCTGCCCCGGCCTGGCCGCGCAATCCGGATCAGCGGGCGGCAATCCCCTTCCTGATCGCCGATGGGCCCGATCTGGCCGCCCCGCAATTCATCCGGCGCGACGGCCGGAACGTGCCCCTGTTCCGCCGCGTATCGGCGCGCGCGCTGATGACCTCGGCCGGGACCGTCGTTGCCGCCCGCGCCGTGGCCGACGACCTGCTGCGCGACCGGTTCGTCATCATCGGCGCCAGCCATGCCGAAAGCATGGACGGTCATCTCACGCCGATCGGCTTCCTTCCCGGGGCCCTGATCGTCGCCAACGCCGTCGCGACGGCGCCCGCCGTGCTGTCGGGCCAACCGCTCGGCGCTGCCGGCGCGACGCTGATCGCGCTGGCGCTGTTCGGAGCCCTGATGGCGATCACGTCGCGGCTGCGGGCGCTCGCGGCCAGCGTCGTCGTCGCCGTCGCGGTGCTGGGCTCGCTGATGGCGCTCGGCCGCATCTTCGCCCCCTCCACCGCCGGCGACATCGTGCTGGCCGCCCTCGGCATGGTGGCGTTCCTGTCGACCCTTGAAGGCCTTTTCACCCTTTGCAAGGATTGGCGCGCCCGGGGATGGCGCGCGCTGCTGAAGCCGGAAAAGCCGCGCGCAGCACAAGGCACGGAGGAGGTCGCGTGAGGAGGACAGCCATGCTGCTTGCCGGGGTGCGCCGTGGGGTGCTGGCCTTCGCCCTGATGGCTGCCGCGAGCCTTCCGGCACCGGCCGGGGATGGCGCCATGCGCACGCCCGCCGGCTATGTCGTCGGCGTCGAAACGCCCGCCGCCGAGCCCGACGAGGCCGCCCATATCCTGCGCGAGGGGCAGGAGGTCCCGGTCCAGATCGGCGGCGCCCTGTTCGACGGCGACCAGGTGGTGGTGCGCGCGCCCAACACCTGGGTCGCCATCGAGACGGTGAATGATCGCCACATGCGCGTGGACGCGGCGCACTCGCCGCATCCGGTCAAGGGCGAGCTTCCGGCCGGCGGGCGCTTCAGCGCATTCGCCGCCATGGTCGGGGAGCTGTTCCGGGCGCGGCCGGAGGCGCGGACCGTCAACCTCATCGGGCGCAACGAGGGGGCATTGCGGCTCCAGATCGGTCGAGGTGTCACCCAGCGCGTGGTTCCCGGGACGCGACTGTGGATCGGCTGGCAGGGCGGCGTGAAGCCCTACACCGTCGAGATCCGCGACCGGGCCGAAGGCGGCGCCGTGCTGGCTGCGACGCATGCCAGCGGGCGCTCGGCGTCCGTGGCGCTCCCGCGCGAGGCAGCCGGCCCCCTGCGGCTCTCGGTGAGCGATGCAGAGGGCGCGCAGGTGCATATGGACCTTCTCGCGGACCCGGCGCCGCCCGCCGTCCCGGCATGGATCAGCGAAGGCGCGCCGACGCCGGCCTTTGGCCAGGTGGCGACCGCGCTCTGGCTGCTTGACCGCAAGCCCGCCGAATGGGACCTGCACGCCGCCGCCATGGCCGCGGAGGCGGGAGACTACGGCGCCGCCGAGGCATTGCTGGTCCGCCTCGCCGAAGGCAAGAGGCCATCGCGATGAGGGTGCGCCGCGTCCTGCTGGTCGCGCTTTCGATCCTCGGCTGCGCCGTGGCGTCCCCCGCCGCGATGGCGAAGACACGCGCCCTGCTGGTCGGCGTCTCCGACTATCCGGGCTTTCCCGCAGAGAAGCAGTTGAAGGCGCCGGCCAATGATGTGCGCCGCATGCGGTTGGCGCTGCAAGCGCGCGGCATCGCGGAAGCCGACCTTGCGGTGCTGGCCGACGGGGTGGAAGGCTCGTCCGGCCCGCCCACGCGCGCGGCCATCCTCGCTGGCATGGAGCGCCTCGCACGGGAGGCGGAGGCGGGCGACCTCGTCATCTTCTATGCGTCCGGCCATGGCACCCGCCAGCCCTCGCGCACCAGCCTCAAGGTGGATGGGCTCGACCAGGTGTTCCTCCCCCGCGATGCGTCGCCACCGGCCCCCGGCGGGCCGCGCAACCGGTTCGACAACGTCATTGCCGGGCCGGATTTCGGCGAACGCCTGGATGCCATCCGCGCCCGCGGCGCCGATGTCTGGTTCATTCTCGACAGCTGCTTCTCCGGATCGGCCTCGCGGGCGATCGGCGACGGGGTCCACGACAAGAAGATCGAGCTGGAGGACATCGGCCTTGCGGCCTCCACGGCCATGGCGCCCGAGAAGACCACGGTGCTCGCAGACCTGGCGCCGGCCCTGCCGCCCGGCTCCGGCAGGCTGACGGCCTTCTACGCCTCGCAGCCGAACGAGACCGCGCGGGAAGTGGCGCTGCCGCCGGGGGCGCCGATGGACAAGCGCGTCTGGGGCTCGATCTTCACCACCGCCCTCACCGACGTGCTGCAGCGCTCTCCCGCGCTCACCTATCGCCAGATGATGGTCGAAGCCGGCCGCCTGCTGCGCGCCGATGCCGCCTTCCAGGCCCGGCAGACGCCGAGTTTCGAGGGCGACGGCATGGATGGGGCACTGCCCGGCACGGCCGTCGCCGCAGCGGGCGCGATCTGGCGGGTGAGCGCAGGCGTGCTGCATGCCGGACAGATCGAGGGGGTGGAGGCCGGTGCCGTCGTGGCGCTCTACGACAGCGCCGCGCCCACCGCCGAAAAGCCCACGGGCTATGCCATGGTCGAGGCCGTGGAGGCGACCCGCGCCACGCTCGCGGCAGCCAAGCCGGGCTGCATGCCCACGACCACCCGCTGCCCGACGGTGGCGAACGCCCCGGCCCTCAGGCAGGCCGCCTACGCGCGCCTGGCGCGCCCCGCGCCCCCGGTGGCCTTCGGCATCTCTCACCCTCGCCCGTGGCCCGGCGCCGGCGCGCCGGACGCGGTGGCACAGGCGCGCATGGGCAAGGGGCTTGAAGCCGCGCTCGCCGGCCCGTTGAAGGAGCGCGCAAGGCTTGACGATACCGCACCCACCCTGGTGGCCTGGATGACGGCGGACGGCTTGCGCTTCATGCCGGACGGCCTCGATCCGCTGGCGGTGGAGGCCGGGCCGCTGGCGGTGATCCCGCCCGACGCGAACCCGGACACGGCCGCCGCCGCCATTGCCCGCGCCGTGCTGCGCGCCCGCCAGCTTTCGCGGCTTCAGGCCCTCGCCGCGGCCACCAGCGCCAACGGCGACCTGGACGTGGCGGTCGAGGTCCGACGCTTCGGGCTTGATCCGGCGACGCGGCAATGCGCGTTCAAGGCCAATGCGGAGACCGTGGGCGAAGATGCCCTCGTCAAGCTCTGCGACAAGGTGCAGGTCACGGTTGAAAACCGCAGCACGCGCCCGGTCCTGGCGGCAATCTTCTTCCTCGACGACGCGTGGAACATGATCGCGCGGCGGCCGACCTGCCCCATGGGGCTCACCGTCTCGGACCGGCTGGAGCCCGGTCGGCGGCTGGTGTTCGAGGTGCCCTACCACCCCCGGGCCATCGTGCCCGGACGTGCGCCGACCACCACCAACGGCGTCTTCGTCATGGGCGTGCCCTTCGTCGAAGGCGAAACGGACCTGCCCGCGCTGTGCGCCCTGACCGGGTTCAACGATGCGAGCGGCCAGGCCACCCGCGGCGGCGAGACGGGGGGGCTCGACGACCTGATCGAAGGTGCGACGCGGGGCGGACGGCTGCCGCTCGAAAGCGCCAGCCTGTCCCTTGCCTTCTGGCCCATCAGCCAGCCCGTGAAGCCCTGAGGTCCGGAGCCGATTCGCTCAGGGGCGCTTCTGCGGCTTGGCGGGCACCTGGGTTGCCGCAGCCGCCGGGGGGGCTGGCGTGGCGATGGTCTTCCTCATCCAGTCCGTATAGAGGGCCAGCCGGGTATAGACGCCGGGCAACTCGGCGTGGCCGCAGCCGATGCCGAAGCTGACGATGCCCACCTGGACGAAGGAACCGTCCGCCTTCCGGCTGAGGATCGGGCCACCCGAGTCGCCCTGGCAGGTATCCACACCGTCCACGGCGGCGCCGGCGCAGAACATCTGGGGCGTCACCACGCCGCCGATCTGGGGGAGCTGCTGCTCCAGCGCCCTGCGACCCGCAGGCGACAGGTTGAACACGTAGCTGAGATCCTCGATCGCCTTGCGCGCATCCGGCGAGTTCACCAGCGCAGAGGTGAGCACGCGGTTGCACTTGTTGCGATCCACGGCGTTCAGCGTGGTTTCCATCAGGTTGGGCGACGGGCTGCCGCCCTCGGAGGTCGTGCCCCAGCCGATGATGTGCAGCCTGGCCTCGTTCGGAAGCTCGGTGGGCTCGGACTCCTGCGTCACCACCGTGACCTGCTCGACTTTGACATTGCGCCGGGGCGCGCGCTCAAGCTCGACCAGGGCGATGTCGTTGACGTTGGTGCCGGTCACATATTTCGGATGGGCAATGATGCGCTTGATCGGAATCCAGTCGCGCTCGTCCTCCTCGGCGATGAGGCTGGTGTTGCCCACGTGGACGAACAGGTTCTTGGTGCTTCGCAATCCGTCGACCTTGCCGCCCTCGCCCTCGACGAAACAATGCGCCGCCGACAGGATCCAGCGCGACGTCAGCACCGTTCCCCCGCACATGGGGGCGAAATTCGTGACCTTTCCGTTGGTGCCGGCCACGCGGACGATCCCGGCCTGGAACGGATAGCTGCCCGGCGCAGCCTGCTGCCCGCCGACGATCTTCTCGTTGGCACCGCTCTTGAGGATCCCGCCCTTCTTGAGCGCGATGCCGGCGGCGTCATAGGGCAGCGCGCGGGCATTGCTGCCGGGCCTGGAGGGGCGATCGGCGGGGCCGATGTCGTCCGATGCCGGCAGGGTCGACGGGCGCGCGCCCACCGCGGCGGGGGCCTGCTCAAGGCGCAGCTGCTCTCCCGGCACCTGAGCCTGGGCGGCGAATGCGCCGCCGGAAAGACACGCCGAGAGCGCAACGAAACGGAGCGCCGGCCTTTGGACGAGCGGTCGAAGCAACTGGAGCATCATGTGAGGCACTCTGTGACGACGGTGGGGATTTCCGGGCCGAGTAGCCCGAGTGCTCGCCTCTGGCATTCAGGGTCTCCGGGCTGAGCGGGGCAGAGATGAAGGGGGCAGAGAGAACGGATCGACAGGCCGATCCCTTCCGGATGGGACTTGGGTCCCAGAAGCGGGCGTCTGCGGCAACGCCGCCCCTGGTCTCCACGGACGGTGTCAGTGCGCGCCGGGCACCACGATGACTGCTGGTTTCATTCGGCTCCCCACACACGACGCCGCGAGAATGTCAGACATTCCGGGAACGTCAAATGGCCCCGCCGGAGCAGGAGCCGTGCCGGCTTGCTCCAACAGGCGATCAGCTCATCGCCCGTCGGCATCAGGCTTGTCCCCCGAACGGCTGCCGAGCCAATCCGCCCCCACCAGAGTCTCAAGCAGCTTGCGGTCTTCCCGCGCGCTCATGGTGTCGGTCGCCGGCGGCTTGGGGGTCCGCAGGGCGTCGACGGCGGCCTCCCGCGCCTTCGCCCCGTCGCCCAGGCCGAGATAGGCGAACGCCTGTGCGCGAAGGATGCGCCGCCCCAGGTCGCGATCGGCCTTCACCCGCCGGCGCGCGCGATCGAGCAGCGTCGACAGGGTGCGGACGGTCTTTTCGTCCGGGCCGTAATAGGATTCCAGGTTGGCGAGCCCGAGCTGGTCGGAGATGGCCTTCTCCTCGCCGACAAGGACGGGATCGCTGGCCGGAAAGACGTAGGTTTCATAGGTCTTGCGTGCGTCGTCCATGCGGCCGAGGGCGGCGTAGAGGCCGGCAAGGTTGCGGGCCGGCTCGACGATGGCCCAAGTGTCCGCCTTGCCCGCCGCGACGAGGCTGGCGACGGCCCCCTCCCCCAGACGCAGGGCCAAGGCCCGGTCGCCGTCATCGAAGGCCATGAAGGAGCGCCTCAGGTCGAGCCGCACCTGCGTCGGCAGGTTGACGGTGCCGGCCGCCTCCCGCAGCTTCTGCGCCTCGGCGACGAGCGCCAGCGCCAGGCCCTTGTCGGTCTGGTCCGAGGCCATGTCGAGCAGAAGCTCGATGCGGTCCGTTTCGCGTCCGGGCTGGCTGGCGACGATTTCATAGGCCTCGCGCGTCAAGCGCACGGTGAGGGCCGGGTTCGACGTTTCCACGATGCCGGCGCGCAGCGTCAGCAGGCGGGCCAGCGCCGGGGTGCGCCCCTCCGGCGCCGCACGGATGTTGCCGATCGCCTCGTCCGCCATCGCGTCGGCGCGAGCGCTGTCGCCCCACCAGGCCTCGACGGCGCTGATCCAGCCCAAGATCGCCTCGTCGTGGCGGGGGTCCTGCCCGGGCAGCCGGCGCGCCAGGCGCCCGATGAATTCCACGGCGGCGGCATAGGTGGGGAAGACGTAGTCCTTCAAGCCCGCATAGTGGATCACGGTCAGCTGTTCGATCCGGTCGAAATCGTCGAGGGCGAGGGTGGCGACCTGGCGATCGACAGCGGCCCATTCGGCTGCGGCGAGGCGTGGCGCGTTGGCGGTCGCGGCGATCCGGGCGTTTTCGATCTGGAGGAGAGCGGCAGTCAGCCGCCGCTCCAGAAGGCCCGGCGCGGCGGCGGAAAGAGGTGCGTCGGGCTCGGCCATGCCGGATAAAGTGGCCGCGCGCTGCAGCGCCAGCATGCGGCGGGCCAGCTCGATGGAGCCGTTTCGCAAGGCCCGCCGGGCGATATGGCCGCACATCTGGACGACGCGCGGGTCATAGGTGCCAAGGTCGATCTGCGTGCGGGCGATGCGCGCGCCGATGAGAGCGGCCGCCGTCGCTTCGCCGATGCTGGCGAGATAGTTGGCGACGAGGTCAGCGCTCGCCAGCAGGTCCCGATCGTGGTCCTCGCGGTTCAACTGACGCAGCAGGAGCAGGTCGCGCGCCGCATCGTAGCGCTCCTCGCGCAGCGAACCCGACGGCACGTCGTTCAGGAGATTCGACAGGATCTTGTCCGCCAGGGCGGCATCACCGGTCACGATGGCGCGGTCCGCGGCCTGCCGGCACGCCGCCATGCGGGCCGCATCCGGCGCGGCGGTGCCCATGCAATCGTCCGGTCCGGGAAGCGGGCTGCCGGCCCGCTCGGCCACCGGTGCCTCCAGCGCGCCGATGACCGTATCGAGTTTCCCGGCATTGACCGTGTCCATCCGCCCCTTGCGCGCCAGGGCCTGGGCCCGGCGGAAGAAGAAGAGCGCCAGCTCGGGCCGGTCCTCGGCTTGCAGGCGCTGCCCCATGAGGGCCGCGGCCATGGCCTGCGTTTCCTCCAGATCGTCGGAAAGCGCGCCACCGCCCCGTGGGGGCTTTCCCGCCGCCAGCACGTTCATCAGCACGTAGAATTGCAGCGTGCCGATATCATGGCGGCGATAGGTTTCGGCGAGCGTCAGTTCAGCGATGACCGTATCGGGGGCGTTCAGCGGCGCCGTGAGGTAATTCAACAGAACCGAATGGACATTCCCGCGTATTTCCGCGGCGCGATCCTTGAGCCGGGCGCCGGCATATCCCGTCAGATCGTAGAGGACGAGCAGGAGATCCGGATCGCCCTCGTCCTCCAGGGCCTCGCGCAGCGGGAGCAGCAAGGCCATGGCCGCCTTTGCCTTGTTGTCCTCGATCAGGCTTTGCGCCGCCCCCAGACGGTCGCGGATATCCGCCAGCCGACGCGCCGTGTCGGCCGTCTCCTGCGTCGCCTGCGCGGAGCCCGCTCCAGCGGTCTGCGACCACCCCGGGCCGCCGGTGGCCAGGGCCATGAGGTGAACCAACACGACGATCAGCGCGAGGGGCTTCACCGGCCTTCCCCCACCATGACGAAGGGCGCCCAGATCGCCGGATGCGCCAGCGTGGGGTCCGAGGGATCGGCGATCAGCGCGAGGGTGGCGCGGCGGAACGCTTCCGCCTTGGACAGGTCGGGTTCGGCCCGCAGCGCCGCCAGGGTTCCGGTGGTCAGCCGCGCGGCCGCATCGTCCCGCACCGGCCAGTGCGAGACCAGCAAGGTGCGGGCTCCGGCATAGAAGAAGGCCCTGGCGAGGCCCGACAGGCCGTCGGCGCCCGGCGTGCCGTCGCCGCCGGCGGTGTTGCAGGCGGACAGGATCACCCAGTCGGCGAACAGGTTCAGCCGGGCCGCTTCGGAGGCGGTGAGCAGGCCGTCGTCCGGGCCGTCGGCCTCCGGCGGGGTGAAGACGAGGGCGGGTTCCGACAGGCCGGGGATATCGCCCGCCAGCAGGCCGTGGGTGGCGAAGGCAAGCACGCGATAAAGGGAGAGGTCGGCCGCCTGGACCGCGCTCTTGGTGGCGGCAGCGCCGACCTGCACGGAGTCCGGGGCCGCACCCAGCGTCTGGGCCAGCCGGCGCAATTCGCCTTCCGTCTGGGGCAGCGGCGCCAGGCTGCGGACGGTTTCCAGATTGACCTTGCCGCCGCGCAGCAGCGTGCCTGCGGTATCCGCGGCGTTGCTCGCCACCTGGGCCGGGGAGCGGCGGCCGTCGAGCTGCGGGGCGCCATAGCCGCGGAACGGCAGCGGGGCCGGCGGCCCAGCGGCGGCCGCCCGCAGCGACTTGAGGCTCGACACCGAGGGCAGCGTCACGATGCCCTGCCGCCTGATCAGCCACGACGTGTCGCGCAGCGCGGAGGGGTCGGTATCGTCCCCGGTGGGCGGCTCGGTCACCAGAAGCGCGAAGGGCAGCGAATCGAACGGCCGCTCGGCGACGACGAAGATGCGCGCGCGGTCCGCCAGCACGGCGTCGAGCGGCGCCAGCATCCGCCGGAAGAGGTCATGGGCGGCGGCGCGGCTGAAGCGCACGCGCATGCCGGTATCGGCGCCCTCCACATCGGTGTCGCCGAAATCGCGCAGCGCTGAGCGCATCACCGCCACCGCGCCCGGATCGAGCCCGGCGCGCAGGGACTTCACCTGCGCGATCAGGGCCTCGCGCTCGACCGGCACACGGTGCCAGTCCGCAGCATCGCGAGTCACCGCCCAGACGAAGGTCTCGCGGGTGGCGACGAAGACCAGCACCAGCGCCTCGTCCTCCCGCAGCAGGGCCTGCGCCGCGGCGATCGGCACCGGCTGGGGCTGTGAGAGTTCGGCATAGGCGGGGAAGCGCACAGCCATGTCGCGGTCGCTTTCGGCGATGCGCGCCTGGAGCGCATCAACCTCCGCGCGGCGCGCCTCCACCACCGGTTCATTGCCCGTGCCCGCTGCTCCGAGGACCTGCACGAGCGCCCGGTCGGCGCTCTTCCATGCCGTGACGAGATCCTGCCGCTGCCGCACGAGGCGAGCCAGGTCGTCCGAACCGGCGGCGAAACGCACCCCGAGCTGGGCCAGCGCCATGCTGGCCGAGGTGAGCATGGCGCTCTGGGCGTACTGGAAGGCCTCGTCGCGCAAGTGCGCCGGAGGCGGCAAGGCGTCCTGCGCCATTGCGGGCGCCATGCGCGACAGGAGCATGCCGAGTACGCCGAGCGCAAGCAGGGCGAGGCGAGCGGCCCGGCGCATCAGCGGCTCGCCTCCGGCGGGAGCAGGTCGAGCGTGAACTGCCGCACCACCACCGCGCTTGCTTCGCCGGCCTCCTCCTCGAACGGGTTGGCCGCGCGCAGGCTGGGATCGACCAGCGCCGCCCGTCCCAGCAGATCGACGAAGGCGCGGTGGCCGGCGCCGCCGCGCATGGCCGCGGCACCCGCCGCCGCCGCTTCCACGTCGCGCTGCAGCAGGTGGCACAGGGAGGGCGGGATGCCGCCGCTGCGCGGCAGGGCGAAGACGAGGATGCGGTGCAGGCCGATCTGCGATGGCCCGTTCCTGCCCCAGGTGCGCAACGTGGTGCGCAACACCACCGGCCCCGAAGCCTTTGCCGGCAGCGTGGTGATGCAGCCGTTCTGACGCCAGTCCCGCACGGGTACGTCGATGCCCGCCAGCGGATCGAGGAAGAAGATGCCGAGATCCACGTCGCGTTCGGAGCGGTTGGCGATGGTCAGGCGCACCGTGTCGCAATGGGCCACGGCCGCCGCTGTGCCGCTGTCCACGGGCAGAGGGGGCGAGGCCCGCGAGACCTGACCGCAACTGCGTCGCGGATCGGCCAGCCGCTCGGGATCGGTCTCCCGGATCCGGTCGAGGCTGATATCGATGTCGCCCGCTCCTTCGGCCGCGCCCCGTTCGGCGACGCTGGCGAGACGCACGAGATTGGCGGCGCGCGCATAGGCCCACACGGCGGTGCGGAGCTGCGAGGCCAGCAGCTCGGCCGGGGTCGCGACCGGGATCGAGACGCTGCGGCCGTAGGCCTCACGATCGCGCACCAGGAGGCCGCCGTCCGGCACCAGCCAGATCTGTCCGTCGGCGAGGTGCAGGCGCAGATCCGCGGGCTGGCCCGGCGCAACCTGCTCGATACCGATCGCCGGCACGCCCTCGCGGGGTTGGAAGGCGAGGTCGATCACGCCTGCAACGTCAGGATGGTCGATGCCCGCCACGCGGAAGTGGAAGGCGACGCCGGGACGCTCCATCTGTGCCCAGATGCCGCCGCTGTCGGTGCGGCCGCCCGGTGGCGCCGGCAGGTCGGCCAGTGGCGCCCGGCTCGCGCTGGCCGTGGCGGTCGCGAGCCGGGCCATGCCGAGCCGGCGCGCATCCGGCAGCGGGCCGTCGAACAGGGCGATCTCCGAGCCCTCGTCGAAACCCTGCAGGGCACCGGCCTCGATCACCAGGTCGGTGCCCTCGCGCTGCGCGGCGAAGCGCGGAACCGCACCCGGCTGCGCGCCGAGCACGCCGCGGTCGAGGTCGCCCTCGAACACCGGCAGGGGGGCGTGGGCCACGCGCGCCGCCGCCGCGATGTCGAGGGAGACCAGGCGGGCGAGGTCGCGGAAGCTGCGCGCGCGCCCGGTTTCGAGCGCGCGCAGCAAATGCCAGGTGAACACGCCGAATGTGGCCTGCGGGCCATCCCCGGCGAGCGTCTTTCCGGCGAGGCCTTCCGCCGGTGCCGGATAGGCCCGCTCGATGGCCGGGGTCCAGGAATCGACCGCGAAGAAGGCGATCAGGCCACCCGCGCCGCCGGGGGGCGATCCGTCAGCCGCGCGCAGCGTCCCGTTGCGCTCGGGCGCGCGGGCCGGAGCAGTTGCCGACGACGACGGCGCGCCCGCGGGCGACACCCCGAGGATCGAAGAATCCACGCCCCGCGTGGCCTCGGCCGAGCGCGTGACCGTTCCGGCGTGGCAGGCATCGATGACGACCCATACCGTGGCGCCCTTGGCGCGGATGCGGTCGAGCGCGGCGCCAAGCTCGTTGTCGACGATGGCGTTGCGGATGGTCTTCGCCACCGGATCGTAGAGGCCGGAATCCTTGGGCAACAGAACCTGGTCGAGGCCTCCGGCCTCGGGCTGGACGCCGTCGGCGGCGACTTCCGGCTGGGTGGTGCCGTGGCCGGAAAAGTGGAACAGCACGAAGTCGCCGGGTCCGGCCCGGTCGGCGAGGCGGGCGAGACCTTCCAGTATGGCGGCACGCACCGGCGCGGCGCGGGGGCGCGGCGTATCGGCGGCCTCCGGCAGCCCCTCGGCCAGAACCTCGATGTCGGCGGCGTCGAAGGCATGGCGGGTGAGATACCGCCACAGCAGGATCACATCGTTGCGCGGCCCGGCGAGGGCGCGGATCTTCGGCTCGTCATAATCGGCGACGCCCACCAGCAGGGCAAGGTTGCGCGCCGAGGCAGGGGTCGGCAGCACAAGCCCGGCGGCGAGGACGAGGAAGCAGGCAAGGAGGCAGGCAGGGACGAGGAGGCAGGCCAACCCACCGCTCCCACGCCGGTTGCGCCCGCCTTTCGCCACCGCGCGCACGATCAAAGGGCGCCTCGACTTGTCAGAGAACCGCCCATGGCCGGTCCGTCCCCCTCTTTTGCGCGACTATAGGCCGTAGCCTTACGGTCCGGAAGAGGTTGGGAGCGCACGGGATTTCGCGTGGGGTGAACAGCTCAGTCCCGGCAGCCGGTGAGCTTCCAGAGCCCGTCCGGCGGCACGAAGCTTCGACCGTCGCGCTTCCAGGTCCAGAAGGCCTTCGACAGGCCGGGAAGCTGGAGCAGCGGCGGGGCCTTCGGCGTGCCCTCGCCCGGGGGATCAACCCGCTTCAGGTCGTCGCCGAAATAATAGAGCAGCGCGGACGGCGCCGTGGTCGCGTTGAACCCCTTGCGCTTGCCGCCGGTCTTGCCTCCATCTCTGCCGCCGTCCTGGCCATTCTCCGGCCTGCCCGGCGGTGCCAGCATGAAGACGTGGGTGGCGCTGAAGCCGGGCGGATCGGCGATGCCGAACGTCGCGGCCAGCCTCTGCCGGTTCTCGGCGAGGCGAATCACCCAGGGCCGGTCGGAGGACGTGCCGTCCTTGCGCGGATGGGTGATCTCCCAGCTGTTGGCAATGCCCTCCGGCGCGCTCCAGTCGTCATCCGCATCGAGCGGCGTATAGACGGCCCGCTCCAGCGGACAATCCAATGCCGCTGCCGGCACCGCAGCACCAACGAGGAAGAAGGCGGTGCAGGCGACTCGGATCATGATCGACCTCGTTGGATTTTGGCGCGAGGTTAGCGCAGATGATGGGGGCGGCAAGACAGGACATGCGGACGAACGAGGACAGGCCCGCCGGGCCGGTGGCGCTCGCAGGCATCCGGGTGGATCGCCCGGGCGTGGACCGGCTGGCCGCCCGGGGGCTCATCTGCGCCGCAGCGCGCGACGAGGCCCTCGCCTTGATGGAGCCGCCGCGCCGCTGGGGGCTGTGGGCCGGGCGGCTCATGGGCACGGTGGGGGCGGCGCTGGTGCTGTCCGGCATCGTCTATTTCTTCGCCTTCAACTGGAACGAGATCCCGCCCCTCGCCAAGCTCGGGGCCATCGCCGCGCTCATCGCCGCCGCCTGCCTCGGCGTCCTCGTCCCCGGGCTCGAGCGGCGGGCCTTCGAGCCGGCCGCGGCGGCGGCGGTGATGCTGGTGGGCGTGTTCCTCGCCGTTGAGGGCCAGATCTACCAGACCGGCGCCGACGCCTGGACCCTGTTTGCCGCCTGGGCCGGCCTGACCCTCGCCTTTGCGCTGCTCGCCTGTTCCGCAGCCACATGGGCGGTGTGGATCGCCGTCGCGGCCGTGACCGTCGTCACCTGGTGGGACCAGACGCAACCCGACGCGGCCTTCCACACCGGCAGCAACCTCAGCCTGATGGCGCTCTTCGCCATCGCGCTGGGCGCGCGGGAAGCGCTGGCGGCACGGGGCTTCGCCTGGCCGGCGGCGCGCTGGACGCGGTTCTATCTCGCCCTTCCGGCCCTCGCGGCCGCGACCCAGCTGGCGTTCTTCCTGATCGAGGAAGGTGGCGGCTTCGGCCCCGCCGAATGGGGCGCCCTCGCTCTGATCGCGCTCACCCTTGCCGCCATGGGTGCGCTGTATCGATACGTGATCCCTGATGTGGTCCTGCTGGCGGCGGTGACCCTCGCGGGGTGCGCCATCGCCGATTTCGCCTTGTTCCGGCTGCTCGCGAACGGCAACGGGCGCGTCCATATGGGGACTTTTTTCGCGATGGGACTCGCCACCCTCGCCTTGTTTGCGGCCGCCGTCGCATGGCTCAGGGCGGTCTCGCGGCGGATGGAGGCCCGGCCATGAACCGCCCCTCCATCACCCGGCCCTCCATCGATGCCGAAACGCTCATGGCCTCCTGGCAGGCTTCCGGCGCGCTGCCGCCGGAGGCCCATGGGGCGGTGGTCGAGGCAGTGCGCGCCGCGGCCGCCGAGGAGCATCCGCCGCTTCACCTGAAGATCCTCTCCGCCGTCGGGACCCTGCTGGCGACGCTGTTTTTCCTCGCCTTCCTCGTGGTCGCAGACATCATCTCGCTCAGCAGCGGCAGCAGCCTCCTGGGCTGGGGCCTGGCGTTCCTCGCGGCGGGCATCGGCCTGTCCCTCGCCCTCCCGCGTGCCGCACAGGGCATCGGCCGGGACATCCTCGCCCAGACCGCCTTCACCGCCATGGCCCTCGGCAAGGTGATGACCGTCTCCGGCATCGTCTTGCTCGCGGGCGCGCACACGACCTGGGTGCCGACCGCCGCCATCCTGGCGGTGACCATCGCCACCTACCCGGTGTCCGCCTCCTCGCTGGACCGCATCCTGTCGCCCTATGCCGTCGCCGCCTCGGCGCTGCTGGAGGTCCTGGGGCGCGGGAGCTTCGGCCGCGATCCGAGCCTGGCCCTTGCCGCCATGTTCACGGCGGCGACCGCGGTGGCGGGGCTTCTCCTCCTCGTCCACCGGGTCCCGCTGGCGCTGCGGCCCATCGGGATCGCCGCCCTCGCCACCATGGGGACCATCGTCTGCATCCTCGCCTCGGGGCGCGACGCCGGGCTGTGGGCGAACCAGCGGCCGCTGGATCCGCGCGTCATCGAGGTGGTGCTGACCCTGTCGCTGGTCGGCACCATCGCCTGGGCCGCGGGTGGGGTGGGCAAGCTCGTCCGGCCGCCGCTGGCCGCGGCAACGGTCGGCGTGGTCCTCCTGGGCTTCGCGGGCGCTCCCGGCATCAGCTTCGCATTGCTGGTCCTCATCATCGGCCATGCCCTCCACGACATGCCGCTGCGGGTGGTCGGCGTGCTGGCGCTGCCGGTTTTCCTGGTGCTCTGGTACTATGGTCGGGACATGACGTTCCTGGAGAAGTCCGCCACCCTGGTTGGCAGCGGCCTGCTGCTGCTCGCTGGGCAGGCGATCATCACCCGCGCCGGCTGGGATCGGGAGGAGGCGCCATGAGCCCGGCGACGCGGCGCGCGCTGTTCCTTGCCGCCGGCCTCGCGGTGCTCGCCACGCTCGGCTGGAGCGTCCGGGATTTCGAGGCGCTGATGGCCTCGGGAGAAGTGGTTCTCCTGGACCTCGCCCCGGCGATCCACCTCGACGCGCCGGCCGGAACCATCATCCTCGGGCTTGATGAGCAACGGGTGGGGCGCTTCCGCCGCCTCGGCAGCACGGGTGCCCCCGGCGAAGGCGAGACGGCCTTCCGGGTGCGCCGCGCCGCGTCCGGCGACGGGGTGACGGTGGAGCCCCACTCCTTCCTGTTCCAGGAGGGGCAGGCTGACCTCTATGCGAAGGCGAAGTACGGCCTGTTCCGCGTCGATGCGAGCGGGCGCCACCTGCTGGTCGGGCTCGCCGACGCCGACGCCCGCAAGATCGAGCCGCACTGACGGCCGAGGCCGGCGCGCCAAGAGCCGAAGCAGCACGAGCCGTTGCGCCATCGTCCGGCCTAGTCCGCGGCGCCGACCGAGCCCCGCACGCCAAGCGCCCGGACCGTCCAGGCCGCGCCGAGGACCACCGCCGCGCCCGCCGCAGCGAGGAGCCAGGCAGGCATATCCTGCCACGGCCGCAGCAGGCCCGCCTTCGCTGCCGCCACCACGAGCGCCGTCACCACGAGGTAGAAGATTGCGGCCTGCCAGGTCTTCGCACGCCCCGCCCCATCCGGCGCGTCATGGGGATCAAGAAAGCGCGGGGCGACGATGACGAGATAGACCATTTGCTGGAGCGCCCCCAGCACGAACAGCACCACCGCTACGTCGAGCAGCAGGACCAGGGCGAGCCCTCCCGCCCCGATCAGCACGGAGCCGGCGGCAAGCCAGATTTCCCGCGCGCGCTCCGCCGGATGCGGGGGACCGCCCATGATTGCCGCATAGGCGGCGTCGGCCATCGCCGAAACCGCGAGCGAGCGCACCACCAGCACGCCGCTCAGCACATAGAACAGGCCAAGGAGTCTCAGGATGGCTTCGATGATGAAGGTCATGTGGATCGGCTCAAGGTGCGATCTGCCTCAGAAGGCGCAGCCGCGACGGGATCACGCCAATATCTGACGATGGCTCTTGGACCAAGCTCCTGCGCCAGGCATCGCGCCAGTGAACGACCGGCGGCGTCGAAGGCGGCATGATCTTCCGGCGAGACGAATGTGCTTCCGGGATCGTCCCGGTTCAGCCGGGCATCGTATCGTTCAGCCCACGCCTGAAGCTCCGCTGCCAGGGTTTGGGAGACGCCGAGAGACGCGGGATCGATGTCGCCAACCTGTCCCTCCCAGGCACTCCAGACCACGTTTGCGCTGTCCCACCACAGCGGGTGGCAGCCGTAATCCGCCATGATCTTGATGGGCATGGGCTTCAGCGCGCGTGTCATGGCAGCTATTCGCTCTCCGTGCCAAGATGAACCGGGAAGGCGAGTGCGGAACCTTCCACATGCTCAGGGCGGTGTCGATCCGCTGCCCCGCGGTCCGGAGCCTTGCTTGGCCATCCCCTCAACCCCGCGCCCCCTCCTTGAGGGGGCCGGAGGCGCCGGACGAGACAGTTCAAATGCGGCGGGATCTTCAGACAGGCCTATGCCGCCTCCAGGGTGCTGTCCGGCACCTGGCCGAAGCTTGCGATGAGAACCGGCGGATCAGCATCGTCCGACTCGGGATCCACATCCCGCGAGAAGGCGATGGCGCCGGCGTTCACGATCGCCATCCGGCGCGCGATCCGTTCGGCGTCGGCCGCCGTGCGGGCTTCCATGGCCGCGCCGGCCTTCAGGGCGCCACGCTTGCCCAGCTCGAACGGCTGGACCACGTAGAACGTCTTCTTCGCCATGGCCGTTTCTCCCTATGTGATGGCCGGAGGCTGCCCTAGACATCAGAACAAATCAAGAACTATAACGCCTGAACCTTCCGCGAACGGGGTGCCATCCGCCCCGCTCCCGTGTAAATCGGCAAAGGGAACGCTGCGTCGCCCCCGCGCGATGTAGAACAAGCGCCGGAGAAGCCCGGCGCGTGGGAATTGGGCGCCCCACTCACAGGCCGCCGTCACGCCACACAGGCGGAGCGCCGGCCATCGCGAAAGGACACCGGGCGTGGAGATCGTCGCTGTCGATATCGGGGGCACGCATGCCCGCTTCGCACACGCGGAGGTCGCGGATGGACGGGTGGTGTCCCTCGGGGCGCCGGTGGTCACCCATGCCGCCGACCATGCCAGCTTCCAACTCGCCTGGCAGGCCTTTGCCGAGACCGTGGGCACCCCCCTGCCCCGGGCCGCGGCCATCGCCATCGCCTGCCCGGTGGAGGGCGAGGTGCTGAAGCTCACCAACAATCCGTGGATCATCCGCAAGGATCTGATCCCGGAAAAGCTCAACGTGGACACCTGGACGCTGGTCAACGATTTCGGCGCCATCGGCCATGCGGTGGCACAGATCGGCGAGGAGGGGTTCGCGCCTTTCGCCGGCTCCGACCGGCCGCTGCCCGAGACCGGGGTCATCAGCATCATCGGCCCCGGCACCGGGCTCGGCGTCGCCCATGTGCTGCGCCAGGACGGCCGCTACCACGTCATCGAATGCGAGGGCGGGCATATCGATTTTGCCCCGCTCGATTCCCTGGAAGAGGCGATTTTGCACCGCCTGCGCCAGCGCTATCCGCGCGTGTCGGTGGAGCGGATCGTCTCCGGTCCGGGCCTGGTCAACATCTACGAGGCGCTCGCCGCCATCGAGGGGTGCCCGATCGACCAACTGGACGACAAGGCCCTGTGGGCGCTCGCGACGGAGGGCAAGGACGGCCTCGCCGCCGCCGCCCTCGACCGCTTCTGCCTGAGCTTCGGCGCGGTGGCCGGCGACATCGCCCTGGTGCAGGGCGCCAAGGCGGTGGTGATCGCCGGTGGCATCGCCCCGCGGATCGCGCACCTGATCCCGCAGTCCGGCTTCGCCAGCCGCTTTTCCGCCAAGGGCCGGTTCGCGCAGCGGATGGAGGACATCCCGGTCCGCCTCATCACCCATCCCCAGCCCGGGCTCTATGGCGCGGCGGCCGCCTTCGCGGAGCAGCATACGCGGTGAGGGCTGATCGGCACGCGCCCGAGCGCGATTTCGGTTCGCATTGGCTCACGGCAATCGCCCTAGAGTCTTGTTTTGACGCGTTTTCTTTACGCGAACCGGTATCTGCTTCGCTCGAAAACGCTCTAGCGCGATTTCCGCAGAAGTGTGCAGCGGTTTTGCGTCTGGAATTGCCTAAAAACAAAGAGTTGGAGCATATCCGCTGAATGGGGGTTCACCGGATATGCGCTAGCGCCGCCCCGCCGCCAGGAGCAGCGCGGCCCCGCCCACGAGAATGCCGGCGGACACCCGATCCGCGATGCGGGTGAAGCGGCCGGCGAGCGCGGCGCGGGCCTTGTCGGCCACCACGGCCCACAAAACGTCGCCCACCAGCGCGATGCCTGCGAACACCGCCGCCAGCAGCGCGATCTGCGGCACGGGATCGGCCTTGTCGGTGATGAACTGGGGCAAGAAAGCCGCGTGGAACAGCAATGTCTTGGGATTGGCGAAGGCCACCGCCAGCCCCCGCCCGAAAGCGGCGCGGGCGGATGGCGTGGGCGCCTGCCGTCCCGCTCCTGCCCCGCGCCATTGCAGCACCGCGAGCCAGACGAGATAGGCCGCCCCCGCATAGCGCACCAGATCGAAATGGCGGGAGAAGGTCTCCACCACATAGGCCAGGCCCGCCGCCACGAGCGCAAGCTGGGCGATGAGCCCCACATTGACGCCGGTGGCGGTGAGAATGCCGGCCCGCCGCCCGTGCTTGAGGCTGGTGCCGACGATGAGGGCCACGTTCGGCCCCGGCGTCGCGGCAAGCGCGACGCATGCCAGCACGAACAGGGCAAGGCTATCCGCCGCTATCATTGCCATCTCCCGATCCGGTGGCAGCCCGTCGCCCTCTGACGCATTGACCGGAAACGCTTTGACCAGGAACGGCTTCAGCCGTGCGACGACATCCAGACGCAATGCCGCGGCCGCCAACCGGCCCTCGTGGGTCCCCGCCTTGTAGGGCGATACAAGAAAGAGAACACGGTGTCCGACCAGCTAGCGATGCAAGCTGATCGGACACTTGCTCTAGGCCTCGGATGCCTCGCCCGTGTCCTCGCCGTCGCCGTTCTCCGCCCCGGCATCGTCGCTGATATGCTCCACGGAGACGACGCGCTCGCCCTCCGCCGTGTCGAACACGATGACGCCCTGGCTGGCGCGGCCGACGATGCGGATGCCGTCCACCGGACAGCGGATGAGCTGGCCGCCGTCAGTCACCAGCATGATCTGGTCCTGGTCCTCCACCGGGAAGGAGGCCACGAGGCGGCCGTTGCGCTCGTTCACCGCCATGGCGACGATGCCCTTGCCGCCGCGGCCGGTCACCCGATACTCGTAGGACGACGTGCGCTTGCCGTAGCCGTTCTCGGAGACGGTCAGGATGAACTGCTCCTTCGCCCCCATCTCGGCGTAGCGCTCCTGGCCGAGATGGCCGTTGCCGCTGGCGCCCTCCTCGGCTTCCACTTCGCCGGCCTCGGTGGCTTCGCCAGCCAGCGCGCGACGACGCTTGATGTAGGCGAGGCGATCCTCTGCCGAGGCGTCCACGTGGCCGATGATCGCCATGGAGATGATGGTGTCGCCATCCTCCAGCCGGATGCCACGCACGCCCACGCTGTCGCGGCCCTTGAACACCCGCACCTCGGTGACCGGGAAGCGGATGCAGGCGCCGGCCGCCGTGGTCAGCAGCACGTCGTCGTCTTCCGTGCACAGCCCCACGTCGGCGATGGCCTCGCCCTCGTTGAGCTTCATGGCGATCTTGCCGTTGCGGTTCACCTGCGCGAAATCGGTCAGCGCATTGCGCCGCACGGTGCCGCCGGTGGTGGCGAACATGATCTGCAGGCGCTGGTTCTCGTCCGAATCCTCCGGCAGCAGGACCACGGAGGTAATGCGCTCATCCTGCTCCAGCGGCAGGATGTTGATGAGCGCCTTCCCGCGCGCCTGCGGCGCCGCCAGCGGCAGGCGCCACACCTTCAGCTTGTAGACCTGCCCCTTGGAGGAGAAGAACAGCACCGGCGCGTGGGTGGAGGCGACGAACAGGCGGGTGACGAAATCCTCGTCCCGGGTCTGCATGGCCGAGCGGCCCTTGCCGCCGCGCCGCTGCGCCCGGTAGGTGGAAAGCGGCACGCGCTTGATGTAGCCGGCGTGGGAGACGGTCACCACCATCTCCTCGCGCTGGATGAGGTCCTCGTCCTCCAGGTCGCCGAAGCCTTCCACGATCTCTGTGCGCCGCGGCGTGCCGAACTCTTCCTTGATGGCGATGAGTTCGGCCCGGATGATGGCGCGCATGCGCGGGCGGCTGGCGAGAATGTCGAGATAGTCGGCAATCTCAACCGCCAGCTTGTCCAGCTCCTCGGCGATCTCGTCGCGGCCCAGGGCGGTGAGGCGCTGCAGGCGCAGGTCGAGAATGGCGCGGGCCTGCTCGAAGGACAGGCGGTAGGTGTCGTCCGGGCCGAGCTTGTGGCGCGGATCGGCGATGAGCGCGATGAGGGGGGCCATGTCCTTGGCCGGCCAGTCCCGCGCCATCAGGGATTCGCGGGCGCTCGCCGGGTCCGGCGCGGTGCGGATGAGGCGGATCACCTCATCGATATTGGCCACGGCGATGGCAAGGCCCACCAACACGTGAGCCCGGTCGCGCGCCTTGCGCAGCAGGAACTTGGTGCGCCGGCTGACGACTTCCTCGCGGAAGGCGATGAAGGCGGTGAGCACGTCGTGGAGCGTGAGCACGCCCGGCTTGCCGCCGGACAGGGCCACCATGTTCACGCCGAACGAGGTCTGCAGCAGCGTCAGGCGGTAGAGGTTGTTCAGCACCACGTCGGCCTGGGCGTCGCGCTTGATCTCGATGACCACGCGCATGCCGTCCCGGTCGCTCTCGTCGCGGATCTCGGCGATGCCCTCGATGCGCTTGTCGCGCACCAGCTCGGCCATCTTCTCGATCATCGTCGCCTTGTTCACCTGATAGGGAATTTCGGTGACGATGAGCGCCTCGCGCTCCTTGCGGATGGTCTCGATGGCGACCTTGGCCCGCATCAGGATGGAGCCGCGCCCGGTAAGATAGGCTTGGCGGATGCCGGTGCGGCCGAGGATCAGCGCGCCGGTGGGGAAATCCGGGCCGGGCAGCAGGTCCAGCAGCGCCTCGGGCTCCAGCATCGGGTCGTCCAGCAAGGCGACCGTGGTATCGACGATCTCGCCGAGGTTGTGCGGCGGGATATTGGTGGCCATGCCCACCGCGATGCCGCCGGCACCATTGACCAAGAGGTTCGGGAACTTGGCCGGAAGGACGGTCGGCTCGTGCTCGGAATTGTCGTAATTGTCCTGGTAGTCGACGGTGTCCTTGTCGAGGTCGTCCAGAAGGGCGTTGGTCACCTTCTCCAGGCGCACCTCGGTGTAGCGCATGGCCGCCGGGGCATCGCCGTCCACCGAGCCGAAATTACCCTGTCCATCCACCAGCGGCAGGCGCATGGCAAACGTCTGCGCCATGCGCACAAGAGCGTCATAGACCGACTGGTCGCCGTGCGGATGATACTTGCCGATGACGTCGCCCACCACACGGGCCGACTTGCGATAGGACTTGTTCCACTCGTACCCGTTCTCGTGCATGGAGAACAGGATGCGCCGATGCACCGGCTTCAGGCCGTCGCGCACGTCGGGCAGCGCCCGGGCGACGATGACGCTCATCGCATAGTCGAGGTAGGAGCGCGACAGCTCCTCCGTGATGGAAACGGGCCTGATGTCGGACGGCGGCTCGCCGCCGGGCTTCGGCGTCTCGGAATCGGCCAAAAGTCAACACTCTCAATCGTGGAACGCAGTGCTTCCTTCTAGCCGATTCACCCCCGCGACGCCAGCGAAACCACCGCGGCGCAATGTTTTTTTCTCTTTCATTGTCAATGACTTGTCGAGGGCTTATTGCGGAACCGACCCGCAATTTGACCCTTTTGCGTCAATGCCGCCTTCAGGAGCGGCAAACAGCTTGCCGCGGAAGGTGGCCTACAGACACCACGATCCGCGTTCGGCCGGTCGAAGAACGGCTCCCGGAATGAGCTTCGACCACTACCCCCAACCCCGGTCGCTGCAGTTCGACGGCGAGGCGCCAGCAGGCTTCAGAACGGAATTTCGTCGTCGAGATCAGCCGCCGGGCGGCCCCCACCCGAAGCGCCGCCCGCTCCGCCCGAAGACCCCGTTGAGCCGCCGGACACTCGGCGGCCGCCGCTTGAACCGCCGGCATAGCCTGCGCCCATGGGGCTGGCCGACCCGAAATCGGAGCCGCCGGCATAGTCGTCGCTACCCGCCCCAGCCCCTTCGCCACGGCCGTCGAGCAAAGTCAGCTCGCCACGATAGGGCCGCAGCACCACCTCGGTGGTGTAGACCTCACGCCCGTCCTTCTCGTACTTGCGCGTTTCAAGCTGGCCCTCAAGATAAACCTTGGACCCTTTTTTGAGATAGCGCTCGGCGATCCCCACAAGATTATCAGACATGATCACGACGCGGTGCCACTCGGTCTTTTCCCGTCGCTCTCCGGAAGCCTTGTCCCTCCAGTTTTCGGACGTGGCGACCGTGAGGTTGCAAACGCGATTGCCGCTCTGGAAAGACTTCACCTCCGGATCCCGGCCGAGGTTGCCAACCAGGATCACTTTGTTGACGCTGCCGGCCATCCTGCTGCTCCTCGCTCGTGGTCACCAATCATCCGCCCGCACCCTAGCGCCCGCGGCGCAGGGGGCCAGCCCAAAGCCGACTTGTCCCCATGATGAACCGCGCTGAAGCGGGCGCCATCATGGGTAATTTGCCGATGTTCATGATGTGTTCCTATCGCTTCAGCCGACCGGATGCAAGCGTCATCTTCCGTCGGCACGTGGTGTGGAGGCCGGATTTTTGGCTGGCCGAACGAAAAAGTTCCTGATATGTTCCCTACCGCATTGCACGCGACCGCCTACATCATCGGTCATGACCACGAGCGAATTCGAAATGCTGCGATCGGATTTCATTACCGTGCGGACGGATAACGATGGCGGCGTGCCTGACCATAAGCTATCGGCATGGACGCCGGATTGGCACATGGGCCGGGGGGTGGCAGGTGCTGGCCGTGAGTTCTATCCAGCGGTGATCCCGCGCGCCGCGCGCTGCGTATGGCCCCCCACCGCCCTGGTCCAGGCGACCACCGTTCTGTCCTGATCCTTTCGCGCCCGTGGGCGCCACCGGAATTCCATGTCTGATCGCGCATTTCCCACGCGGGCGGTTTCCGCTCCTGACATCGCCGGCCGCCGGGACGCTCGCACCCTGACGGTGCGCGGCGCGCGCGAGCACAACCTGAAAAACGTGGACCTCGAGATCCCGCGAGACAGCCTCGTGGTGTTCACCGGGCTTTCGGGCTCAGGCAAGAGTTCGCTGGCCTTCGACACCATCTATGCCGAGGGCCAGCGCCGGTATGTGGAAAGCCTCTCGGCCTACGCCCGGCAGTTCCTGGAGATGATGCAGAAGCCGGACGTGGACCAGATCGACGGCCTGTCGCCGGCCATTTCCATCGAGCAGAAGACCACCTCCAAGAATCCGCGCTCCACCGTAGGCACCGTGACCGAGATCTACGATTACATGCGCCTCCTGTGGGCGCGTACGGGCGTACCCTATTCCCCGGCCACCGGGCTGCCCATCGAGAGCCAGACCGTCTCCCAGATGGTGGACCGCACCCTGGCCCTTCCCGAGGGCACGCGGCTCTTTCTGCTCGCGCCCGTGGTGCGCGGCCGCAAGGGCGAGTACCGCAAGGAACTCGCCGAGTGGATGAAGAAGGGCTTCCAGCGGGTGAAGATCGACGGCACCTTCCACGAGATCGCGGAAGCGCCCACCCTAGACAAGAAGATCAAGCACGACATCGACGTGGTGGTGGACCGCATCGTGGTGCGTCCCGATCTCGCCGCGCGTCTCGCCGACAGCTTCGAGACGGCGCTCGCCCTGGCCGACGGCATCGCGGTGGCGGAGTATGCCGACGAGAAGGACGAGGCGGGGGAGCCGCGGCGCATCCTGTTCTCGGAGAAGTTCGCCTGCCCGGTTTCCGGTTTCACCATATCGGAGATCGAGCCGCGCCTGTTCTCCTTCAACAATCCTTTCGGCGCCTGCCCGGCCTGCGACGGCCTGGGCGTCGAGCAGACCATTGATCCCGACCTCGTCGTGCCGGACCGGATGCGCTCGCTGAAGCAGGGCGCCATCGCCCCGTGGGCGAAATCCACCTCGCCCTATTATGGCCAGACGCTGGATGCCCTGGCCAAGCACTATCATTTCAAGCTCAATGTGCCTTTCGCCGACCTGCCGGAACAGGCGCGGGACGTGCTGCTGTTCGGCTCGGGCGCCGAGAAGATCACCTTTGCCTATGACGACGGCATGCGCGCCTACGAGACGTCCAAGACCTTCGAGGGCGTGGTGCGCAACCTGGACCGGCGCTGGAAGGAGACGGACAGCGACTGGGCACGGGAGGAAATCTCCAAGTATTTCTCCACGGTCCCCTGCAAGGCCTGTTCAGGCTATCGCCTGAAGCCGGAAGCCCTCGCCGTGAAGGTGGCCGGCAAGCATATCGGCGCGGTGGGCGAACTCTCGGTGCGGGCGGCGTCGGCGTGGTTCGAGGCTCTGCCGGGCGAACTCACCGACAAGCAGAACGAGATCGCCGGCCGGATTCTGAAAGAGATCCGCGAGCGGCTGATTTTCCTCCTGGATGTGGGGCTTGAATATCTCACGCTCGCCCGCGCCTCCGGCACCCTGTCCGGCGGCGAGAGCCAGCGCATCCGCCTCGCCTCGCAGATCGGCTCGGGCCTGACCGGCGTGCTCTATGTGCTGGACGAGCCTTCCATCGGCCTTCATCAGCGCGACAATGCGCGCCTTCTGGACACGCTGAAGCACCTGCGCGATCTCGGCAATACGGTGATCGTGGTGGAGCATGACGAGGACGCCATCCTCGCCGCCGATTATGTGGTGGACGTGGGCCCCGGCGCCGGCATCCATGGCGGGCGCATCGTCGCCCAGGGCACCCCGGCGCAGATCCTGGCGGATCCCAATTCCCTCACCGGCCAGTACCTCACCGGCCAGCTGTCCGTGGGCGTGCCGGCGCGGCGCAAGCCCAATGCGAAGCGCATGCTCAGGCTTTCGGGCGCACGGGGCAATAATTTGAAGGACGTGACGGCGGAGATCCCACTCGGCCTGTTCACCTGCATCACCGGGGTATCGGGGGGCGGCAAGTCCACCCTCCTCATCGACACACTGTACAAGGCCGTGGCGCGGCGGCTGAATGGCGCCAGCGAGGCCCCGGCCCCGTTCGACCGGCTGGAGGGACTGGAGCACCTCGACAAGGTGATCGACATTGACCAATCCCCCATTGGCCGCACCCCGCGCTCGAACCCGGCCACCTATACCGGCGCCTTCACGCCCATCCGCGAATGGTTCTCCGGCCTGCCGGAGGCCAAGGCGCGCGGCTACGGGGCCGGGCGCTTCTCCTTCAACGTGAAGGGTGGGCGCTGCGAAGCCTGCCAGGGCGACGGCGTCATCAAGATCGAGATGCACTTCCTGCCGGACGTCTATGTCACCTGCGACGTCTGCAAGGGCAAACGCTACAATCGCGAAACCCTTGATGTCACCTTCAAGAACAAGTCCATCGCCGATGTGCTGGACATGACTGTGGAAGAAGGTGCGCAATTCTTCAAGGCGGTGCCTTCCGTCCGTGAAAAACTGGAAACGCTGCATCGCGTGGGGCTCGACTACATCAAGGTGGGTCAGCAGGCGACCACGCTCTCCGGCGGCGAGGCGCAGCGCGTGAAGCTCTCCAAGGAGCTGTCCAAGCGGGCCACCGGACGCACCCTCTACATCCTCGACGAGCCCACCACGGGCCTGCACTTCCACGACGTGAAAAAGCTGCTCGAAGTGCTGCATGAACTGGTGGAGCAGGGCAACACCGTGGTGGTGATCGAGCACAATCTGGAGGTCATCAAGACCGCCGACTGGATTCTCGATCTCGGTCCGGAGGGGGGAGACGGGGGCGGCGAGATCGTGGTGGCGGGCACGCCGGAGCACGTGGCGCAGCACCCGCGCTCCCACACCGGACACTTCCTCGCGGAAGTCCTGGCGCGGCGTCCTATGGCCAAGGCTGCCCCGATGGCGCCATCGGTGAAGGCGCCATCGACCGAAAAGGCGTCCTCGCGGAAGGCTGGAGCCCGTAAGGCGAATATCGGAAGGGCACCGGCAGGCGAGGAACCGGTGGATGCTGAACCTGCGGCAGATGCTCAACCTGAGGCAAAGGTTACGGAGGCCATTGTCGAGGTCGGCGCAGCACCGGCCAAGGCGGGTCCCCGCGCCCGTGGCCGGCGTCGGCAGGCTGCGGAGTAGGTTCCTTTGGAAGGGGTTCGGCGCCGCGCTCCGGTCGGCCGGGGCGGCCCGATGTTTCAGGCCCGCGATTGCCGGGGCATTCCGCCCGGCACCTTTTGTCAGGGGTCCGTCTGAGCAAGCCGGATGCGCAAGCACGGCGGCGCGCAGGCTGAAATCCGGAGCGGACCCTTTCTGCGACGACCCTCGCGGAAGCCGGAAAGCCCTCGTCAACGCTGCGCTCCGAACCGATCACACGCGAAGCCTCACATCTAACGCGAGATGTGAGGCTTCGCGTGTGATCGGAGGTCTGTGATTGGACGGTCTTGCCCATCGGCCACGCGCACATGCGCTATGGGGTCAGCCGCAGCCGCTTTCGGCCTCCCTGCGGGGAAAGCTCAGCCGGCCATGCTCCATGCACACTTCGCAATGCTGCAATGCATGATCGGCTCTACTGCATTGCAGCGAGGGAGCGTATCTAGGAGGGGAAAGTCGCGGAAGCAAGAGAGACGTTTCCGCAAAGTGGAGAAGACCAATGTTGCTCTGGGGTTTCCTGGCTCGCCAGTTCCGCCGGTGGCAGACGTATAATCGCACTGTCACTGAGCTGTCCAAGCTCGACGATCGCAGCCTCGCGGACATCAACGTGTCGCGCAGCGAGATCCGTGCCCTCGCCCGGCACGCCTCCGCCGCTGTCTGATTGACGAAGAAGACATAGCCTGGCCCATGGGGCCGGACGTCGATAGTGGCCCCTTGCGGGGCCATTTTCGTTTTTCGGCCGGTTTCGCGGCCCGCCCGCCCAGCAGGTGATGACATCGGCAGGGGTTGAAGTCGTCGGCACGCCTGTGGCACATGGCGTCTCCCGTCGCGCCCCCGGCCTCAAGGCCCCCTTCCCCGGCGGAGCGGAGGAGCAATGCCCAAGTCAGCCGACCCCGTCCACGTTGTCGGCGGCGGTCTCGCCGGATCCGAGGCGGCGTGGCAGATCGCGACCCGCGGCGTCCCCGTGGTGCTGCACGAGATGCGGCCCCAGCGCACCACCGACGCCCACCTCACCGACGGCCTAGCGGAACTGGTTTGCTCCAATTCGTTCCGCTCGGATGATCCGGAAGGCAATGCGGTGGGCGTGCTCCATGCCGAGATGCGGCGGGCCGGCTCGCTCATCCTCGCTGCGGCCGACCGCAACCAGGTGCCCGCCGGCGGCGCGCTGGCGGTGGACCGGGACGGCTTTTCCCACGCCGTCACGCAGGCGCTCGAAGACCACCCGCTCATCGAGATCCGGCGGGAGGAACTCACCACCCTGCCCCCGGCCGAATGGGACCAGGTGATCCTCGCCACCGGCCCCCTCACCTCCCCCGCGCTCGCCGAGGCGATCCTGGCGCTGACCGGGGAGACGGCGCTGGCCTTCTTCGACGCCATCGCGCCCATCGTGCACTTCGACTCGATCGACATGGGCAAGGCCTGGTTCCAGTCGCGCTACGACAAGCCGGGACCGGGGGGTACCGGGGCGGACTACATCAACTGCCCGCTGGATGAAGCGCAGTACCATGCCTTCGTGGATGCGCTGATTGCCGGCGAGAAGGCGCCCATGCGCGACTTCGAGGCCAAGACCCCCTATTTCGACGGCTGCCTGCCCATCGAGGTCATGGCCGAGCGCGGCCGCGAGACCCTGCGCTTCGGCCCCATGAAGCCCGTGGGCCTCACCAATCCGCATAACCCGACCGTGAAGGCCTATGCCATCGTGCAGCTGCGGCAGGACAACAAGCTGGGCACGCTCTACAACATGGTGGGTTTCCAGACCAAGCTGCGCCATGGCGAGCAGGCACGCGTCTTCCGCACCATCCCCGGGCTGGAAAACGCGGAGTTCGCGCGGCTCGGCGGCCTGCACCGCAACACCTACCTGAACTCCCCCCGCCTGCTTGATGGAACGCTGCGGCTGAAGGCCGATCCGCGCCTGCGCTTCGCCGGGCAGATCACCGGCTGCGAGGGCTATGTGGAAAGCGCGGCCGTGGGCCTCATGGCCGGGCGCTTCGCCGCCGCCGAGCGGCACGGCGAGATGATCGTCCCGCCCCCGCTCACCACCGCCCACGGCGCGCTGCTGGCCCATATCACCGGCGGGCATGTGGAGGCGGAGGAGGCCGGGGCGCCGCGCTCGTTCCAGCCCATGAACATCAATTTCGGCCTGTTCCCGCCGCTGGAGGAAGCCCCCCGCGCCGAGCCCGGCAAGCGCCTGCGCGGTGCGGAGAAGACCCTCGCCAAGAAGAAGGCCATGGCCGCCCGCGCCCTCGCCCACATGGCGGCGTGGCTCGACACGCCGGCCCGGGCGGCTTAAGACGCGCCAATGCCGCGCATTTCGAGCCCGCCGCCCCCCGTGGAATACCACGCCGATCCGGCCCGCTTCGCCGTGGACACGGTGCTGAAGCGCGACGTGTTCTCCACGGTCGAGCGCGGCGTGTGGACCGACCGCAACGGGCGGGAGTGGCCCGCCGTGCGCCGGCGCTGGAACGAGGTATCGCTGTGGCTCGGGCCGCTGGCCCGTCGCCTCGCGGCGTTCGAGGTCAAGGCGCTGGAGCGTGTCACCAGGACCGGCGTGACCACGCCGCTGCTGGCCGTGGGCCATCGCTTCCTGGTGCGCGGCTGGGTGGAGGGCGCGCCGCTGCAGATCGCGCGGCCCACCGGCGACCTTCACTTTTTCCGCTCTGCCCGCGCGGCGCTGCATACCCTGCATGCGGCCGGCTACGTCCACAACGACCTCGCCAAGCAGCAGAACTGGCTGCGCGGCGCCGATGGCGAAGCCTGGCTCATGGATTTCCAGCTGGCCCTGCCCATCAGCCGGCGCTGGAAGATCGGCCGGGTGCTGGCCTATGAGGACATTCGCCATCTGCTGAAGCACAAGCGCACCTATTGCCCGCAGGCGCTCACGCCGCGCGAGAAGAAGGTGCTGGCCACCAAGAGCCTGCCCACCCGGATGTGGATGGCCACCGGCAAGAAGGTCTACCGCTTCGTCACCCGGCGGCTCATGTCCTATTCGGATACGGAGGGGCGTGGTCCGCGGGTGACGCAGGTGGCCCCGCGCATCGCCGCGGCGCTGGCCGCCCACCCGGCCGTGGCCGAGGTGCACATGGCCGATTTCCAGACCCTGGGCGGCAAGGTGGGGCTCTATGCCTTCGTTGCCACGCGCGGGCCGGTGACGGTGGAGGCGCTGCGGGCGCATCTGGCACAGGCGCTGCCAGACCGGCCCCATCTCGACCAGCTCCAGCTGGTGGAGGCCCTGCCCCACGGCGCCGACGGCGTGGTGCGGGACGACCTGCTGCTGCTCATTGCCCGCAATCAGATCGAGATGCTCGACGTGCTGGCGGGCTCGGAGGCGGTTCGCCTTCAGGTGGCGGAAATCGCCCGCGGCCGGCTCAACCTGACGGACCGGATCACCCGCCCGGCGGCGTGAGGTACGAGGCGACAGGCCCGCGCGGCGCTGTGCGTCCCGACTTCAGTTCAGAACCAGACCTTCCCCGCGGCCGCACGGCGCGCCGCGCGCCAGAGCGCGAACTGGCGTCGGAAAGGTGAAAGCCCGGCCACGGCGCCGAACGGGTCGTTCACCCGCGCCAGCGCCTTGAGATCGCCCGCCACCAGGGCCAGCGGCAGAAAAGGCGCGGCGATGGCCGCTGCCGGACCCAGGCGCTCGGCCGCGCCCCGCGCCGCCGCAAGGTGCCGAGCCGCCACGGCGCGAAACTCAGCAAGCGCCGCCAGCAGCTGGGGCGAAACCTTGCCGGACACGGCTTCGTCCCGCCCGATGCCGTGGCGGGCCAGGAGGTCGAGGGGCAGGTAGCACTGGCCTCGCGCCGCATGGATGGGGAAGGCGCGCATGAGCCCGGTCATGGCGATGGCGACGCCGCCGTGTCCGGACAGGTCCCCGGTTCTGGCCGAGGCCTGCGGCGACAGCACCAGCGCGGAGAGCTGGAGCAGCGCGGAGGCGGTCTCGCCCGCATAGCCCTCCAGGTCCGCTACCGTGGGCATGGGGTCGTCGTAAAGGTCGAAGATGCGCGCATCCACCAGCGCGGTCAGGCTGGCGCGCGGCAGGGCGAAGCGCTCCGCCGTGTCGAGGAGAGCGGCGGCCACCGGATGGCCCGCCACCTCGCCGCGCCCCTGCCCCTCGATCACCTCCCGCCACCAGGCGAGACGCACTTCGCCGGGCAGCGCCTCGCGCACCACCTCGCGCACCCGCGCCACGTCGAGATTGAAGGCATAGAGGGCGAAGAGGTGTTGGCGCCTGTCCTCCGGCGCGAACAGGGCGGCGAGGAAGCGGTCGCGGTCCTGCGCCCGCACCTGCTCGGCGCAATAGGCATAGGCGGCGGCAAGATCGGCGGCGGTCAGCGCGGTGCCGTCGGGGGCGATCTCGTCCGCCATGGCCGGATCAGACGGCGATGAGGGCCGCGCCCACGCGGCGGCCCTCGCCGAGCAGCACATTGTAGGTGGAGGCGGCGCTTGCGGTCGGCATCAGCTCGAAGCGCAGGCCCTTCTCGCGCAGGAGCTGCTTCAGCGGCTCCTTCAGGTGCGCCGGGTCGCGGCCGGTGCCGAGCAGCAACAGTTCGAAGGCCCCCGCCTCGGCGAGGATCGGCGCCAGCGCGGCCGGATCCACCTCGGCCATCCGCGCCGGACCCCAGGGGCGGATGCCCGAGGGCAGAGCCAGGATGGAGCCGGCATGGGACATGCTGGCGAAGTGGAAAAAGCTGTCCCCATAGCCGTCTATGGTGACCTGCCGGGGGAAGAAGGGCGCGCCGGGCGGGCTTGCCACCGCATCACGCCTTGGCGGGACGGGCAGGCGGGCGCTTACCGCCCTTCGCAGAGCCCTTGGCGCCCACCTTGCCGGAGGTCTTGGCCGGAGCCGGAGCGACCGGCTCTTCCGCGACCTCGGCTTCCACCTCGGAGAGCTTGGCCGCCTCGTCCACGCCCAGCACCGCTTCCGGCTCACTCTTGGTCGGGCCGGCGACGGTCGAGGAGCGCAGGCCCAGGTGGATGAGGATGGGCGCCGCCACGAAGATGGTGGAATAGGTGCCGATCACCACGCCCACGGTCATCGCGAGGGAGAAGCCGCGCAGCACTTCGCCGCCGAAGAAATAAAGGGCGAGGGTGGCGAAGAAGGTGGTGGTGGAAACGATGATGGTTCGCGAGAAGGTGGCGTTCACCGCGATGTCGAGCAGTTCCGGCAGCGGCAGCTTCTTGTAGCGGCGCAGCATCTCGCGGATACGGTCGTACACCACCACCGTGTCGTTGAGCGAATAGCCCATGATGGTGAGGATGGCCGCAATCGACGTGAGGTCGAAATCGATGCCGAAGGCCGAATAGATCATCAGGGTGACGAAGATGTCGTGCATCGTCGTCACGATGGCGCCCACGGCGAACTGCCACTCGAAGCGGAACCACAGATAGGCCAGCACCGCCACCGCGCCGAGCACGAGGGCGAGGATGGACTGGCGCACCAGTTCGCCCGACACGCTCGGACCCACCGTTTCCACGCGGCGCACGGTGTATTCGGCGCCCAGCACGTCGCGCACCTTGGTGATGATGGCCTGCTGGGCCTCATCGGTGGTGCCGAACGCGCCGACGCGGATCAGCACGTCGCGGGGCGAGCCAAATTCCTGGATCTGCACGTCGCCCACGTCGAGGTCGGTCAGGTGCTCGCGCAGGGCGCCGATGTCGGCCACCTGCTGGCTGGTCTGCGCCTCGATCAGGGTGCCGCCCCGAAAGTCGATGCCCAGGTTGAAGCCATAGGTGGCGAACAGCACCACGGCGATGATGGACAACGCCGCCGAGAACGGGAACGTCCAGTGGCGCAGGCGCATGAAGTGGATGTTGGTCTGCGCCGGAATGTAATCGATCAAGGGCATGTGCGGCGGACCTTCAGATGGGCAGCTTTGCCGGCCGCCGCCACTTCACCCAATAGGCGATCATCAGCCGCGTCAGGGTATAGGCAGTGAACATGGTGGTCAGAAGGCCGAGGATATAGGTGACCGCGAACCCGCGCACGGGGCCGGACCCGCCCATGAGGAACAGGATGACGGCGGTGGCAAGCGAGGTGATGTTGGCGTCGAGGATGGTGCCGAGCGCGTTCACGAACCCCTTGTCGATGGCGGAAATGGCCGAGCGGCCTTCCCGCGCCTCGTCGCGCATGCGCTCGAAGATGACGACGTTGGAATCCACCGCCATGCCGATGGTGAGCACCACGCCGGCGATGCCCGGCATGGTCAGCGTCGCACCCAGGATCGACTGGAGCGAGAACATGAGCATGATGTGGACGGCGAGCGCCACCAGGGCGAACAGGCCGAACAGGCCGTAGACCGCGATCATGAACACCGCCACCAAAGCGGTGGCCACATAGGCGGCGACCTTGCCGGCATGGATGGAATCGGCGCCGAGGCTCGGTCCCACGGTGCGCTCCTCCACCACCTTCAGCGGGGCGGGCAGCGCGCCGGCGCGCAGCAGGATGGCGAGGTCGTTGGCCTGCTGCACGGTGAAGGAGCCGGAGATCTGGCCCGAGCCGCCGAGGATGGGCTCGCGGATCACCGGGGCGGAAATCACCTGATTGTCGAGCACGATGGCGAAGGGGCGGCCCACCGCGTCCTGGGTGGTGGCGGCGAAGCGCCGGGCACCGTTGTTGTTGAAGCGGAACGAGACGATGGGCTCGCGGGAGTTCTGGTCGAAGCCCGGCTGGGCGTCCACCAGGTCCTCGCCGGAGACGCGCACCTGCTTCTCCACCAGATAGGGCTGGCCGTCCTGGCCCTGCAGCACTTCGGATTCCGGCGGCGGGCGGCCTTCCAGCGCCTGCTGCGGCGACATGGACTGGTCCACCATGCGGAACGAGAGCTTGGCGGTCTGGCCCAGCAGGTTCTTCAGCCGCTGCGGGTCCTGAAGGCCGGGCACCTGCACCAGGATGCGGTCGAGGCCCTGGCGCTGGATATTGGGCTCCACCGTGCCGAGTTGGTCGATACGGCGGCGGATGATCTCGATGGACTGCTCCACCGCCGAGCGCATGCGGGCGTTGAGCCCGGCTTCGCTCAGCTGCACCGTCACGGCGCCGTCGGAGCCGGAGGAGACCAGGATGTCCATCTCGCCGGAGGAATTGCCGAACAGCGCGTTGGTCACCGGCGCCGCCAGCTTGCGCAGTTCCGCGACCGCCTTCTGGGTGTCGGCGGGATCGCGCAGGCGCAGGCTCACCGAGGTGTCGCGCAGCGCGAGGTTGGAATAGCCGATCTTCTGGTCGCGCAGGACGCGGCGGATCTCGTCGCGCACCTGCTCGGTGCGCTCCTTGCGCAGGGCCGTGCCATCCACCTCGAGCAGGATGTGCGAGCCGCCCTGCAGGTCGAGCCCCAGCGTCACGCGGCTGGAGGCCAGCCACGTGGGCAGGTACGCCAGCGCGCTTTGGGGCAGGACGTTGGGCAGCGCGAACAAGAGTCCCACGGCGATGGTGAGGAGGATCGCCGTGGTCTTGAGGCGGGAGAAGTGCAGCATGTCGCGCGTTTATCTCAAAAAGGAATCGGGCGGCAGCTCACGCCGCGGGCGCTTCGTCCTTGGCCGGCTCGCCCTTGGCGCGGACGGTGGCGATCTGGGTGCGCAGCTGCCGCACGCGGACATTGTCGGCGATCTGAAGCTCGATCTCCGCCTCGTCCACCACGCGGGTCACCTTGCCCACGAGGCCGCCGGCGGTGACGATCACGTCGCCGCGACGCAGGGCACCGACCATTTCCTGGTGGGCCTTGGCGCGCTTCTGCTGCGGCCGCAGGATCAGGAAGTACATCACCACGAAGATGAGCAGGAACGGAGCAAGCTGAATGAGCATGTCGGCCCCGCCGCCGGCTCCCGTGGCGCCTTGGGCGAAAGCGGGCGTAATGAACATTTGCGTCCTCGTTCAGTCGGTGGTGGGAATCCGTGCCGCACCGGGGCTCCGGCAGGGCGGCGGGACTATAGCGGCCGGCCCGTCGAATGCAAACGAGGGGCCGGGGCAATCACGGAACTGTTGAAAAGGCCAGGCCCGCGGCGCGCCGGACCGACGTGCCGGGCAGCCTCCGGATAGGCTGATACCGCCTGCCGGGACGGGCCGCCGGCGCCGGCGGCGCAAAGGAGACCAACCCATGGACGAGGAAACCTATGGCCGCGCCGTCGCGGTTCTCGAAGCCTTCCGCGCCCGCGGCCTGACCCTCGCCACCGCCGAATCCTGCACCGGCGGCCTCGTGGCCGGGGCGCTGACGGAGGTGCCGGGCTCCTCCGACGTGGTGGACCGGGGGTTCGTCACCTATTCCAACGCCGCCAAGATGGCCATGCTCGGCGTTCCCGAGGCGACGCTTTCCGCCCATGGCGCCGTCAGCGAGGAGACCGCCCGCGCCATGGCCCAGGGCGCGCTGAAGGCGGCGGGAGTCGATGCGGTGGTGGCCATCACCGGCATTGCCGGCCCCGGCGGCGGCTCGGCGCAAAAGCCGGTGGGTCTGGTGCATTTCGCCTGCGCCCGCAGGGACGGCACCGTGGAGCACCTTGAAAAGCGCTTCGGCGAAATCGGGCGCGGCGAGATTCGCCGCTTCTCCGTGCTGCAAGCGCTCGACCTGCTGGCCCGCGCGGCGTCCTGACGCGGACAGTCCGATTTCGCGCGGGCGCCCTACCCGTCCGCGATCACGGCGAGGAACTGGGTGCCGTAGCGCGTGAGCTTGGCTTCGCCGATGCCGGAAATCATGCCCAGCGCCTTCATGGAATCGGGCTTCAGCTCGGCCAGGGCCATCAGCGTGGTGTCGTGGAAGATCACATAGGGCGGCACGCCCTGGGCGCGGGCGATCTCCAGCCGCAGCGCCTTGAGCTTGCGGAACAGGGCCTCGTCCGCCGGGTCCGACAGCACCGGCCCGGACCCGCGCGCGCCGCCGGTGACGCGGGCCGGGCGCGTGCGCGCCTCCGCCTTCAGCTCCACCTTCTCGGCGCCGCGCAGCACGGCGCGGCATTTCTCGGTGAGGCCGAGGCTGCCGTGGCCCTCCACGTCCACCCACAGATGGCCCATGGCCACCAGCTGGCGGACGATGGCGCGCCATTCGTCCCGCGAGAAATCCCTGCCGATGCCGAAGGTGGAGAGCTTCTCGTGGCCGAATTTCAGCACCTTCTCGTTGGCGTCGCCGCGCAGCACGTCGATGACATGGCCGGCGCCGAAGCGCTCGCCGGTGCGGTAGACGCAGGACAAGAGCTTCTGCGCCGCCTGCGTCCCATCGAAGGTGCGCGGGGGCGAGAGGCAGGTGTCGCAATTGCCGCAGGGCTCGGGGAGGTCTTCCTCGAAATATTTCAGCAGCACCTGACGGCGGCAGCTCGCGGTCTCGCACAGGCCGAGCAGCGCATCGAGCTTGCCGCGCTCCACGCGCTTCCTCGCTTCCGGTGAGTCGGAGGATTCCACGAACTGGATGAGCTTGGCCACGTCCTCCACGCCATAGAGCAGCAGCGCTTCGGAGGGCAGGCCGTCGCGGCCGGCGCGGCCGGTCTCCTGGTAATAGGCCTCGATGCTCTTGGGCAGGTCGAGATGGACCACGAAGCGCACGTCCGGCTTGTCGATGCCCATGCCAAAGGCGACGGTGGCCACCATCACCACCCCCTCCTCCTTCAGGAAGCGGTCCTGGTGGCGGGCGCGGGTGTCGGCGTCGAGGCCGGCATGGTAGGGCAGCGCGGTGCGGCCCTCGGTGGAGAGGATCTCGGCGGTGGCCTCCACCTTCGCCCGGCTCATGCAATAGACGATGCCCGCCTCGTCGGCGTGGGCGTCGAGGAAGGCCCGCAGTTGCGCCCTTGGATTGGCCTTCGGCTCGATGCGGTAGCGGATGTTGGGCCGGTCGAAGGAGGAGAGGAAGACCTTGCCCTCGTCCAGCGCCAGCCGCTCCATGATCTCGCGGCGCGTGGGCCCGTCCGCGGTGGCGGTGAGCGCCAGGCGCGGCACGCCGGGGAAACGCTCGTGCAGGATCGTGAGCTGGCGGTATTCGGGCCGGAAGTCGTGCCCCCACTGGGACACGCAATGGGCCTCATCGATGGCGAACAAGGCGATGCGCGCACCATCCAGCAGGGTGAGGAAGCTGTCGGTCAGAAGCCGTTCGGGCGCCACATAGAGCAGATCGAGGTCGCCCATGGCGAGCGCCCGCTCCACCTGCCGCGCCTCGCCGGGGGCAAGCGACGAATTGAGCATGGCCGCCTTCACGCCCAGCTGGCGCAGGGCCTGCACCTGGTCGTGCATCAGCGCAATCAGCGGAGAGACGACGATGGCGGTGCCGGGCCGCACCAGCGCCGGCACCTGATAGCACAAGGACTTGCCGCCGCCCGTGGGCATCAGCACCAGGGCGTCGCCCCCCGCCGCCACATGCTCCACGATCTCCTTCTGATGCCCGCGAAAGGCCTCGTAGCCGAAGACATGGCGCAGGACGCGGAGCGGATCGGAATCAGGGGCGGCTTCAATGGCGGGCATGGCGCCTTATAGACCCGTCGGCCGCGCGGGCAATGCGGGCCAAGGCCGCGCTGCAGCTGCCGCGCTACAGCTTGAGGCGCGCAATGACACGCGGCGCTGTCGTCGAACTGTTGCAATCCGGTCGTAGTCAGCCGGGTTGACGATCCGGCTCCATCGGCCCGAAAGGGCCGTGCCGCCCCATGCGAGCCGGATTCCCAAGTCGCGCGCCGGACCCGATCCGGCAGGGGAAGGCGGTGCCATGCGAAAATCCCAGATCGTCGAAGAGCTCGGCGAAGGTGAATTGCTGCTTCCCGCCCTCATCGAGGCGGCGCTCCAGGCCAACGACCGCGCGAAGCTGCGCATGACCGCGCTTCAGGAAGCCGTGGCCCACGCCAAGGCGCCGCTGCGCCCAGTCCGCCTCATGGATGCGGAGGCCCGTGCCGCCGGCGCCGCCGAGGACGGGCTTGATGCGACCGTGGCCGGCGCCCAGCTGGTGGACGGCGGCGGCTACGCCATTCCCGGCGCCCACCGGCTGGTGGAGGCCATCCTCGACGACATCGCCGCCATGGCCGCGCCCCTCGACGCGGCGCGCACTCCTGCGGCGCCAGGCTTTTCCGGCCGCCTCGCCGCCTTGCGCGCGCCCTTCGCCGGCATCGCCGGTGACGTGCTGGAGGAGACCGCCCTGGTGCGTCTCACCTCCGCGCGCCGCGGCGGTGAGGACAGCGCCCACCTTCTCGTCATGGACCTGCACAAGGCGCTGAACCAGCTGTCCGCCGCCATCGCCGCCGAGACCATTGCCGGTGCCCGCGCGCTCGGCGTGCTGGCGGAAGACCATGCCCGCATCGAGGCCTTCATGGCCGGGCTCAACCGCACCCGCCGCCTCGCCTTCGGCCATCCCGGGCTCGACACCACGGCCAGCCGCTCGGGCGCGCGCCTCATTCTGCAGAACGACATCGGCACCACCGACGCGCACGTGATCATCGTGGCGGTGGAGGGGCTTGACGTCACCGTCACCTACACCGACGTGCACCGCTCGCGGGCCAAGTTCTTCATCTCCCTGTTCCGGGAGTTTTCCGCCACCTGGACGCCGCTCGCCGAACGCAGCGTGGAGGGCCTTGCCGACGGCGGGCGCTTCTTCCTGGTGACCGGCCGCTATGCGGCGCGGGACGCGGCCGATCTGGATGCTTTCCTTGATGCCGTGGGCGCGCACCTCGTCTTCCTCATCGACTGGAACAAGGCGCGCAAGGCGCTCCAGACCTTCGTGGACAAGGCCACGGCCATCCGCCTCCTCACGGATGCCGCGCGCGCCCGCTTCGGTCACCGGGCCTTCCTGGAGCTGGGCGGGGCGGAGCTGATCTTCGATGCGGTCCGCCGCAGCGCCGAAGGCCGCGTGCCCTATGGCGCCCGCCTCGACCGGGTTCTGGGCGCCGGCGCGGTGGCGCGGCTGCTCGCCGAGGTGCTGCGCCTCACCAGCGAGGGGCTCGGCGCCCAGCGCTCGGTCCGGCTCATCAAGGACGAGGTCCGCGCGGAACTGGCCCGCAGCTTCGGCTCGGCCGAGCAGGAGGTGCTGGCCCTGGCGCTCACCCAGCTCGGCCTTGCCCGGATGCTGGCCGCCGAGGTCGCCCAAGCCCTCGACGAGCCCGGAGACGGGGGGGATGGCGTGCGCACCGCCTTCCAGCGCCGGGCCAAAAGGCTGGAGGAGAAGGCCGACCGGCAGGTGCTGGCGGCCCGCGATCTGGCGAGCGGGCCGTTCGGCCGGGGCCGGCGCTTCCTGCCGCTCACCGAATGGGTGGAGGAGGCGACCGACGCGTTCGAGGAAGCCGCCTTCCTGCTCGGCACCCAGTCCCGGCGGGAGACCACGAACACCGCCGCGCCCCTCGCGGAGCTGGTGAGCGTGGCCATGGCCTGCTGCGGCGACCTGGTGCGCGCGGTTGCCGCCGCCTGCGAGGGACCGGCCGGCCGGCGCGAGGACATCACCGATGCCCTTGAAGCCATCGACGCGGTGATGGAAGGCGAGCGCCGCGCCGATGCCGCCCATCGCCGGGTTCTGGCGGCGGCCCTCGGCGACCCGGCACCGGTGCCGGCGTCCGCGCTGGTGGCGACCATGGAGGTCGCCCGCGCCATGGAGACCGGCACCGACCACCTCGCCCGCGCCGCCCTGGCGCTGCGAGCCTGTGTCCTGGAGGAGGTGGGATCGTGACGACCCTCAGCGCGCGCCTGTCCGAGGCGGACCACCCCCACGGCTCCCACGGGGCGGCCTCATCCCTCATCGGCTTCATCGGTCCCGGCGGGGACACCGAGCCCCTGTCGGCCCACGCCTTCGGCTCCAAGGCGGCCCAGCTCTGGCGCATGAACGCCCTCGGCCTCAACGTGCCGCCGGCCTTCGTGCTCTCCACCGCCCTGTGCGGCAAGGCGCATGCGGAAAAGCGCATCGGCGCGCTGCTGGACCAGGGCATCGCCTATCTCGAACGCGTCACCGCGCGCGGCTTCGGCGACCGGCGCCGGCCGCTGCTCGTCTCGGTGCGGTCCGGGGCGGAAAAGTCCATGCCCGGCATGCTGGAGACGGTGCTGGACGTGGGCATGACCGCCGCGACCACCCGCGGCCTCATGCGCCTCTACGGCAATCCGCGGCTTGCGGCCGATTGCCGGCGCCGCTTCATCGAGGGCTATTGCGAGGTGGTGGCCGGCCTGCCGCGCGGCCCGTTCGAAGAGGTGCTGCGCACCGTTTTGGCGGCGGAGGACGTTGCATCCGACCGGGAGCTGGATCCCGAAGCGCTGGACCGGCTGGGCGGCCGCTATCTCGATCTCGCCCGCGAGCGCTTCGACGCCGCCGTCCCCGAGGAGCCCATGGACCAGCTGCGGGCGGCGGCCGAGGCCGTGTTCCGCTCCTGGGATGCGCCCAAGGCGCAGGAATATCGGCGTATCAACCATCTGGAGGACCTGTCCGGCACGGCGGTGACGGTGCAGGCCATGGTGTTCGGCAATGCCGGCGCCCGCTCCGGCTCCGGCGTCGCCTTCTCCCGCGATCCGGCCACGGGCGCGCCGGGCCTTTATGCGGACATGCTGTTCGAGGCCCAGGGCGAGGACGTGGTGTCGGGCCGCCGCCAGCCGGTGGGGCTCGGCCGGCTCCAGGCCATGCTGCCAGATGTGGCGGCGCAGCTTGCCGATGGGGTCGGCGCGCTGGAGGCGGCCTATCGCGACGTGCAGGACGTGGAATTCACCTTCGAGGACGGCCGCCTGTTCTTCCTCCAGACCCGCTCCGCCAAGCGCACGCCCCGCGCGGCGCTGAAAATCGCGGTGGACCTCGTGGCCGAGGGGATGCGGACCGAGGCGGAAGGCCTTGCCCTGCTCGACGGCCTCGACCTGTCGCAGGTGGGGGCCACGCGCTTCACCGGTACGGCGGAGGTGGCCGCACGGGGCGTCGCCGCCTCTCCGGGCACGGTCAGTGGCCGGATTGCCTTTGACGGGGACGCCGCCCGGCGCCTGTCGGAGGGCGGAGAGCCCGTCATTCTCGTGCGGCCGGACGTGGCGACCGACGACATCGCCGGCATGGCGCTGGCGGCCGGCGTGCTCACCCGCGTCGGCGGGCGCACCGCCCACGCGGCGGTGGTTGCCCGCCAGCTCGGGCGGGTCTGCGTGGTGGGGTGCTCGGCCCTCGTCATCGATCCCGACGCCCGCAGCGCCCGCCTCGGGCCCACGGAGGTCCGGGAGGGGGACTGGCTGTCCCTGGACGGCGACGAAGGAACGGTCTTCGTCGGCCGCCGCGAGAGTGTCGTGGACCGTCCCGAGGCGGACCTCGCCACGGTGGCGGGCTGGACGGCGCGCGCGGGATAGCGGCCAATCGCGCACAAATTCTCAGAGCGCGCGCGTTCGCCGATCAGCTTGCGGTGCAGGCTGATCGGCGCGGACCTGGCGCTTGCGTGAACCTAGCGCTTGCGTTCGGAGGGGCTGAAATTGCTCGCATGCCCCTCCCGCGCCGCCTGGGCGCGCCACACCTTGGCGGCGGCGGCCAGCTTGCCGTCGGGCGCGATGCGGCCGATCATCCGCTCCATCTTCTGCCCCCCGCACGACGGGCAGAGGGGCGTTTCCGACGCGCCCACGAGCAGTTCGGTATCCTTGTCGCAATCGGGACAATGAAAATTGTAGAGCGGCACCGCCGAACCTCCGTTCCTGCCACGTTCACATCCGGTGCAATGCCCGCAAATCATTGATTTGACGTGCGATTACATCAAGGACGCGCGGTCGCGCGCCGCACCGTCGTCGCCCGGTGCGGCTGCGTCTTGTGTGACAAGCAGGAAATAGGCCAGATCAGTCCGCGGCCTCGGTCTCGATGCCCAGCACCTGTTCCAGCACACCGGCGGGGTCCTCGTCCTTCATCAGCGCCGTGCCGATGAGGAGGGCCTTGGCCCCGGCGGCGCCGAGCCGCTCGCGGTCGGCGGCGGTGCCAAGGCCGCCTTCCGCCACCACCAGCGCCTTGTCGGCCGGAATGAGCGGGATCAGCGTCTCGCAGGTACCCGGCACCAGCTCGAATGTGTGGATGTTGCGGTTGCTGACGCAGATGAAATCCGCCCCGGCGGCCAGCGCGGCCTCCACCTCCTGCGGGGTGTGGACCTGCACCAGCGCATCCATGGCGACGGAGGCCGCGCGCTCGCGGAATTCGGCAAGCTGCGGGCCGAGCAGGGCGGCGGAGAGCATCACCGCGTCGGCGCCGGCGAGGCGCGCCTCGAGGATCTGGTAGACGTCGAAGATGATGTCCTGTGCCAGAAGCGGAATGTCCACCGCGTCGCGCACCGTGGCGAGGTCCGAATAGGAGCCGCGGAAGGCCTGCCGCTCCACCGCCACCGACAGCGCCGCGGCCCCGACCGCCTCGAAATCCTCGGCCAACGGCTTGTAGGGCACCATGGTGCGGAACGAGGAATCAAACGGCGAGCCGCCCTTCAGCTCGGCGATGATGCCCGGCGCGCCGTTGGTCTTGAAGGAGGCGGCAAGGGCGCCCTGGAAGCCGCGGGTCATGGGCATATCGCCGACCTTGCCCTGGATCTGGCCCAAGGAGCGGCGGACCTTGGCCTTCGCGAGCTGGTCGCGGCGCTGGAGGATGAAGGGCTTGAGCGGGCTGGCGTCTGGCAAAATCATGAAGGAACGTCCGTCTTCAACGGGGCAAAGGCGCCCCGGCGCGAAAAAAGCCCCTTGAACTTCCCAGATTTTGCCGCGCTTCGCCACCGTCGCGGTTGGGGCGCGGCATGGTTTCCTCTTCCCTCGGGCGCCATGATGAGCGATCGTGGTTGATATTGTTCGCCCGAAAGATTTTTTGAGATGTTCACCCGCGTCTGCAAAGCAGAAACCCTGCCCGAAGGTGGCATGCGGCTCGTGATCGCCGACAGCCACCTCATTGTCCTGGCCTGGCCCGAGGATGGGGAAATCAAGGCGTTCCAAGGCGTCTGCCCCCATTCCAACACGCCGCTCAACGAGGCCGAGTTCGACGGCACCGTGATCACCTGCCCGCTCCATTTCTGGACCTGGGACCTCAACAGCGGCGATCCTATCGAGCCCAAGGAATGCCCGCTCGCGCAGTACCCGGTGAAGGTGGAGGACGGCATCGTCTATATCGACACCGAGGGCGTCGCGCCCCTCTTCGCGGCCCCCTGAGCGGGACCGGGTGATCCCTGACCTGATCGAGACAGAGGCCGTCCTTCTGCCGGGAGCGCACCGCTTCGGGGCGGAACGGTCCAACCCGGAGTTTGAGCCGTGACAGAGGAAACCGCCGTTATCGTCGGCGCCGGCAAGGGCCTCAGCGCCGCCCTCGCCCGTCGGCTCGCCAAGGACGGCTTTCGCGTCGTCCTCGTCGCCCGCGACGTGGAGAAGCTCGCCGCCCTCGTGGCGGAGACCGGCGGGCATGCCATCTCCGCCGATGCGCAGAGCCCGCCGGCCGTCGAGGCCATGTTCGCCGAGGTGGACCGGACCTTCGGGACGCCCGACCTCGTGGTCTTCAACGCCGCCACGCGCTATCGCGGCCCCATCGAGGTGCTGGACCCGGTGGACGTGATGGACACCTATGCGGTCGGCGCCTACGCCGGCTTTGTCACCGCGCAGGCGGCGGCGCGGCGCATGCTCCAGCGCGGCACCGGCTCCATCTTCTTCACCGGCGCCACCGCCAGCGTGAAGTCCATGCCCCACTCGGTGCCCTTCGCCATGGCCAAGTTCGCCCTGCGCGCCCTCGCCCAGGGCCTGGCCCGGGAACTGGGACCCCGCGGCATCCATGTGGCCCATTTCATCATCGACGGCGGCATCGCCTCGTCCTGGGCGACCCAGGGGGAGGCAGGGCCGCCGGACAAGTGGCTCGATCCCGCCGCCATCGCCGAGACCTATCTGGCCGTGCACCGCCAGCATCGCTCCGCCTGGACCTCGGAAATGGAACTGCGCCCCTGGGTCGAGACATTCTGATCGGCCCGCGCGCTCGGCGCTCCTGCGGAGCGTTGTGGGTGGCCTGCGGGCATGCCATGTTTCCCCTCTTGCAGAGATCCCGGCCTTGCTGACGCATCCCGGGGTCTCTTTTGCCTTTGCGCCGAACGGGCGTGGCCGGCGGGACCTGCGAAGGGCCGGCTTGAACGGGGAGAGGACACTTGGCGCATTCCTTGGTGAGCGGACGCCAGATCAAGGCCGCGCGGGCCCTGCTCGGCTGGTCGCGCAGCGAACTGGCGGACCGCGCCGGCGTCACCGCTCCGACGGTGAAGGTGGTGGAGCAGGATTCGGGCGTGCTGGACGAACTGGCCTCGACCCGCACCCGCCTGTGCAACGTGCTTGCGGCGGAGGGGGTGGCGTTCCTCAACGGCGGCGCCATCGGCGTGCAGGTCGTGCCGAAGAACGAGGGCCTGCGCACCGAAGACCTCAACGCCTCCAACGACGACTGAGCCGAGCCATGATCCTTCACAAAGTCGCCGCGCGGCACTGGATTCTTGTCGCGATCATCCTGGTCATCGCCACGCTGGCCTATCTCGGCAGCTGGTCCTGAGGCCCGCGCGCCGGGACCGTTGTTTCCGGCGCCCTTCTCCCAACGGCCTCGGTCTTTGACCGATGCCGAAAAGGCTTCGCACAGGCGCCGCGCGGGGGTGAGGCCTCACTCCACCAGCAGCAAAGCGAAGCCGTCATAGCCCTTGGCGCCCACGGTCTGGACCGCGGTGGCGGACAGGCGCGGGTCGGCGCCCGCCAGGTCGAAGAGGCGCCGCACGCCGATGACGTTGGCGTCGGTGCTCTGCGCATCCAGCACATGGCCGCTGCGCACCACATTGTCGCAGATGATGACCGTGCCGGGACGCGACAGCCGCAGCGCCCAGTGGAGATAGTCCGGATTGCTGGGCTTGTCGGCGTCGATGAAGACGAGGTCGAACGGCCCCTGCCCTTCCGCCTCCAGCTGCGGCAGGGTGTCGATGGCCCGGCCGACCCGCAGGTCCACCTTGTCGGAAAGGCCGGCGCGGGCGAGGTTGGCGCGCGCCACCTCGGCGTGGCGCGGCTCGAATTCCAGCGTCACCAATTTGCCGTCCGCCGGCAAGGCGCGGGCGAGGAAGATGGCGCTGTAGCCGCCCAGGGTGCCAATCTCCAGGATGCGCTTCGCCCCGATCATGCGGGCGAAGAGATGAAGCATCTGCCCCTGCGCCGCCGACACGGAGATGGGTGGCAGCCCCGCCTCGGAGGAGGCCGAAAGCGCCTCTTCCAGTATCGGATCGTCCGGCAGCAGGCGCTCGACGATATAGGCGTCCATCTCGGCCCAGAGGGTCGCGCTCATGGTCCTGTCTCCGTGCGTTCCGGGGAGTTCAGTGCGTCAGTCCTGGTCGCTTTCGCGCGCGGCGCGGATGGAGAGCACCGCATAGGCCACCACCAGGGCCAGTTCCACCAGGGTGAACAGCAGCAGCCGGGTCATGCCCGCCGGCGCCCAGGCGCCGAGCACCACCTGCGCCAGTGTGGCGATGAGCCACAGCACCACCGCCCACCCCGCCCTCAGCCACAGCCCGACCCCGGCGATGGGATCGACGATGGCGGCCCAGACGATGGCGGCCTGCGCCGCCATGGGCATGGCCTCGAACCGGCTCTCCGGTCCGTCACCGATGCCGAGGATCACCGCCCAGTGGATGATGCCCTCGATGAGCAGGAAGGCGGCCACGCCGCGCAGGAACAGGAACAGCCGCCGCCGCCAGGGCGTCAGGTTTTCCCACTGGGCGCGGGCGCTGGCATCGATGGGATCGTAATGGCTCATGCACCGGGTGCCAGAAGTTCCAGTTCGCTGGGGATGGGATCGAAATGCGCCGCAATGACGGCGCTGTCCACCTCATCGAGCTTTGAGGGCTGCCATTTGGGCGCATTGTCGCGGTCGACCAGCACGGCGCGCACGCCCTCGTAGAAGTCGTGGCCGGCCATGACGCGTGTCACCACCCGCAGTTCCAGCTTCAGGCAGGCGCCGAGGTCGAGCGCCCCGCCCCGGCGCATCTGCTCCATGGCGATACACAGGCTGGTGGGGGACCGAAGGCGCATCTCGCGGGCGGTGGCGGCGGCGAATTCCCCATGGGTCCCGCCGGCCGCCGCCGCGTCATCGAGCGCGGCAAGGATGGCGGACACGTCGGGGCGGCCGAACGCGTCGGCGATGAAATCGGCGCGGTCGGCGAAGGCGCCCGGCCCCGGATCGATGCGATGGTCGGCCAGAATCTGCTCCACGTCGCCGCCGGCCACGAGGGCCTCCTCCAGCGCGGCGAAGGCGCTGGAGGGGACCACATCGGTGGCGAGCCCGCAGGCGAAAGCCTCGGCGGCGCGGATGCGGGTGCCGGTCAGGGCCAGGAACACGCCGAAGGCGCCGGGCAGGCGCGGCAGCACATGGGTGCCGCCCACATCCGGGAACAGGCCGATGTTCACCTCCGGCATGGCGAACAGATAGCGGTCGCCCGCCACCCGGTGCGCCCCATGGGCGGAGAGGCCGAAGCCGCCGCCCATGCAGATGCCGTCGATGAGCGCCACATAGGGCTTGGGAAAGCTGCCGATATAGTCGTTGAGGACATATTCCTCGCGGAAGAAGCCGAGGGCCTCGTCGGCGCGCCCGCTCAGGCCCTGGTCGTAGATGGAGCGCACGTCGCCGCCGGCGCAGAAGGCCTTTTCGCCGGCGCCCTTGATGACGACGCGGGTGACGGCGGGATCCTTCGCCCAGGCCCGCAGGCGGGGCAGGATCTCGCGCACCATGGGAAGATTCAAGGCGTTGAGCGCCTTGGGCCGGTTGAGGGTGATGATGCCGGCCGCGCCCTTCTCTTCCAGCAGAACCTCAGGTTCCGTTGTCACTGCGCCTCTCCCCTTTGCCGCCGTTTTGCCGCTGAGCGGTTCCCCCGGCAGGGTTAGACGCGGCCTTGGGCACCGTCAACGCGACTGCGCGCACCTCCGCCGTGCGCGGCTGCACATGCCGCCCGGATCCCCCAAGGTTCCGCGCCCCTCGCGGGGCAGTGCCCGGGCGGGTATAAGCATCCCAGTGCGCCCGCAGACGGGCGCCCCTGAACAACGAGCGCACCATGGCCTTCACCACGCCCCGCATCCGTCCCGTTTCCGAAGCCGAGCTGGCCCGGACCCAAGGCCTCGACCTGGTCCACCGCCCCCGGCGCAACCGCAAGACCGACTGGGCGCGGCGGCTGGTGCGTGAGAACACCCTCACCGTGGACGACCTGATCTGGCCGATCTTCGTGATGAACGGCACCGCCACCCGCGCCCCCATCCCCTCCATGCCGGGGGTGGAGCGCCTGACCGTGGACGAGGCGGTGCGCGCGGCGGAAATGGCCGCCAGGCTCAGGATCCCCGCTCTCGCCATCTTCCCCTATGTGGACCCCACCCTGCGCGATCCGGTGGGCAGCGAGGCGCTGAACACCAACAATCTGGTCTGCCAGACCCTGCGCGCCATCAAGGCCGAGATCCCCGAGATCGGGCTGATCACCGATGTGGCGCTCGACCCCTTCACCAGCCACGGCCATGACGGGCTGCTGGAGGACGGGCGCATCCTCAATGACGAGACCGTGGAAATCCTGGTGCGGCAATCGGTGGTGCAGGCTGAGGCCGGGGCCGACGTGATCGCCCCCTCCGACATGATGGATGGCCGCATCGGCGCCATCCGCGCCGGGCTGGATGCGGCGGGCTTCACCGACGTGCAGATCATGTCCTACGCCGCCAAGTATGCCTCCGCCTTCTACGGCCCGTTCCGCGACGCCATCGGCACCGCCAAGACCCTCTCCGGCGACAAGCGCACCTACCAGATGGACCCCGGCAACGGGCTGGAAGCCATCCGCGAGGCCGCCCTCGACGTTGAGGAAGGTGCCGACATGCTCATGGTGAAGCCCGGCCTGCCCTATCTCGACATCGTCTACCGGCTGAAGGAGGCCTTTGGCCTGCCGACCTTCGCCTATCAGGTGTCCGGCGAGTACGCGATGATCGAGGGCGCCATCCGCAACGGCTGGGTGGACGGCGACCGCATCGTCCCGGAGAGCCTGCTGGCCTTCAAGCGCGCCGGCGCCGACGGCATCCTCACCTATTTCGCGCCGCGCGTCGCCGAGCGGCTGGCCGCGCAGGGCTGAAGCCCGCGCCGGGAGAGACCAGATGACAGCCCCCGTCGTCGCCAAAAGCGACCTTAACGGCGACCTTCCCGTGACCCTCGCGGACGTGGAGGCGGCGCGGACGCTGGTGAGCGGCGCGGTATTGCATACGCCCACCCTGCATGCGCCGCGCCTGTCCGCCCTCACCGGCGCGGACGTGTATGTGAAGTATGAGAATCTCCAGGTCACCGCCTCGTTCAAGGAGCGCGGCGCGCTGGTGAAGCTAGCGCGCCTCACGCCGGAGGAGGCGCGGCGAGGCGTTGTCGCCATGTCGGCGGGCAACCATGCCCAGGCGGTGGCCTATCACGGCACGCGGCTGAAGATTTCCACCCTCATCGTCATGCCGGAGACCACACCGCAGGTGAAGGTGGCCGCCACCGAGGCCTTCGGCGCCGAGGTGGTGCTGTACGGCGAGACCGTGGCCGACGCCTTCGAGGAGGCCACCCGCATCTCCAAGGCGCAGGGCCGCGTCTTCGTCCACCCCTATGACGATGTGGACGTGATCGCCGGACAGGGCTCGCTGGCGCTGGAGATGATGGAGGACGGTCCGGCCTTCGACGCCGTGGTGGTGCCCATCGGCGGCGGTGGGCTCATCGCCGGCATGGCGCTGGCCTTCGCCGGGCGCTCGCCGGCGACCCAGGTGGTGGGCGTCGAGGCCCAGCTCTATCCCGCCATGTGGTCCGCCATGACCGGCGAGGCGCGCCCCTGCGGCGGGCCGACGCTGGCCGAGGGCATCGCGGTGCGCGACGTGGGCGTGCTGACATCGCAGGTGGTGCGGCGCCTGGTGCCCCATGTGGTGCTGGTGGACGAGACCGCGCTGGAGCGGGCGGTGAACGCCTTCCTCATGCACCAGAAGACGCTGGCGGAAGGCGCCGGCGCCGCGGGCCTTGCCGCCCTCCTCGCCGAGCCCGAGCGGTTCCGCGGCAAGACGGTGGGGCTGGTGGTCTCCGGCGGCAACATCGACCCGCGCATGATCGCCGGCATTCTCCTGCGCGAGCTGGAGCGGGAGGAGCGCATCGTCTCGTTCCGCCTGACCATCCTCGACCGGCCGGGCATGCTGGGGCGCATCGCCACGCTGCTCGGCAAGCTGGGCGCCAACATCCTGGAGGTGCACCACCGGCGCACCTTCCTCGACGTGCCGGCCAAGGGCACCCGGCTCGACCTCACCGTGGAGACCCGCGACCAGGCCCATGCCGAGCTGATCCAGCAGGCGCTGGAAGGCGAGGGCCTGCCGGTCCAGCGGCTGGGGGCGGGTGGCGCCGATTGGTGAGTTGCGCGGGCGGCGCGGACTGGTGATGCCGCGATCTTGCGCCGCAGGCCGGCCCACACCAATTAAAGGTGTCGGAAGGAGCCTTCGACCCATGAGCAACACCAGCGACACGTCCCGCCAGCCGCCGTCCTATGGCTATCCGGACGGTGCGCGTCCCAGCGCCTATGATCCGGTGACCCAGCCGGAATATTTCGAGGGCGTGCTTTCCCGCCGGCTCGTGGCCTTTCTGGTCGATGCCATCCTGATCCTCGGCGGGGTGGTGCTGTTTTATGTCCTCGTCCTGCTGATGGGGCTGGTCACCTTCGGCCTGAGCTGGATCGCGTTCCTGTTCGTCTGGCCGACCTTCGTCATCGCGGCGCTCGCCTACAACGCGATCACCCTCGGCTCGCCGGCCTCGGCCACCCTCGGCATGCGACTCATGGACCTGGAGATGCGCACCTGGTACGGCGCGCCCTGCTATTCGGTGCTGGCCGCGGTGCATGCGGTGTGCTTCTGGGTGTCGGTCTCCATCTTCACTCCGTTCGTGCTGCTGGTTGCCCTGTTCAACGACCGGCGCCGGCTGCTGCACGATTTCCTCGTCGGAACGGTGGTGGTGAACAACACCCTTCGCGCGGACGCCCTGCGGCGCCGGCCTTGATTTTTAGCCGCAGGCACACCTTCGCCTTTGACCTCGTCCCGCGCAGCGGCGATGCTGTCTTTTCCTGAGGCACGAGCGTCGTGAGCGAGCACCCGCGCGATACACCGCAATTCTATCTGACGGCCCCTTCCCCATGCCCGTACCTTCCGGGCAGGGAGGAGCGGAAGGTGTTCACGCACCTTGTGGGCGACAAGGCCGCCAGCCTCAACGACGTGCTCACCCAGGGCGGCTTCCGGCGCAGCCAGTCCATCGCCTACCGCCCGGCGTGCGAGGGCTGCAAGGCCTGCGTCTCGGTGCGGATCTGCGTGGACGACTTCACCCCAAGCCGCAGCTTCCGCCGGGTCCTGGCGGACAATGCGGACCTCATCGGCCAGATCAAGCCGGCCACTCCCTCGTCCGAGCAATACGCCCTGTTCCGCAGTTATGTCAGCGGCCGCCACGGCACCGGCGGCATGGCCGACATGAGCGTGCTCGACTACGCCATGATGGTGGAGGACACCCATGTCCACACCCGTCTTGTGGAATACCGCAAGCGCGGGCCGGACAGCCGTATCATCCCCCGCGGCACCGGTGACCTCATGGCGGTGGCGCTGACGGACGTGCTCACGGACGGCCTGTCCATGGTCTATTCCTTCTACAACCCCCAGGTGCACGACCGCTCCCTCGGCACCTTCCTGATCCTCGACCACATCGCGCGGGCGCGGCAGATGGGCCTGCCCTACGTCTATCTCGGCTATTGGGTTCAGGGCTCGCGCAAGATGGATTATAAGCGCCGCTACCTGCCCCAGGAGCGCCTGACGCCGCACGGCTGGGAGCGGGTGGAGAAATAGCCCTGCGGGGCGCCGGGGGCATGCGCGTGGGCTATTTCAGCAATTCCGTCAACATCTTCCTTGCCGTCTTCGCGGCCCTCTTCCCCATCGTGAACCCGCTCGGCGGGGCGCCGATCTTCCTCAATTTCGTGCGCGGCTGCACCGCGCAGACGCGGGAGCTGCTGGCCCGCAGCGTGGCCGTCTACGGCTTCCTGCTGCTTTTGGGCTCGCTGATCGTGGGCGCGCAGGTGCTGCTGTTCTTCGGCATCACCTTGCCGGTGCTGCGGGTGGCCGGCGGCGTGGTGGTGACCTCGGTGGGCTGGAACCTGCTGCATCAGGGCGACGAGCCGGCCAAGCGCGCCGACGGCACGCCGCTGGACGAGGCCCACGCCAAGGACCAGGCCTTCTATCCCCTCACCCTGCCGCTCACGGTGGGGCCGGGCTCCATCGCCACCACCATCGCGCTGGCCGCCAGCCACAAGTCCACCTTCGAGACCGATCTGGTCATGTCCCTGTCGTCCCTCATCGGGGCTGTGGCGGGGCTCATCGCGGTGGCGCTCACCGTCTATTTCGCCTTCCGGGAGGCGCCCACCATCGAGCGGGTGCTGGGCAAGAACGGCACCAATGTGCTGGTGCGGCTGTTCGCCTTCATCCTGTTCGCCATCGGCGTGCAGATCATCTGGCTCGGCGCGCGGGACCTGCTTGGCGAGATCCCGGGACGCTGAGGCCAGGTGCGCTGAGGCCTCCCGCCGAACAGGGCAGTCATACCGTCGCAGCTATGCCGGTCTGCCCCGCCCCCTGCTAGAAGACCGGGAATCCCCGAAGCCTCAGGCAGGAGTGCCCCATGTCCCAACCGAACCACCCCATCCGCCGCGTCGCCGTGATCGGAGCCGGGACCATCGGCGCGAGCTGGGCCGCGCTGTTCCTGTCGCGCGGGCTCGACGTGGTGGTGAGCGACCCCGCGCCCGGGGCGGCCGAGGCCACCCAGCGCCTCATCTCCGCCGCCTGGCCGATCCTCATGGAACTCGGCGGAGAGGCGTGGATAGACCCCACCAGCTGGCGCTTCGAGCCCGACCCGGTGACGGCGGTGGCGGGCGTCGACTTCGTTCAGGAGAACGCGCCCGAGCGCTACGAGCTGAAGCAGAAGCTGTTCCCCGCCATCGACGCGGTGCTGCCGCCGGAGGTGGTGATCGCCTCCTCATCCTCCGGCCTGCTGGTGAGCCGCATCGCCGAGGGCTGCCGCCATCCCGAGCGCTGCATCATCGGCCACCCCTTCAATCCGCCGCACCTCATTCCGCTGGTGGAGGTGGTGGGCGGCGAGAAGGCCAGCCGCGCCGCCATCGACACCGCTATGGATTTCTACCGCGCCATGGGCAAGCACCCCATCGAGATCCACAAGGAGGTCGCCGGCCACGTGGCCAACCGCCTCCAGGCGGCGCTGTGGCGCGAGGCCATCCACCTGGTGGAGCAGGGCGTGGTCTCGGTGGCGGACGTGGATGCGGCCGTCTGCGAAGGCCCCGGCCTGCGCTGGGCGCTCATGGGCCAGCACATGACCTTCCACCTGGGCGGCGGCGAAGGCGGCCTTGCCCATTTCATCCACCACCTGCTGCCGGCGGTGGAGACCTGGTGGGACGATCTCGGCGCGCCGAACATGACGCCGGAGCTTCAGGCCACGCTGGTTGAAGGTGTGAAGGCGGAAGCCGCCGGCCGCTCCATCGCCGAGCTGGCGCAGCGGCGCGATACCCTGCTGACGCAGATCGTGGCGTTGAAGCACGCGCATGATGCGGTCGAGGAGAAGCAGGACCTGAACGCGCGGCTCGATGAGGCGCTGGAAGAGAGCTTTCCCGCCAGCGATCCGGTGGCGGTGCACAAGGTGGACTGAGGGCAGCACCCCTCTTCCCGGGCAGGGAAGAGGGGTGCTGCAGCTTGAGACTCAGGCCAGCGCCTTCAGCGCGGCCTTGCCGGCGTAGCGGGCGCTATCGCCCAGCTCCTGCTCGATACGCAGCAGCTGGTTGTATTTGGCGGTGCGGTCGGAACGGGCCAGCGAGCCGGTCTTGATCTGCCCGCAATTGGTGGCCACCGCGAGGTCGGCGATGGTCGCGTCCTCGGTCTCGCCCGAGCGGTGGGACATGACGGCGCGATAGCCGGCCTTGTGGGCCATTTCCACCGCGTCCAGCGTCTCGGTGAGGGAGCCGATCTGGTTCACCTTCACCAGGATGGCGTTGCCCACGCCGTCCTTGATGCCGCGCGACAGGCGCTCCACATTGGTGACGAACAGGTCGTCGCCCACCAGCTGGCACTTGGAGCCGACGGTGTCGGTGAGCAGCTTCCAGCCCACCCAGTCGTCCTCGGCCATGCCGTCCTCAATGGTGACGATGGGATACTTGGCCACCAGCTCGGCGAGGTAGGCCACCTGGGACTCGATGTCCCGCACCGTGCCTTCGCCCTCGTAATTGTACACGCCGTTCTTGAAGAACTCGGTGGAGGCGCAGTCGAGGCCGAGATACACGTCCTCGCCGGGCTTGAAGCCGGCCTTCTCGATGGCCTTGAGCACGAATTCCAGCGCCGCCTCGGCGGAGGCGAGATTGGGGGCGAAGCCGCCCTCGTCGCCCACATTGGTGTTGTGGCCGGCGTCCTTCAGGCCCTTCTTCAGGGTGTGGAAGATCTCCGCGCCCCAGCGCAGGCCCTCGGCGAAGGAGGGCGCACCGGCGGGCAGGATCATGAATTCCTGGAAGTCGATGGGGTTGTCCGCATGGGCGCCGCCATTGATGATGTTCATCATGGGCACCGGCAGCACGCGGGCATTCACGCCGCCCACATAGCGGTAGAGCGGCAGGCCCTTGGATTCGGCCGCGGCCTTGGCCACAGCGAGGGACACGCCGAGGATGGCGTTGGCGCCGAGGCGGCCCTTGTTGGGGGTGCCGTCGAGCGCCAGGAGGGCGGCGTCGATGTGGGCCTGGTCCTCGGCCTCATAGCCGCCGATGGCGTCGAAGATCTCGCCGTTGACCGCGTCCACCGCCATGCCGACGCCCTTGCCGAGATAGCGGCTGGCGTCGCCGTCGCGCAGTTCCACCGCCTCATGGGCGCCCGTGGATGCGCCCGAGGGCACGGCAGCGCGACCGAGGGCGCCGTCTTCCAGCACCACGTCCACTTCCACGGTGGGATTGCCGCGGCTGTCCAGAATTTCGCGTCCGATGATGTCCACGATGGCGGTCATGAAGACTCCTTCCCTGCGTCGTGCCGTGCGGTGCAATGCAGCAAAGGGCAAGCATTGCCCTCGCCCCCTGCCCGTCCGCACCCGGGATGCCCAAAGCCCCAGCCTTGCGGGCGTGCCGCTTCTAGCGCGATCTATTGCGCCTGCGAAGGGGGCGAAGGCGCACGCCGCCGCAAATCGGCCGGACGGCAGTTGAACAGTGCGGCCGGCGCGGGTAGAGCACCCGCTCTTCCGACGCAGGATCAAGAGATATGACCGATCGCCCGCTCCAGCTCGGCGTCAGTGCCGCCCTGCCCGCCTCGCCGGAGGAGGCGGTGCTCGACCGCGTGCCGAACCCGCACCCGGACGTGGATTATGTGGCGCGCTTCACCTGCCCGGAATTCACCTCGCTGTGCCCGGTGACGGGGCAGCCGGATTTCGCCCATATCGTCATCGACTACGTGCCCGACCAGTTCCTGGTGGAATCCAAGTCGCTCAAGCTGTACCTCGGCAGCTTCCGCAACCATGGCGCGTTCCATGAGGACTGCACCGTGGCGGTGGGCAAGCGGCTGGTGGACCTGCTCACGCCCCGTTTCCTGCGCATCGCCGGCTACTGGTATCCGCGCGGCGGCATCCCCATCGACGTGTTCTGGCAGACCGGAAAACTGGCCGAGGGCGTGTGGTTGCCGGATACGGGGGTTGCGCCCTACCGCGGTCGCGGGTGAAGCTGTCCCGTCCGGAGCCGCCGACGCCAGACGACACCAGAGCGGACCGGGGAGGACGGAGGGCACGGGTGATGCCGAAGCTCATTGTCACCAATGGCGATTCTGCCGCCGAGCAGCTGCGCGCGGCGGGAATCAGGGGCCATATCGTGCCCTGGCAGGACATGCTCCACGACGGGCCGGTTCCGCCGGGCACCGACCTGGAGGAGGTGTCGGACGTGCGCGCCGATTTCCTCTCCCAGGCGCTGGGCCTGCCGTTCGACGAGGTGCGGGCGGATTTTGCCCACCGCGACGCGCAGGTGGAGGTGCATGTCGCCTACGCGCAAGTGGAACTGTGGTTCGAGCATGACCTGTTCGACCAGCTCCAGCTGATCCAGCTGCTGTCCTATTTCGCCCACGAGCCGGAGCGCATGGGGCTGAGCCTGGTGCAGGCCTCCCACTATCTCGGCGTCATGGGGCCGGACGAGATGCGCGCCCTGGAGGCGCACCGCACGCCGGTCACCCACCTCCAGCTGGAAACCGCACGGGAGGCCTGGGCGGCCTTCACCGCTCCCACCCCGCGGCCGCTCGCGGCCTTCCTCTCCAGGTCGCAGGTGTCCCGCGTCTATGAGGTGCTGCCCCATCTGGCGCCGGCGCTCCATCGGCTCATCGCCGAGCTTCCGGCGCCCAGGAGCGGGCTGTCGCTCACGGAAGAGCGCATCCTGCGGCATCTTCAGGACGGGCCCATGAAGGTGGCCCACCTCTATGCCGCGGTCCATTCCATGGACGAGGCCCAGTTCCTCGCCGACCTGCCCTTCTTCCTGCGCCTCGACGGGCTTGCCTTTGCCCATGAGCCGCTGATTTTCGGCCTGCCCTTCCGCTCCAGCGAGGCCGCGGGCATGCACTTTTCCCCGGGCGACGAAAGCGCGGCCGAGCGCTCCTATCGCGCCTATGCCACGGCCGAGATCGCGCTCACGCCCACCGGGGCCGCGGCGCTGAAGGGCAGCTTCGACCATGCCTGCCAGAATGCGGTGGATCGCTCCATCGGCGGCACCCATCTGATGCCCGGCGCCATGTGGCGGTTCGACCGGACCTCCGGCACCCTGGTCATGCCGAACTAGGTTCGGAAACCGGCTCCGGCTTCGCCTCCATCTCGCCATGGGCCTTGAAGGCGGCAAAGGCGAGCACGGTGAGGGGCGTGGCGAGCACCACACCGAGGGCGCCGAACACATTGCCGAACGCCACCACCGCAAACAGCGTCACCGCCGGCGGCAGCGACACCATGCGCTGCTGGAGCAGCGGGGTGATCACGTTGCTCTCCGACTGCTGGACGATGACGAAGACCAGCAGTGTCCACAGCCCCGAATCCACCCCCAGCGTCAGGGCGATGAGCACGGCCGGCGCCGCCGCCACCACCGGGCCGATCATGGGCACAAACTCGGCGAGCCCGGCGAACAGGGCGAGCGCCAGGGCCGAGGGCACCCCCACGATGGTGAGGCCGATGAAGGTGAGCACGCCCACCACCACCATGGCGATGAGCTGCGCCTTCAGGAAGTGCCGCAGGTCCTCGGAGACGGAGGCGAGCCGTCGCGCCACCGCCGGCCGCTCCGGCTCGGCCCACAGCGACAGGAACATGCGCCGGTAAAGGTCCGGCGCGGCGGCGAAATAGATGCCGCCGACGATCACCAGGAAGCTGCCGAGCACCACCTGGAAGACGTTGGAGGTCAGGCCCTGCACCGCCGAGATGACCGTCTCGCCGGAGGGTGCCGATGCCTCGGCCCGGCGCAGCAGGTCGTCGCTCATGCCTTCCAGATGAAAGCGTTGCTCGAAGGCCTTCCAGGCGGCGGGCAGCTCGTTGATCAGCTCGGCGACCTGCACCTGGATGGTGGAGCCGAACAGATAGAGGGTGAGCCCGATGCCGCCGAACACCAGCAGCGCCACCGGGAACACCGCATAGCGCTCGGGAAAGCGGGTGAGGCGGGCGAACGGCTCCGCCAGCGCGTGCAGGGCCAGGGACACCAGCACGGCCGCGAACACCTGCAGGATCACGTCGGTGATCTTGAAAGAGAAATAGGCGAGGGCAAGGACGATGCAGGCGACGGCGACGCGCCGCGCCACGAGCCAGTCGGAAGCCATGTTGTCTCTCTCGCCGGGGGGTAGCGCCGTGCGGCCTGTATAGCCCGAATGCACGGCGCCGCACATGGGCGGGTGAACGCCGGGGTCGACCGTGGCGTGTCTGCCGCACGTCCCTGCCCCCTCTCCCCTTGCGGGAGAGGGGTTGGGGGTGAGGGGTTCCCACCGCGAGAAAACGCCTGTCTGCCCAGGATCGCGGCACACCCCTCACCCCGGCCCTCTCCCGCAAGGGGAGAGGGGGACTTTCGTAGAGTTCTTGCACGCGGGAGAGGATTCGGAGCGTGCCCAGTCGAACCGGCAGGGCCGCGCGTTCCTACGCCGCCTCCACCGAAACGACGCCCGGAATGGCCTTGATGGCCCCGGCGATCTGGGGGGAGATGGGATATTTGCCGGGCAGGCTCACTTCCACCTCGGCCCGCGCATCCTCCACCAGCAGGATGAGGCTGATCTCGCCCGCTCCCGCATCCCCGGCCCTGCCGTCCGCCAGGCGGCGGGCGATGCCCTCGATGGGCTCGGGGGAGCGCAGGAAGATGCGCAGGCCCTTCTGGTGGCGGGTGGTGACGGGATCGAGCTTCTCGCAGGAATTGATGCGCACGCGTACATCCTCGCCGTTCAGCTCGGCCGCGACCATCATCAGCAGGGGCGTGCCGGGCTCCAGCAGGTCGCGATAGTGGGCGAGGCCCTCGGAGAAGATCACCGCCTCATAATGGCCCGAGGGGTCGGAGAGGCCCACGATGCCCATGCGGGTGCCGGACTTGGTCCGCCGCTCCTGCTTGGACACCACGGTGGCCGCGAGCCGTCCCGCCGCCGCCCCGGAGCGCACGGCGCGGGAGAAATCGACGAAGGACTGCACCCGCATCTTCTTCAGCGCATCGGCATAGTCATCCAGCGGATGGCCGGTGAGGAAGAAGCCGATGGAATCATATTCCCTCTGCAGCCGCTCCGAGGGTAGCCAGGGCGCCACCTCCGGAATCGGGAGGGAGGCCGCCGTGGGGCCGGAGCCGAACATGTCGTTCTGTCCCGACTGGGCGTTCGCCTCCACCCGTTGCGCCTCGGCCACGATGGATTCGATGGCGGCAAACGCCCGGGCGCGGTTCTTCTCCAGCACGTCGAAGCAGCCGGCGGCCATCAGGCTTTCCAGCGTGCGCTTGTTCACCAGCTTCACGGGCAGGCGCGACGCGAAATCGGCGAAGCTCTTGAAAGCCTTGTCGCCGCGCGCCTGAACCAGCGCGTCCACCGCCGCCCCGCCCACGCCCTTGATGGCGGCCATGGCGTAGATGATCTTCCCATCCTTCACCGCGAACTCGCGGGCGGACAGGTTGATGTTGGGCGGCACCACCTCGATGCCGAGGCGCTGGGCCTCCTGCCGGAATTCCGCGAGCTTGTCCGTGTTGCCCATGTCGAGGGTCATGGAGGCGGCGAGGAATTCGGTGGGGTAGTTCGCCTTCAGCCACGCCGTCTGGTAGGCGACGATGGCATAGGCGGCGGCGTGGGACTTGTTGAAGCCGTAGTCGGCGAACTTGGCGAGCAGGTCGAAGATGGTGTCCGCCTGCGCCTTCTCGATGCCGCGCCCGGCGGAGCCGGACACGAAGCGCTCGCGCTGCTTCTCCATCTCGGCGCGGATCTTCTTGCCCATGGCGCGGCGCAGGAGATCGGCCTCGCCCAGCGAATAGCCCGCCATGGCCTGGGCGATCTGCATCACCTGTTCCTGGTAGATGATGACGCCGAACGTCTCCTTCAGGTACGGCTCCAGCATGGGGTGGAGATAGTCCGGCTTGGCGCGGCCGTGCTTGCAGTCGCAATAGACCGGGATGTTGGCCATGGGGCCGGGCCGGTACAGGGCCACGAGGGCGATCAGGTCCTCGACGCGGTCGGCCTTCATGTCGACCAGCGCCCGGCGCATGCCCGCGCTTTCCACCTGGAATACGCCCACCGTCTCGCCCTTGCCCAGCATGGCGTAGGTCCTGGGGTCGTCCAGCGGGATCTTGGAGATGTCGAGGTCGATGCCGCGCTGGTGGATCAGCTTCACCGCCTTGTCGATGGTGGTCAGCGTCTTCAGGCCGAGGAAGTCGAACTTCACCAGCCCGGCCTGCTCCACCCATTTCATATTATACTGGGTGACCGGCATGTCGGACTTGGGATCGCGATAAAGCGGCACCAGCTCGTGGAGCTTCCTGTCGCCGATCACGATGCCCGCCGCGTGGGTGGAGGCGTGGCGGTTGAGGCCCTCGAGGCGCACCGCAATGTCGAAGGCGCGCTTCACCACCTCTTCCTGGTCGCGGGAGGCCTGGAGGCGCGGCTCGTCCTCGATGGCCTGCTTCAGCGTGACCGGATTGGCCGGGTTCTGCGGCACCAGCTTGCACAGCTTGTCCACCTGCCCGTAGGGCATTTCCAGCACGCGCCCCACGTCGCGCAGCACGCCGCGCGCCTGAAGCGTACCGAACGTGATGATCTGCGCCACCTGGGCCCGGCCGTAGCGCTCCTGCACGTAGTGGATCACCTCGTCGCGGCGCTCCTGGCAGAAGTCCACGTCGAAGTCGGGCATGGACACGCGGTCGGGGTTCAGGAAGCGCTCGAACAGCAGGCCGAACCGGAGCGGGTCGAGGTCGGTGATCTGGAGCGAATAGGCCACCAGCGAGCCGGCGCCCGATCCACGCCCCGGCCCCACCGGAATGTCATGGGCCTTGGCCCACTTGATGAAGTCCGACACGATGAGGAAGTAGCCGGGAAACTTCATCTTGGTGATGACGGACAATTCGTAGGCGAGGCGCTCCTCGTAGGTGGCGATATCCAGCCCCGGCGCCGGCCCGTGCTTGTCGAGGCGCTGGGCAAGGCCCTCCCTGGCCTGCCGCTCCAGCTCGGCGGCCTCCTCCGCGAGGGGATCCCCCTCCCCCCCACCGGAGGTGAAACGCGGCAGGATGGGCTTCACCGTGCGCACCCGGTGGGCGCAGCGCCGGGCAATCTCCACCGTATTGGCCGTGGCCTCGGGCAGGTCGGCGAACAGGGCCAGCATTTCCGCGCGGGTCTTGAAGCGATGTTCGGGGGTCAGCCGGCGCCGGTCGCCCTCCGACAGCAGCCGGCCCTCGGCGATGCACAGCAGGCCGTCGTGGGCCTCATAATCGGTCTTGCTGGCGAAGAAGGGCTCGTTGGTCGCCACCAGCGGCACCCCCTTGGCATAGGCCAGCTCCAGCAGGCCGGCTTCGGCGAGGCGTTCGGCGTCGTGGCGCTGCACCTCCACATAGAGCCGGTCGCCGAACAGGGAGGCCAGCAGGTCGAGCCGTTCCGCCGCCAGCTCCGGATGGCCGGACACCAGCGCCTTGTCGAGGGGGCCGGCCGGCCCGCCGGTGAGGGCGATGAGGCCGTCATGGGCGTCGGCGAGCCATTCCATCAGGATGCGCGGCTCGTCCTCGCTGGCGGTTTCGAGGAAGGAGCGCGAGACCAGCCGCATCAGGTTGCGCCAGCCCGGCTCCGACTGGGCCAAGAGCACGATGCGCGGCCGCTTGGGCCGGATCGCCCCGCGCGGGCCGGCGGGCTCCGGCAGGTCGAGAGCGAGGGAGACCCCGGCGATGGGCTGGATGCCCGCCCCTGCCATCTTCTCGGAGAATTCCAGCGCGCCGAACAGGTTGCCCGTATCGGTGAGGGCGATGGCCGGCTGCGCGTCCGCCTTCACGAGGTCGGCCAGCTTGCCGATGGACAGCGCCCCCTCCAGCAGCGAATAGGAGGAATGGACGTGCAGATGGATGAAGCCGGGATCGGGCATGAACCAAAGCGGGTGCGAGGAGAGTCGATTGCCGGTGATCTTAGAGCCGGATCCGATCAGATTGAATCAATCTGATCGGTGAATCCGCTCGAAGTTTTAGAGCGAAGGGGCCACCAAGGTCACTGTGGGAAAGTAGCTCGTGTAGCGGCCGCGATCGCGGGTCAGGAGCGGCCGCCCGGCGACGGCGGCATGGGCGCCGATGAGAAAGTCCGGCAGAACGCCGGTGCGGGCTCCACCCGCCTTGCGGTATCGGCCGAAGACCTTGCCGGCCAGAAAGAGCGCCGCGCGCGGCGTCTCGACGAGGGTGATGCCGGCCACCGCGAAAAATTCGTCCACCGCTTCGACACGGGCATAGCGCACCGACAGCTCGGCATAGACCATGGGATCGGCGAGGAGCGGACCCTCCAGCGCCGCCGCTTCGAGATGCTCTTGCGACCACTCGGCCCAGACCGGATCGTCCGTCACCAGATCGAGCAGCACGTTGGTATCCACGAAGGTCATCGCCGCCGGCTCATCCCTCGCCGCGGGTGAGCGCCATGATGGCGTCGGTGCTGAGGCCCTCCCCCGCATGGCCGCGCAATTTCGCGAACCGGCCGTGATGGGTGCTCTCCCCGACCTTGGTGAAGATCACGCGGTCACCCTCCAGGCGGAACTCCACCGCGCTGCCCGGCGTGATGCCGAGCAGATCGCGCACCCTTTTGGGAACCGTCACCTGTCCCTTGCGCGTCACCGTGCTGGCCATTTGGTAATACCTCGCACACTATACGCATTACCTACCATAGGGACCTCGCGCCCGCGAGCCTTGCGCCTTTGCCCTCCGGTCTTTCCACCTCCTGGCTGTTCTGGGCCCTGCTGTCCGCGGCGTTCGCGGCGCTCACCGCCATCTTCGCCAAGGTGGGGGTGGCGAATATCCATTCCGACCTCGCGACGCTGCTGCGCACCATCATCATCCTCGCCCTGGTGGCCGCCATGGTGGGGTTCGGTGGCTCATGGCAGGCGCCCACAGAGATCCCTGCGCGGACATGGATGTTCCTCACCCTGTCGGGCCTTGCCACCGGAGCGTCGTGGCTGTGCTATTTCCGCGCCTTGAAGCTTGGCGATGCGGCGCGGGTGGCGCCGGTGGACAAGCTGAGCGTGGTGCTGGTCGCCATCTTCGGCATCGTGTTCCTGGGCGAGCGCCTGAGCGCGCTGGCGACCCTTGGCGTCGTCCTCATCGCCGCCGGGGCGGCGCTGGTGGCGCTGGGCTGACGCATTTTCAAGCGTGGGCACCGGTTCGCGTAAAGGAAATGCGAACGAAAGTGCCGGCTCAGAAGTGGCTGAAGCTGCCGGCGCCGAGGTCCAGCGCATGGCCGCCGGCATCGGTCACCGCGAAGCCCGGCTGCTCGCGCGTCTCGCCGATCAGCGTCACCGGCACGCCCACCCGGGCGGCCTCGGCGGTGAAGGCGTGGACCAGGGCATGGGGCACGCAGGCCACCACCTCGTAATCGTCCCCGCCGGTGACCGCGGTCCTGAACAGGCCGGCGTCCGCAGCGATGGCCGCAGCAGCAGCGGCCGAAACCGGCACGCGCCGCGCCTCGATGTGCCCGCCGCAGCCGGAAGCTCCGAGCATCTTTGCCACGTCGCCGACCAGCCCGTCGGACACATCCATGGCAGCCTTGGCATAGCGGCGCAGGATCGGGGCGATGGCGAGCCGAGGCTGGGGGTGCAGATAGCGGTCAAGGAGATGACCGCGCTGTTCGTCGCTCAGGCCGGCGAAGGCCACAGCCTTGCTGTCCTGCCGCAGCCGCAGGCCCAGCGCCGCATCGCCGATGGTGCCGGTCACGAGGATGGCCTGGCCGGGCTTTGCCCCCGTGCGCGGCACGAATGCCCCCCGGGGCACCGACCCCAGCGCTGTCAGCGTGATGGTGACCGGACCGGGGGTGGAAACCGTGTCGCCGCCGAGGATGGGGCACAGATAGCGCTCGCAATCCTCGCCCAGGGCCGCCGAGAAGGCTTCCATCCAGGCGTCGGGCGTTTCCTTGGGCAGGGCCAGCGCCAGCAGGGCACCGAGCGGGTCGGCCCCCTTGGCGGCAAGGTCGGAGAGGTTTACCCGCAGCGCCTTGCGGGCGATGGATGCGGGCGGATCATCGGCAAAGAAATGCACTCCCGCCACCACCGCGTCCTTGGTGAGCACCAGGTCGCAGCCCACGGGCGGGGTCAGCAGCGCGGCATCGTCAAGCAGGCCGAGGGCGGCGGACGAACCGGCGATGGGGCGCAGGAAGCGCGCGATGAAGCGGTCCTCGCCCGATCCCCCTGCCACGTCGCCGTCCGCCATGTCAGCCGCCCTTGAATTCGTCGGGGCGCAGATCGTGGGCCAGGGTGTCCAGCACGGCGTTGACCATGCCGGTCTCGTCGCGATCGAGGAACGCGCCGGCCACGTTCACATATTCGGTGATGACCACGCGGGCCGGCACGTCGGGCTTCGATGCCAGCTCGAAGGCGCCGGCGCGCAGCACCGCGCGCAGCACGGCTTCCACCCGCTTCAGCGGCCAGCCCTTGGTGAGGGCATTGTCCACCATCGGGTCGATGCGGCGCTGGTCGTTCAGCACCCCTTCCACCACGGTGCGGAACAGGCGCACGTCGGCCTCGGGGAACTCCACGCCTTCCACCTCCTGGCCGAGCCAGTGGCTCTCGAACTCGGCGAGAATGTCGTTCAGCGGGGTCTGGGCAAGGTCCATCTGGTAGAGCGCCTGCACCGCGCCGAGGCGGGCCGCGCTCTTCTTCATGGGCTTGGCGGGGGCGCCCTGAGCGGTCACGTCCTTCATGCTTCCAGCCGCCGCCGCAGGCGCAGCAGGGTGAGCGCCGCTTCCGCCGCGCCGCCGCCCTTGTTGCCTTCGGAGACGCGGGCGCGCTCCCAGGCCTGGGCCTCGGTGTCCACGGTGAGGATGCCGTTGCCCACCGGCAGCGCATGCGCCATGCCGAGGTCCATGAGGCCACGGGCGGATTCCCCGGCCACGATCTCGAAATGATAGGTCTCGCCGCGGACCACCACGCCGAGGCCCACCACCGCGTCCACCGCATTGCCGGTGATCTCGGCCGCTTCCAGCGCGATCTCGGCGGCGATGGGCACCTCCAGCGCGCCTGGCACGGTGATCACCTCCACCTCGACGCCGGCTGCCTCCAGCACGGCGCGGGCGCCGGCGAGAAGCTCATCGGCGAGGGCCTCGTAATAGCGCCCCTCCACGATGAGCACCCGGGCGCCTTCAAGCGGGCCGCCGTTGAGCGAGGCGGCGCCCGCGCCTTCCCTGCGCGTCGTGACCATGGAATGTCTCTCCAGAACCGTTTGGCGCCGCGCACGGCACCGGAATTGGTCGCGAGGCGTACTAGGCCCGGGGGAACTCCGCAAGCCGGGCGGCATAGCGAGCCATCAGGTCCACCTCGAAATTGACCATGTCCCCCGCCTTGACGGCCCCCCAGGTGGTGACTGCCAGGGTGTGGGGAATAAGCAGGCAGGAGAAGGTGTTGCCCTCCACCGTGTTCACCGTGAGGGAGGTGCCGTCGAGGGCCACCGACCCCTTCGCCGCGACAAAACGGGCGAATGGCTCCGGCACCTCGAACACGAAGCGGGTGGTGACGCCGAGGTCCTCGCGCGACACCACCTTCGCCGTGCAGTCCACATGGCCTGAGACCATGTGGCCGCCCAGTTCGTCGCCCATCTTCAGCGACCGTTCCAGATTGATGCGCCGGCCCTGCGTCCAGCCGCCCACGGTGGTGATCGCAAGCGTCTCCGGTCCGGCGTCCACGGTGAAGAGGGTGCCGCGCGGGCCGCCGTCCGCCACCGAGGTGACGGTAAGGCACACCCCCGCATGGGCGATGGAGGCGCCCACATCGATGCCCGCCGCCTCATAGGCGGTGGCGATGGTGAGGGTCTTGACCTCCCCCTTCGTCTCCACGGCGACGAGGTCGCCCATGTCGGTGACGATGCCGGTGAACATGTCAGCGTCTCCACAAGCGCACGAGCTGGTCGGCGCCAAGCTCGGCGCGCTCCACCTCGGCGAAGCCCACGGGGGCGAAAAGGCGGCCGAGCGGACGGCCGGCCAGAGCATCATAGGCATCCGGGCCCAGCAGCACCGGGCTGTGGAAGATCGCCACCTCGTCCACCAGGCCCGCCTCCAGGACGGCGGCGGCGGTGGTGGGGCCGCCTTCCACCATCAGCCGGGTGATGCCGAGCAGGCCCAGCAGCTTGAGCACCGCCGGCAGATGCAGCCGCCCCTCAATGCCGCCACGCGGCGCGCGCAGCACCTCCACGCCCTTTTCCATGAGGGCGGCGGCGCGCTCGGCCGGGGCATCCTCCGCCGCGATCACCCAGACCGGAACATCGCAGGCGGTGCGCACCAGGGCGCTTTCCAGGGGAATATCGAGCCCGCTGTCGAGCACGAGGCGCACCGGGGAGCGATCCTCATGGCCTTCCAGCCGGCAGGTGAGCATGGGGTCGTCGGCCGTCACCGTGCCGAGGCCCACAAGGATGGCGTCCGCATGGGCGCGCATGAGATGCGCCCGCGCCCGCGCCTCGGGTCCGGTGACCACCGCCGGCCGCGGCCCGGCAAGGGCCGCCTTGCCGTCGGCGGAAACCGCCATCTTCAGGAGCACATGGGGCCGGCCCTCGGTGACGCGGCGGATATGGCCGGCGTGGTCGGCCAGCGCCTGCTCGGCGCCCACGCCCACGGTCACCCAGATGCCGGCGGCGCGCAGGCGGGCGACGCCGCGCCCCTTCACCCGGTGGTCGGGGTCCTCGATGGCGGCCACCACCCGGCGCACGCCGGCAGCGATCACCGCGCCGGCGCAGGGCGGGGTGCGGCCGTGGTGGGAGCAGGGCTCCAGCGTCACATAGAGCGTGGCACCTCGGGCCGCCTCCCCCGCCTGGGCGAGGGCGATGGGCTCCGCATGGGGGCGACCGGTGGCGGCGGTGGCGGCGGCGCCGACGATGTGCGGGCGGCCATCCACGTGCTGCACCACCACCGCACCCACGGAAGGGTTCGGCCAGGTGCGGCCAAGGCCGCTCTGGCCCACCTTCAGGGCCTCGGCCATGAACCGCTCGTCTTCCTCCGGAGAGGTGACGGGGTGGGCCGACAGGGGGGAAACGCTCATTCGGCGCTCCGCGGCGGGGTCTTGCCGGCGGCCTTCGGCTTGTCCTTCGGGCCTTCGGCCTCGGCCTTCACCTCGCCCTCCTGGGACAGCTCGGCCAGCGCGTTCTCGAAATCCTTGGCCTCGCGGAAATTGCGGTAGACCGAGGCGAAGCGCACATAGGCCACGTCGTCCAGCTGCTTCAGGCCTTCCATCACCATCTCGCCGATGGTCTCGGAGGTGATGTCGCTGTCGCCCATGCTCTCCAGCTGGCGCACGATGCCGGACAGCATGCGCTCCACCCGCTCGCCGTCCACCGGACGCTTGCGCAGGGCCACGTCCACGGAGCGGGCGAGCTTGTCGCGATCGAACGGGACCCGTCGGCCGGAGCGCTTCAGCACCATCAGCTCGCGCAGTTGCACGCGCTCGAAGGTGGTGAAGCGGCCGCCGCAATCGGGGCAGATGCGGCGGCGGCGGATGGCGGTGTTGTCTTCCGTCGGCCGGGAATCGCGCACCTGCGTGTCGAGACCGCCGCAATAGGGACAGCGCATGCTTCACCCTCTCCGGCGCTCAGGCGTCTTCGCGCGGGGACACCGGTCCGCGGCGCGAAAACGCGCTGGCACGTCTCCCTCAGGGATAGATGGGGAAGCGGGCGAGCAGGCCCGAGACCTTCTCGCGCACCGCGGCTTCCACCAGCGAATCCTCGTCCACGCCCTTCTGGGAGAGCACGTCGAGCACCTCGGCGATGAAGTCGCCCACCTGCTGGAACTCGGCCACCCCGAAGCCGCGCGTGGTGCAGGCCGGCGTGCCGAGGCGGATGCCGGAGGTCACGAACGGCTTTTCGGGGTCGAACGGAATGCCGTTCTTGTTGGTGGTGATGTGCGCCCGGCCGAGCGCGCCTTCCGAGGTCTTGCCGGTGAGGCGCTTGGGGCGCAGGTCCACCAGCATCAGGTGGGTGTCGGTGCCGCCGGAGACGATGTTGAAGCCGTGGCCTTTCAGGGTCTCGGCCAGCGCCTTGGCGTTCTCCACCACGTTCTTCGCGTAGAGCTTGAACTCGGGGCGCAGCGCCTCGCCGAAGGCCACGGCCTTGGCGGCGATGACGTGCATCAGCGGCCCGCCCTGGATGCCGGGGAAGATGGCCGAATTGATCTTCTTGGCCAGATCCTCGTCATTGGTGAGGATCATGCCGCCGCGCGGGCCGCGCAGGGTCTTGTGGGTGGTGGTGGTCACCACATGGGCGTGGGGGAACGGGCTGGGATGGGCGCCGCCGGCCACGAGGCCGGCAAAATGCGCCATGTCCACCATGAGCTTGGCGCCCACGGCGTCGGCGATGGCGCGCATCTTCGGGAAATCGATGATGCGCGGATAGGCCGAGCCGCCGGCCACGATGAGCCGGGGCTTGTGCTCGTCGGCGAGCCTGGCCACCTCGTCATAGTCGATGCGCTGGTCGTCCTCGCGCACCGTATAGGGCACGGGCTTGAACCACTTGCCGGACATGTTGACGGGCGAGCCGTGGGTCAGGTGACCGCCGGCAGCAAGGTTGAGGCCCAGATAGGTATCGCCCGGCTGCAGCAGGGCGAAGAACACGCCCTGGTTGGCCTGGCTGCCGGAATTGGGCTGGACGTTGGCAAAGCCGCAGCCGAACAGCTTCTTGGCGCGCTCGATGGCGAGGTTTTCCGCCACGTCCACATATTGGCAGCCGCCATAGTAGCGCTTGCCCGGGTAGCCCTCGGCATACTTGTTGGTGAGCACGGAGCCCTGGGCCTCGAGCACGGCGCGCGAGACGATGTTCTCGGACGCGATCAGCTCGATTTCGTCACGCTGGCGACCCAGCTCCGCCTTCACCGCACCGGCGATCTCGGGATCGCTCTCGGCGAGAGGAGCAGTGAAGAAGCGGTTCATGTCCTCCGAAATGGAGGCGCGGTTCGCGTCCTGCGAGGCCATGGCAGGTCTCCGGTAATGTCGGGGCACCCCGGCGGGACGCCGGTTCCAGCGGCCCTCAGGAGCGGACCCTGCGCTTAACACAGGGTCGCGGTGAAGTCCAAAGCCTGGGCATGCGGCAGCAGCGCCGCAGCCCTGCGCCGGCTACAGGTGTGAAGCGGGCGCGGGAGGCGCCGCCCTCACCGCGAGGTGAAGTTGATCGCCACCGAGAAGGTCAGGGGCCTGCCATCCGGCGGCGCCGGAAACGGCGAGGCGCGGTGCGCCATGGCCACCGCCTCGCGGTCCAGCACCTCGTTGCCCGAGCCGCTGACCAGCCGCGCGCCCGTCACCGACCCCGACGCACTGAGCGAGATCGACACGCCGGGCCGGCCCGTCAGGCTGCCCTGCGGACGCTTGTAGCGGTTGAGGTGGGCAAAGGCGCGCGAACGCCAGTCCGCCACCGCCGCCGAACGCACCGCGGCGGCACCGGGAGACGGCGCGGCGGTGGCCTGCGCCGCCGGGGCATCCGAGCGCGGCGCGGCGGTGGTGAGCGGTGCGGACGGTCGCCGCGTCGGCTTGGCGTCCGGCTTCGGCTTCTCCACCTTCTGCTTCGGCGGCTGCTTCACCTCTTCCTTTTTCGGCTCGGGCTTGGGCAGCACCACCTCGGCCTGTTCCTTGGAGGGCTCGACCTCCGGCAGCTTTTCCAGGACCTCGTTCACCACGGGCTCGGGCGGCGGCGCGGCCTCGGCCGGAATATCCGGCGCATCGGGCACGGATTCGGGCGCCTGGACCATCTGCGGGCCGGGGGCTGCATCCTCCACCTGCTGCTGCTCGCTCACCGCCTGCGGGGCCAGCTCGATCATGATCGCGGCCGGCGGGGACGCCTCCCCGGCCTCCAGTTTGCGCCAGAACAGCGCCGCATAGACCGCCACGGCATGCACCGTGACAATGAACAGGGCGCCGGCGGCGAGGCGCAGCACGGTGTCGCGCACATGGGTGCGGTCGAAATCGTGCCAGTGATGGACCGCGCTCACGGCCGCACTCCCGGGGCCGGAGCCGGGGCAGCGGCCGCCGGGGGCACGGGCGCCGCCTCCCCTTCGAGGCCCACCAGCGCCACCTTGAGGTAGCCGGCCGAGCGCAGGAGGTTCATCACCTCCATCACGTCGCCGAAGGGCACCGCCTTGTCGGCGCGCACGAACACCCGCTGCTGACGGTCGCCGGAGGTCTTGCCGTCAAGCGCGTGGGCGAGCGCGGGCCGCTCCAGGGCGTCATCGCCCAGCGCCAGAGAAAGGTCCTTCTTCACGGTCAGGAACAGGGGCTTGTCCGGGCGCGGTTGCGGCTGGGCGTTGGAGGCCGGCAGGTCCACCTTCACATCCACCGTGGCGAGCGGCGCCGCGACCATGAAGATGATGAGCAGCACCAGGATCACGTCGATGAAGGGCGTGACGTTGATCTCGTGATTCTCGGCGAGGTCGTCCCCGCCGCCGTGGTCGAGCTTGGCGGCCATGGTGCCTCACTCCGCTGCGGCGTGGAGGCGGCGAGGCTCGATGCCGCTGGCGGCCCGGTCGAGATCGCGGGACAGGTGGCGCATGACCTCGGCCGAAGTGTCGGCGAGGCGGGCCTTCTGGGCGGCGATGGCGCGGGCGAACAGATTGTAGATCACCACGGCGGGGATGGCCGCGACCAGGCCGATGGCGGTGGCGAGCAGCGCCTCGGCGATGCCCGGTGCCACCACGGCCAGATTGGTGGTCTGCGACTTCGAGATGCCGATGAAGGCATTCATGATGCCCCACACGGTGCCGAACAGGCCCACGAACGGGGCCGTGGCACCGATGGTGGCGAGCACGCCGGTTCCACCCGTGAGGCGACGTCCGGCCCGGGCCTCGATCCGCCCCAGCGCGACGGCAACGCGCTCCTTGATGCCCTCCACCGGCAGTCCCTCGGAGACTTTCCATTCGGCGAGGGCGGCCTTGACGGTTGCCGCCGCGGCGCCCCGGTCCTTGGGCATGGCGGCCACCGCGTCGAAAAGCGTCGGCGCCGCCTGCAGCGCATCGAGCGTGCGGGCTACCGCGCGGCGGGCGAAGACCAGTTCAAGCGACTTGGCGAACCACACGGTCCAGGTGACGAGGGAGGCGAAGGCAAGACCCACCATCACGGCCTTCACGACCAGGTCGGCCGCCATGAACATGCCCCAGGGGGACAGGTCATGCGGCAGCCGCGCATCGATGGAGGGACTTTCGGGAGGGGACGCATGCGCCGTCGCCGGATCATGGGCCGCAGCCGGCGCAGGCGCTTCCAAGGGGGTGGCTGTGGGCGCGGCCGTGGCCGCAGACGTAGCCGGCGCGCTCGAGGCCGGTGCCGCAGCTGCCGGCTGTTCGGCGGGCGCGGTGGGCTGGGCGAGGGAGAGGCCCGGCGAAAGCAACAGGGCAAGGAAAAGCAGGGCAGCACCAGCAGGCAGCTGGCACAGGGCACGCCAAAACGGCATGCGCAACATCAAGCGAACAGGCATCGCGCGTCACCAATCAAATGTGCAAGACTTGCTGGCGATCCCTGGCAATGGGTTGGCTGGCTGCCTCCTTTATAAGCCCATTCGGCGCCGACGCTAACCCTTATGAACTTCTCAGCTCTAGCGGCCGCATGCCGCAGGGAGGCGAAAAGGCCCATGGCTGCACCATTGCCGTGTCGTCCTTGCGGAATGGGAAGGAGACATTGGAAGGCGTCCAAAGTCCGCGGGGATCCAAAGTCGGCGTCCGCGCCTTGCGCGAACGGAACCCGGAGCTGTCCGGGTTCCGGCCATGCCATCCTGCGGGATCGGCGCCCGCTCAGGCCGTCTTGTCGAACAGCTGGCGGCCGATGAGCATGCGGCGGATCTCGCTGGTGCCAGCGCCGATCTCGTAGAGCTTGGCGTCGCGCAACAGGCGACCCGTCGGGTAATCGTTGATATAGCCGTTGCCGCCCAGGGTCTGGATGGCTTCCAGCGCCATCCAGGTGGCCTTTTCCGCCGCGTAGAGGATGGCGCCGGCGGCGTCCTCGCGGGTGGTGGCGCCGCGGTCGCAAGCCTTGGCCACGGCATAGACGTAGGCCTTGGTGGCGTTCATGGTCACATACATGTCGGCGATCTTGCCCTGCATCAGCTGGAAGGTGCCGATGGGTTGGCCGAACTGCTTGCGCTCGTGGACATAGGGCAGAACGATATCCATGCACGCCTGCATGATGCCCGTCGGGCCGCCCGCCAGCACTGCGCGCTCATAATCGAGCCCACTCATGAGCACGTTGACGCCCTTGCCCACGGCGCCGAGCACGTTCTCCTCCGGCACCTCGCAATCCTGAAACACCAGCTCGCCGGTGTCGGAGCCGCGCATGCCCAGCTTGTCCAGCTTCTGCGCGGTGGAGAAGCCGGGAAAGCCCTTCTCCACCAGGAAGGCGGTCATGCCCTTGGGGCCGGCGGCGGGGTCGGTCTTGGCGTAGACCACCAGCGTCTCGGCGATGGGGCCGTTGGTGATCCACATCTTGGAGCCGTTGAGGATGTAGCGGTCGCCCTTCTTCTCCGCGCGGGTGCGCATGGAGACCACGTCCGACCCCGCGCCCGGCTCGGACATGGCGAGCGCGCCCACATGCTCGCCGGAAATGAGCTTGGGCAGGTACTTCGCCTTCTGCTCGGCGGTGCCGTTGCGGCTGATCTGGTTGACGCACAGATTGGAGTGCGCGCCATAGGACAGGCCCACCGAGGCCGAGGCGCGGGAAATCTCCTCCATGGCGATGACATGCTCGAGATAGCCGAGGCCCGAGCCGCCGTATTCCTCCTCCGCCGTGACGCCGAGCAGGCCCAGCGCGCCGAGCTTGGGCCACAGGTCGCGGGGAAACTGGTTGGTCTTGTCGATCTCGGCGGCGCGCGGGGCGATCTCGGCATCCGAGAACGAGCGAACCGTGTCGCGCAGCATGTCGGCGGTCTCGCCGAGGTCGAAATCGAAGCCGGCTTGGCTGTTGGGCAGCATCTTGTTGTCCCTCCCACGCTCCCCGGATCTTGTTGCACCGGGCGCAGGCGCCAGCGGGGAAGCGGCGCTAGAATAAAACGGTTGTCCGTTTATTCAATGGGGTTGGATGGGGTCGGCGAAACGAAGTCTTTAATGCCCCGGATCAGCGCTCCGGCTGCGCCGTCGCTGGTCCGGGGCACATCCCCCTTCCACTCGCCGCCCTACCCCGCCCACACGGGGAT
>NZ_JAIVFO010000060.1 GCF_029991245.1 Xanthobacter autotrophicus
CCCTCCCGCAGCGCTGTCGCCACCCGCCCCCGCGAATGCGTGGTGGTGCGCGGCGGCGGTGCGGCCGTGATCGTGCTCGGCACCGGCGACGCCATCACGATCCGTGACGGGGAAGGGCTGCAGCCGGCACTGGTCTTCGCCATAAGCGGTGAAGGACGGGCGGACGGCACCGCGCTCGGCCTCGAAGGCCCGGCCGAGGTGCGCCTCGCGGACGTGCTGGATCTGGGGGGAGAGGGGAGCGCTCAGGTGGCGCATGCGCTGGCGGCGCGGGGAATCGCGCCGGCGCCCGTGAGTGGGCACACGGTGCTTGCCGGCGATCATCCGGCGCAAACTCAGGTCATGCTCACCGCGCGGCGCGATGTTCTGGCGGTGGTGGCGGCCCCCGGCGGCCCAATGGCGCCTGATGGGCAGGACGCGCCCACGGACATCGAGGTCACCGTCACCCGCGCCCCCGGCAACGAGCGCCCGCTGCCGGAGCCCCTGGCCGAGCCAAAGCTCGACCTCAGGGTCCCGGCCGCGCAGGCCCGCGCCTTCCGGGTGAAGGCCGGCGACTATATCCAGATCATCGACGTGGACGGGCGCCAGTGCTCGGACTTCCTCGCCTTCGACGCGGCGGCGCTGGAGCAGGGCGCGGAATTCGGCCTCGACGCCACCACCACCCGCACCCTCATGGGCGCGGCCTATCCGGGACCGGGGCTGCACTCGAAATATTATGACGAGCGCCAGATCCCGCTGGTGGAGGTGATCCGCGACACGGTGGGGCGGCACGACACCTTCGCGCTGGCCTGCTCGGCCAAATATTACGAAGACATGGGCTATCCGGGCCACGCCAATTGCTCGGACAATTTCAACGCGGTGCTTTCGCCTTATGGCATCCGCACGCGCGCCGGCTGGCCGGCCATCAACTTCTTCTACAATACAGCCGTGGACCACACCAACGCGCTCACCATGGACGAGCCTTGGTCGCGGCCCGGCGACTATGTGTTGATGAAGGCGCTCACCGACCTCGTCTGCGCCGTCTCGTCCTGCGCCGACGATATCGACCCGGCCAATGGCTGGGTGCCCACCGACATCCATGTGCGCGTCTATGACGGCGCCGAGAGCTTCTCCAGGGGGACCGCATTCCGCATGAGTGCCGCAGCCGAGCCGCGCCTGACGCGCGAGAGCGCCTTTCATCCGCGCCTGGCGCAGATGACCCGCAGCTTCGTGGAATACCGGGGCTTCTGGCTGCCCACCTGCTTCACCGGCGAGGGTCCCATCGCCGAATACTGGGCCTGCCGCGAGACGGCGGCGGTGATGGACCTCTCGCCCCTGCGCAAGTTTGAGGTGACGGGGCCGGACGCGGAACTCCTGCTCCAGCGCACGGTGACCCGCGACATGCGCAAGCTGGCGGTGGGACAGGTGGTCTACACCGCCCTCACCTACGACCATGGCGGCATGATCGACGATGCCACCGTCTTCCGCCTCGCGCCGTCCAATTTCCGGGTGGTGTGCGGGGAGGAATTCACCGGCGCCTGGCTGCGCGACAAGGCGCACGAATGGGGGCTGAACGCCTTCGTGCGGTCCTCCACCGACCAGTTGCACAATATCGCGGTGCAGGGGCCGCTCTCCCGCGAGATCCTCGCCGAGATGATCTGGACCAGCCCGACGCAACCTTCCATCGCCGAGCTGAAATGGTTCCGCTTCGCCGTGGCGCGGCTCGGCGGACCCATGGGGCCGGCGCTGGTGGTCTCGCGCACCGGCTATACGGGGGAACTCGGCTACGAGATCTGGTGCCACCCCAAGGATGCCGGCGCCGTGTTCGACGCCGTGTGGGCGGCGGGTGCGCCGAAAGGCATGAAGCCGCTGGGCCTTGCCGCCCTCGACATGCTGCGCATCGAGGCGGGGCTGGTGTTCGCGGGATATGATTTCTGCGACCAGACCGACCCGTTCGAGGCCGGCATCGGTTTCGCGGTGGCGGAAAAGGAGGAGGATTTCGTCGGCAAGGCGGCGCTCATGCGGCGCAAGGCCAGCCCGGCCCGCAAGATGGTGGGCCTGAGAATCGAGGGCAACGACACGGTCGGCTATGGCGATCCGCTCTACATGGGCCGCGCGCAGGTGGGCGTCGTCACCAGCGCCACCCATTCGCCCATCCTGAAAAGCCAGATTGCGCTGGCGCGCATTGATGTGGCCCATGGCGCCACGGGCACGCAGGTGGAGATCGGCAAGCTGGACGGCCTGCGCAAGCGCATCGCGGCCGAGATCGTGCCGTTCCCGCACTTCGACCCGCAGAAGACCCGGGTGCGCGCCTGACGGGCGATGCACGGCGGCCGATTGAGCTTTCGGCCACCAAAGCCATGTATTGATTTGAACACCTCCAGACGACATTTCGCCTGGAGGTGTTTTTGCGCGCGCAAGACGCATATGATCGAAACTTAAGCACACTCATGATCAAAAATATGACTCACATTAACCTTGCGTCATACATACATCTTCATTGACAAATTTTTTTCGTGCCGAGAAACTCCCCGCATAATAATGAGGGGTACACCATGAGCATCGCAGCAACCACGGGGGCCGCCGCCCCGCCAGAGGCCGGCACGCTTCAACGCAAGATCAGCTGGACCGGCGCGTTCTGGATCGCGAGCGGGGTGCCCGCGCTCGTGCTCTTCTCCATCGGCGCCATCGGCGCCACGGTGGGGGCGCCGGCCTGGTTCGTGTGGATCCTGTCCATCATCTTCGGCTTCATCCAGGCCTTCTCCTATGCGGAGATCGCCGGCCTGTTCCCGCACAAGTCGGGCGGCGCCTCGGTCTATGGCGCCATTGCCTGGGTGCGCTACGGCAAGCTGCTCGCGCCCTTCTCGGTGTGGTGCAACTGGCTGGCCTGGTCGCCGGTGCTGTCCATCGGCTCGGGGCTCGCGGCGGGCTATGTGCTGTCCATCCTGTTCCCGGCGGATGCCGCCATCAACACCTGGCAGCTCACCCTCGTGGATCTCGGCTGGCTGAAGACCGGCCTCGCCCTGCGCCTCAACGCCACCTTCTTCCTCGGCGCCGCGCTGCTGCTCGTCGCCTTCGCCATCCAGCATCGCGGCATCAGCCAGACTGCGCGGGTGCAGGTGGTCCTGGGCGTGGTGGCGCTGCTGCCGCTGGTGCTCATCGGCCTCGTGCCCCTCATCACCGGCGACGTGCTCGCGGCCAATCTCGGCCCGTTCGCGCCACTGGCCAAGGACGAGGCGGGCAAGGTGATCGCCGGGTCCTGGAACATGGCCGGCATCACCCTGATGGCCGGCGGCCTGTTCATCGCCGCCTGGTCCACCTACGGCTTCGAGACCGCGGTCTGCTACACGCGCGAGTTCAAGGACCCGAAGACCGACACCTTCAAGGCCATCCTCTATTCCGGCCTTTTGTGCATCTTCGTCTTCACCATCGTGCCCATCTCGTTCCAGGGCGTGCTCGGCCTCGGCCAGCTGGTGACGCCGGCGGTGGTGGACGCCTCCGGCACGGTGACGACGCCTGCGGTCTATGACGGCATCCTGTCGTCCGATATCTATTCCGGCATGGGCGTCGCCAGCGCCATGGCGGGCATGATCAAGGGCGGCCCCATCGTCCACAACGTGATCGTGGTGATGCTGATCCTCGCCCTCATGCTCGCCATCATCACCTCCATGGCGGGCTCCTCGCGCACCCTCTACCAGGCGTCCGTGGACGGCTGGCTACCCAAGTATCTGTCCCATGTGAACGAGAACGGCGCGCCCACCAAGGCCATGTGGACCGACCTCTGCTTCAACCTCATCCTGCTGATGATGTCGGACTACGTGTTCATCCTCGCCATCTCCAACGTCTGCTACATCCTGTTCAACTTCCTCAACCTCAACGCCGCCTGGATGCACCGCATCGACCGCCCGAACTGGGACCGCCCCTTCAAGGCCCCTACCTGGCTGATCGGCATGGGCACGGTGCTGGCCTTCGTGAACCTGTTCCTGCTGGGCATGGGCGCGGACATCTGGGGCGCGGGCACGCTGGTGACGGGGCTCGTGGTCTCGGCCGCCATCATCCCGGTCTTCCTGTTCCGCCATTATGTGACGGACAAGGGCCAGTTCCCGGCGGCGATGATGGAGGACATGCACCTGAAATCCGAAGCCGGCGCCGGCACACGGGCGGGCCTTCTGCCCTACCTCGCCCTGGCCCTGGGTGCCGTGGTGATCATCGTGGCGCGCACCCTGGCGGTCTACTGAGCGGAGACGAGATGAGCGATCAAGGCATCAAGAGCCGCCCCAAATACCAGCCGATCGCGCCGGATCCGCAGGGTCGGCACCATCTGCTGGTCGTGGACGGCGCTCACGTCCCGGCCGAGGCTTTGGCGGAGGGGGTCAACCCCTCCGCCTTCGAGGTGTGGACGGTGGCGCACAAAAGCGCCGTGCCCGGCAGTGCGGCCATGGAGGAGGAAGCCGGCGCGGTGCGCGTCTTCCGCTCCGTGCCGCACCTGTTCTCGGCGCTTGAGGAGCGGCTCGCCCGCGAGACCATGGGCCTGCGCCTCTACGCCGCCGGGACGGAGCCCTTCCTGTGGGACGCCTACGGCATCGGCGCGCGTGCCGGCCTCAGCCAGCAGGAAATGGCCTTCGCCCATGTGGGCGCGCAGGCGCGGCGCATCTTCTGCGTCCACTGCCGCACGGTGATGGAAGGCGTCACCACCTCCATCGCCACCTGCGCGGGCTGCGGGGCGCCGCTGTTCGTGCGCGATCATTTCTCGCGGCGGCTCGCCGCCTTCATGGCCGTGCAGATCGACGCGGAAGTGCCCGGCGAGGTGCCGCAGGCCGAGGAGCTGTATTCATGACCGCCGGGGAATCCCTGCAGGTGCGCGTGCGCGACATCGTCGAGCTGGCGCCGAGCCTCAAGCGCTTCTCGTTCGAGCCGGCCCATGGCGGCCTGTTCCCCACCCCGCCCGCCGGCGGGCATGTGATGCTCACCCTGCGCGATGGCGGCCGGGTGATGAAGAATGCCTATTCCCTGGTCTCCGCCCCCATGGAGCGCGCGCGCTACGACATCATCGTTCGCCTCGTGGCCCAGTCGCGCGGCGGCTCGGCCTTCCTCCACCGCAAGGTCGCGCCCGGCGACGTGCTGGAGATGGCGCGCCCGGTAAGCCTGTTCCCGCTGGCCTCGAGCGCGAAGAAGCACCTGCTCATCGGCGGCGGCATCGGCATCACGCCCCTGCTCTCCTTCCTGCCGGAGCTGAAGGCGCGCGGCGCCCGCTTCGAGCTGCACCAGCTGTCCGGCGGTGAGGAGGCCCCCGTGTTCGAGCGCCTGCTGGCGCCTTACGCCGCAGGCGAGGAAATCCGCGTCCATGGCGGCGGCCGCGCCGCCTTCGACCTCGCCGGCCTGCTGTCGCGCCAGCCTTTGGGCACCCATGTCTATGTCTGCGGCCCGCACGCCCTGATGGATGCGGTGACGGCCACCGCCGCAGCCTTGGGCTGGCCCAGGGGCAAGATCCACAAGGAGAGCTTCGGCGGCGCCGGCGGCGGCCTGCCGTTCCGCGCCGTCCTCAAACGCTCCGGCATCGAGGTGGAGGTGGGCGAGACCCAGAGCCTGCTGGAAGCCATCGAGGCGGCCGGCATCGACGCGCCCTGCCTGTGCCGGGGCGGCGCCTGCGGCGAATGCAGGACCGAGGTCATCGAGGGCGAGGTGGATCACCGCGACGACTTCCTCTCCGCGCAGGAGAAGGCCGGCGGCACGGTGGTTCTGACCTGCGTCTCCCGTGCCCGCGGCCCACGCCTCGTGCTCGATCTGTAGCATTCCGGAAGGAAACGACATGACCCTCCAGTTCAAGCCCGCCGAGACCTTCCGCGATACCTTCACCTACCGGAAGTCGCCGGAAGACATCCTGCGCTTCCCGTTCCCGTTCCCCGAAGACGAATACATGTACTCGGTGAACATCGAGCCCCATGTGCGCGGCGGCCCCACGGCGGCGTTCCAGGCGGCGTTCGACATCGACGAGCACTACATCGCCGAGTGCCGCGAGCGCGAGCGGGTGCTGAAGGAGGATCCCAAGCGCTGCCAGGTGCTGCCGCACATGCTGGCGGCGGAGTGGGACAGCCTGGAACTCATCATGGAGAGCCTGGCGCAGGACTATCCCGAGCACTTCTCCCTGACCAAGGCCGGTGACCTTTGGACCTGGGTGAACCGGCCGCTCAACATCCACCAGAGCTTCACCTTCGGCAAGGTTGAGACCCTGCCCTGCGGGCCGTTCGAATACATCACCCGGCAGGCGCAGGGCGACTTCACCCTTCAGGACCAGCGCGACGACAACCTCTTCGTGGACGGCGGCATGGTGACCACCCAGGCCGACTGGTCGCTGGAATTCGACATCGGCATGAGCTTCCACGAATGGCACGGCCCGGTGCCGCTGGCCCATGAGAAGGGGGTGTTCGACCGGGCTCTGAAATACCTGCTGCGCCTGCAATACGGCCAACCGGTGCGGCGCCTCAACTGGACCATGACCGTCAATCCGCGCCTCGACACCTCGCCGGAGAATTACCCCGTGTGGGGACCGGACAAGGCGAGCGTCACGCCGGACAACGTGGCCGACAAAGTCCACCTGCGGGTGGAATTGCAGACCCTCTATCGCCTGCCGCGCTCCAACGCGATCCTGTTCGGCATCCGCTGCTACCTCACCAGCGTGGCCGATATCGCACGGGTGCCGAAATGGCGGCGGCGCCTGCACCGCGTGCTGCGGGACCTTCACCCCGACATCGCCGCCTACAAGGGCCTGCCGCGCTTCCACCAGATGGTGGTGGAGCATCTCGCCCCATTGGACGACGGCACCCCCACTTCCAAGGGCATCGCGCCGGACACTGACGTGCTGGCGGAGTAAGGAGGGGCGCCGGGACGCTTCCCGATTCGTCCCACCGTTCAGTGCTCATTTTAATCGTCGGAGCTGGAGCTTTTCCGTTGGTTGACCTGACGCAACGACACTTGAACCGTGCTAGGTAACGTGTCGTGTGTGGAGGAAAAGCGAAAATGCTCCAGAACATAAAAAGCGTTCTCATCGGCATGACGGAAGAAGGCATCGACGAGCCCTCTTCCGCCCTTGCCTACGGCCTGTCCCTGGCACAGAAGTCCGGCGCCCATGCCACCATCCAGGCGGCCTCTCTCAAGGTGGTGATGGGCAACACCTTCGTGAGCAACGTGGCCTCCGGCCTCGTGGCCGCGCACAACCGTCGCCTGCGCCACCTCGCCGACGCCGTGGCGGACAAGGCGCGGGGCGATGCGGCGGCGGCCGGCGTTGCCGCCTCGGTGGAGACGCCGCAGCTGACCTACCCCCAGCTCGTGGATACCTTCATCGCTCAGGCCCGCGTCCACGACATTTCGGTGCTGGATGCGGAGACGGCAACGGTGAATGCCGACCGGGGCCTCATCGAGGGCCTGCTGTTCGAAAGCGGGCGCCCGGTGCTCGTCGTTCCGCCCGGCTTCGACACCTTCCGTCACCATCGCGTGCTGGTGGCGTGGGATGCCAGCGCCCGCGCGGTGCGGGCGGTGAACGACGCCATGGACATCCTCAAGGCCGCCGCCACGGTGGAGTTGCTCGCCATCGGCACGGAAAAGGAGCTGGCGCACGAAGTGCCCGGCGCCGAACTGGCCCCCCACCTTGTCCGTCACGGCGTGAACGTGAGCGTGAAGAACCTCGTCGCAGGCCCTGAGGGCATCGCCGGCACACTGCGCGAGCAGGCATCGCTCATTGACGCGGATCTCATCGTCATGGGCGCCTTCAACCATTCCCGCGTGCGCGAATGGGTGCTGGGCGGGGTCACCCAGTCGCTGCTGGAGGACTGCAAGGTCCCCCTGTTCATGTCCTACTGATACAAACGCCGGCCGTCGGTCTGATGGCCATGCACCGCTGAAAAGGAGCGTCCGCCCGCCTCAGGCGCCGGGCGCCTTCCTTTCCGCTCTTGACTCACCCCGCCTCAACTCACCGGCTGCCAGCGCCCGTCCGCCGCGCGGCATGCGGCGCCGCGCGCGATCTGCGGGCGGTTGTCGATGTAGATGGTATGGGAATAGTCGCGACAGCTTTGAAATCCTGCCCGATTATAGGGCGGCCCGGCCACCACCGTGCCGTGGGTGCCGTTGTCGCCCTTCCAGCCGATGGGATAGCCGGGGCCGCCGGTTTCCAGCGCGGAGATTTCCGCATCGAAGGCGCGGCGCCGGTCCCCCTCGTCGAGGCCGTTGCCGATGCCGCCGCTGATGAGACCGCCCGAGACCGCCCCGCTCATGACCGGGGCCGTCGGCAACGCGGACTGGGCCGCGATGGAGCGCCCCGGACCGGTCTCCGTCGCACAGCCACCCAGAGCCGAAGCGAGGACGGCGAGGGCACAGAAGCGGACGCAAACCATGCGGGCGGGCATCGGATGGGGTCTCACACGCGAGGACAATGGGCGACACCAGAGCACGCGCTGAGCAGAAAACGCGTGCCCTATCCTTAAGTTCAGAGCCCGATTCACCGCGCAAACGGATTCCGTTTGCCCGGTCGCGCTCTAAAGCTCTCCTCCCTCATAAGCGGTCGCGGCCCGCCTGAAAACAGCCTTCGCCGGGCCGGCGCTCCGGGCGCGTCACTGGAGCGCAGCCCCCTACCTGTGGCGGGCCGCACCCATCAAGACGCGGCGGCCGGGGGCGGCGGCGCGGCGGCCGGCAGCACCAGTTCGGTGCGCAGGCCGCCGATGGGCGCGGAACTCAGCTCGAAGCGGCCGCCATAGAGCAGCGCCAGCTCGTGCACGATGGACAGGCCGAGGCCCGAGCCCGGCTTCGATTCGTCGAGCCGCCGCCCGCGCCGTCCCACGTCCACCCGCCGCGCCGGATCCAGCCCCGGCCCGTCGTCGTCGATGATGACGTGGAAGAACACCCGGTCGCCCGGCGATTTCGGCTGGCCGATATACACCTCCAGCTCGACCCGGGACGAGGCCCATTTGCAGGCATTGTCCACGAGGTTGCCCACCATCTCCTCCAGGTCCTGCTGCTCGCCGCGGAAATGGACGTCGTCGCGGATATGAACCTCGATGGCGAGATCCTTGGTGCGATGGATCTTCTCCATGGTGCGGGCCAGCGCGGTGATGACGGGGGTCACCTCGCACACGCTGGCCACCACCGACACCCGGGCCGCCATGCGCGCACGCTCCAGGTGATGGGCCACCTGATCGCGCATGACCCCGGCCTGGTCGCGCACCCGCACGGCGAGGGGATCATCCCGCGTGCCGGCCTCGTTCATCAGCACGGAGAGCGGTGTCTTGAGGGCGTGGGCGAGGTTGCCCACATGGGTGCGGGCGCGCTCCACGATCTCCTTGTTGGCGTCGATGAGGGCGTTGACCTCCCGCACCAGCGGAACGATTTCATCGGGATAGGAGCCGTCCAGCCGCTCCGCCTTGCCGGAGCGCACATCGACGAGCACCTTCGAAATGCGCGTCAGCGGCATCAGCCCGAAGCGCACCTGCACCATCACCACGAGGAGGAAGGCGCAGGCGAGCACCACCAGCGTGCCTGCGAGCGCCAGGTTGAAGGCGGAGATCTCCTCATCCAGTTCGGACGCCACTGCCGCCACCGAGACCACGTAGCGCTCATTGACGCCCAGATCCACGTCGCGTTCGGCAAGGCGCAGGTCCTCGCCGTGGGGGCCCTTCACATAGCCCTCGCGCATCAGGCCGGGCCGCCCCTTGATGCCCTGAATCGCGAGCAGCGGCAGCGCTCCCGTCACCAGCGAGCGCGAGGCCCGCCGCCGCTCCTCGCCGTTGCCGGAGAGAAGGGTGATCTGCCAGTACCAGCCGGAATTGGGGAAGGCGAACAGGGGATCGCCTAGGGCCACCGGCTCGGGCAGCGCCTCGTCGGTGGCATTGGCCACTTCCGCCACGATGGTCTTCAGGTACACGTCGAGCCGCCGGTCGAAGGCGCGCTCGGCCGCGGTTCGGTAAAGGGAGGACAGGACGAACCCCACCACCAGCAGCACCACCACGGTGATGCCCATCGCCGAGAGCACGAGGCGGAAGGCGAGCGAGCCGGGAGCGTATTCGGAGGGCCGCGACGCTGTTACCATGATCGTTGCGCGCGCTAGCGCTGCCCCTCCGGCGCGGCGAGCAGATAGCCGAGGCCGCGCACCGTCTGGATGACGTCGCAGTCGAGCTTCTTGCGCAAGCGCCCGACGAACACCTCGATAGTGTTGGAATCGCGGTCGAAATCCTGATCGTAGAGGTGCTCCACCAGCTCCCCGCGCGACACCACGCGCCCGGCATGGTGCATGAGGTAGCTCAGCAGCCGGTATTCGTGGGAGGTGAGCTTGACCAGATTGCCGTCCACCGTGACGCGGCCGGAGCGGGTATCGAGCCGCACCGGCCCGCAGGTCATCTCGCTGGAGGCATGGCCGGTGGCGCGCCGCAGCAGGGCGCGCAGGCGGGCCAGCACCTCCTCCATGTGGAAGGGCTTGGCGACATAATCGTCGGCGCCGGCGTCGAAGCCCTGCACCTTGTCGCTCCAGCGGTCGCGGGCGGTGAGGATCAGCACGGGCGTGGCCTTGCCGGCGCGGCGCCATCTCTCCAGCACCGAGATGCCGTCGAGCTTGGGCAGGCCGATATCGAGAACGATGGCGTCATAGGGCTCGGTCTCGCCCAGATACTGCCCCTCCTCGCCGTCATAGGCGCGATCCACCGCATAGCCCGCGTCGGACAGGGCCTCGACCAGCTGTCGGTTCAGCTCGGGATCGTCCTCGACCACCAAAAGACGCACAGGTTTCCTCCGGCTTCGGCTTCCACCTCTTAGAACACGCACCAGCCGGCCGGCATCCCCCTTTTGGAGGGATAACGTTTTCATCCTCGCTGCCCGGCCGGTCGAGAATGACAGAGGCGCGCGGCGGAGCAAGCATGAACGGCGCCGCAGGGCCGCGCGCCCCCGCAATATCCCGGCTCAGCGCCAGCTGCACAGCCGGCGGCCCACCGCATTATGGGCCTTCGCCTGGCGGATGGTGTCGTCGCTGTCGGCCACCGACCAGCGGATGGGCTGGGCGGCGCCGCAATAGACCTTACTCGCGCCGGAACCCGTCGTCGTCGCGCAGCCGGCGAGCATCGCCGTTGCGCAGATCAGCGCCGGCCCGCGCAGCGCGTGCCGTATCGAGGATGCGCTCGGCATCGCGGTCTCCTTTCTGGATGGCGTGGGAATAGCCCTGCTGCGCGCCCTTGCGATGCGCGAGGACGAAGGCGAGCACGGCCGCCGCCGCCAGCGCCGCGCGCGGCCCCGCCACCCGCGCCAACGCCGCGACAGCGAGAAGGCCGGCCATGCCCCAGATCCACCAGGGCACGCCATAGCCGAGAAGGTGGGCAAGGCCGCTCACGACGCCGGCCCCGCGGGCAGCAGATCGAGGATCGCAGCCCGGCGCGCACCGGCGCGGGCGCTCCACCACACATAGGCGAGGCCGCCGAGGGTGAGGGCGAGGCCGAGCAGCGTGAGCCCCGTGAAGACGAGGGCAAGCGTCGAGGACGCCTGCGCATGGGGGGCGATCTGGCGTGCCGCTTCGGACACGGCGGAAGCGGCGACGCCGCCCGCCACCGCCCCGGCGCCGGCCTGCGGCTTTGGTGCCGGGCGGGCGCTGGCGACCGGCGCCTTGCCGGACGGCATCGCGGCCCCGTGCGGGCCGGTGCGATGCCTCTCGATCACCGGGAGGCGGCTTGCGGGGGCGGCGCCGGTAGCCCAGGCCTTGCCGGCCTTGCGCACGTCCTCCACCCGCCGCCCCCAGCCCCGGCCGAACACCGGCCAGGTGCGAAGCGCCTTCAGCATGGCGAGGCGGCGGTCGCAGATGTCCTCCACGAGCCGCGCCGGGCCCGTCTCCGCCGCGGTGCGGGCGGCCGCCAGCGTCACCGCACCCATCTCCCCGTCCGCCGGCAGACCCAGCGCCCGCTGGAGCCATTTGACCGACTGGCCGGGGCCGGAATTCACCGCCCCGTCGAACACCACATAGTCGATGCCCTCCGGCAGTTCGTCGGCGCGGATGGCGTCCCAATACTGGCGGCGGTAGATGTCCTGAAGTTCCTCCTCCTCGATCTCCCGCACCGGGCGCACGGCAAGCCCCTTGCTGCGCCGGTAGCCGTCATAGACCCGCTGGATGACGCCCTTCATGGTCGGGCCGCCGGGGTCGTCGGGATGGTTGGAATAGCCGCCCTCGTGGCGCAGCACGGCATGGAGCGCCGGCGCGAAGCTCGTCTTGGCCATGGATGTCATCCTGAAGCAGTTTCGCGCGACGCTGACCGGCGCGCGAGGAAGGACCGCTGGAAACGACGCGGGCGGCCTCGCGATTCAAGGAACCGCGAAGCCGTCCGGAGGGAGATGAAGCGTCAGGCATCCGCCCCGGCGGCGCGGACCCACGCGCGTGGTCTGCCGCCGCCGGGGCGCACCCGTCAGGTGAACATGGACGGGGTGACGATGCCCGCGGCGACGAGGTTGTTCACGCCGCTGGTGTTGGGGTGCACGCCGTCATTGGTGCGGGCGACGGCGCCGGAGGACACCCACTTGCCGGGCGCCGCCGGGTCCTCGACCACCGCCGCCATGTCGATCAGGCCGGAATGCCCGTAGGACATCCAGTTGGCCCGCACGTCGTCGTTGTAGTCGAGGCGCACCGGCTCCTTGGTGGCATCGTAGATGGACTGCCCCGCCGCCGACGTATAGGTGCCGGTGGTGCGCGGCGGACAGGTGACGATGTAGGTCTTGACCCCATACGCCCAGTAGCGCGCGCAGACCGTCTGCGTATCGGCCAGGATCTGCGCCTTGGTGCGGCCGATCCAGAGGTCGTTGGTGACCATGGCGAGGACCAGGTGGCTGATGCCGCTGTTCATCAGCACCGAGCGCTCGCCGTCGTCACGGGACGCCAGATACCAGATCCGGTGCCCGCCACGCCCGGTGTAGACCCACGGCAGGGCATTCTGCAGGCTCTTCTGAATGTAACCCTTCCACCCGAAGGTGGTGGCCGGCGCGGTGTCGTTGGTGCCCTTGCCGATGCTGTCGGTGAGCAGGCCGACGACCGGCGTGTCGCCGTCCAGCAACGCGTGGATCGCCACCGGGGTGAACAGGCCGCTGCCGGAATTAACCGGGGCGGTGGCGTCGAAGGCGTCCATGGTCCGGTCGGTCAGATCAGTGCCGCGGTTGCAGCCCTCGCCGGTCAGGATCACCGTGCTGTCGGGGGTGGCGGCAAGCTTCAGCGTGCCGGTCCACTTGCCGTAGGCGCGGACGATGAAGTCGGTCGCCGCCGCGCTGTCGATCCACAACGGGTCCGACACGAGGGTGCCGCGCCCGGCGGTGATGGTGGTCGAGGGCTGGCCGGCGAAGAACAGGCGATGCACCGCGCCGTTGATGACGATGCTCGCGGCGAAGCTGGTGATGTCCTGGGCGCGGTCGGCCTCGCCGTCCACGTTGATGTCGCAGCGCGACCACTCCACCCGGATCGCCCGCAGCTTGCGCCCGTTGGGAATGAAGTGGCGAGACCAGTTGTTGAAGGAGTTGTTGGTGGCGTCCGTGCCGGCATCGCCGGTGAAGCCGACGCCACGCTGGCCCAGGCCCCGCCATCGGGTGCGGCTGTAGCTCTCCGCCAGGGTCCGGACCGCGGAGAAATCGGGATCGTTGATCAACAGCATCATGAAATCCTTCCGTAAAGAGCCCGGCCGGTGCCGGACGAGAGGAAGCCGCCACTGCGGCTCCGCAGACGCTCCACGGCGACACCGCCAACCACCTTTCGGGATGGCAGGCCGGCCCGCCGCCAGAGCGAAGCGAGGGAAAGGGAAAGCGACAGCATGGGGACCTCGCGGTTCGGTGCCCGCGCGCACGGCCCGGTACGCGACCGCGCACGGCGCGCGCCGGGACGCGGGCGGGTCAGCGGTCGGTGAGGGCGTAGATGGAAAGGCCGGTGGTGGTGCCGGTGGCCCATACCCGCCGCACCTGGCAGGGCGGCAGGGGCTGGAGGCCGGGCAGCGCGTGCAGATCCACCGTATCGGCATCGCCGCCGGCGACGGGGGTGATGCGGATGGTGGCCACGCCGCCGGCCACATCCTCGGGTACGAACACCCACAGGGCCTTGGCATAGGTGGCAAGATCGGCGCCGTCGGCCGGGGTGATGCGCACCAGCTGGCGCGCAGGCGACGACAGGGAGGCCGCGAACCCCTTCAGGGCATCGCGGGCGGGATCGTAGGGCATGGGGATCTCCGATGGAGGGGAAAGGCGACCGCCGGCGGGGCGGCAACCGCCGGGCAGGCCGCTGGTGCGGCTCCGCACGGCACGCGGGCGAAGCCGCCTCGGCACCCGGCCGAGGCCGGGCCCGCTGGCCTCACGCCTCGGGCGCGGCGCAGAGCAGGAGATGAAGGGCGACGCGCACCGTACCGCCGGAAAAGCTGCCGCCGTTGGCGGTGAGGCGCACCGGCGTCGCGGCATAGAAGGCGGTGGGGCCGATGGCGCCCACATTGGTGGACCCCGCCGCCGCGCCAAGGCTGCCGCCGAACTTGGCGACCTCGCCGGAAATACCGCAGTCGTAAGAGGTTGCGCCGGTCACGGCCGTGAGCGTCCGGGTGGAGACGGCGAGCACGATGGCGCGGTCGGGGATGGCCAAGGCGGTCTCCACGAAGGCGCCGGCGAGGGTCACATCCTCCTCCATCACCTGACCCATGATGGCGGCGCGATGGGCGCCGGCGGCGAAGGGCGAGACGAAGGCGGCGCCGTCGAACAGCGCCAGCCGGCCCTCGTCGCGGATGAAGGCGAGGAAGCCCTGGGCCACCGGCAGGAAATCGAACGCGCCCTGCTCAAAGGCGGCGATGGTGCCGGCGTGCCCGGCGAAGGCGCCGGTGGCGCCGGCCGGCACGAACCAGCGCGCGCCCTCGGCGGGGGTGGCCGGCGGCGCGGTGGCGGTGGCGCTTTCCAGCACCAGCTGCACGAAGGCATCGAGGCGGCGGATGGCCTCGTTATGGGTGACATGCTTCTGCGCCTGCGCCGCCGCGATATAGGGCAGCGCCAGGTTGGCCGACTGGTCGGTCATGGGGGCCTCGGGAAGGGTTGGGAGAGAAGACGCGAGGGCGCCGAGGCGGCGCTCAGGCCGCGTGCCCCGGCCGACTGGAGCGCGAGCGGAAGGAGAGCCGGGGCCCAGCGCAAGAGTCCGCCGAAGGCGCTTCCGGATGCGGCGCCGCGAGATGGGTATTACCTGCTGCGCAGGACTTTTGCGCTGGGTCCCGGCTCGGCGCTCCGGCTGCGCCTGCGCTGGTCGGGGACGCGAGCCGCGCGGCGGTTACGGCACCACCACCGCCGTCACCGCCGCGCCCAGGCCGACGCTGGCGGAGCGCTGGGCGACGCGCACGGTGAGGGTGGCCTGCGGCGCGCCGAAATCAGCCACCTCGTCGGCCGCCCCGTAGAGCAGCTGCGGCGCGCTGATCTCGAAGGCGCGCACCACGCTGGCGCCGGAGAGGATTTCCACCCGGTAGGCCTCGCTGGCCTCGCCCAGCGGCACCTCCAGCGCGTCCCAGCCATCGCCAGCGATGCGGGTGCGGCGGATGAAGGAGAGCGCGATGCCCTCCGCCGTGCGCCGCCCGCGCACATGCACCGGCGACAGCGGTCGCAAGGCGGCGCCGGAGGCGGTGGCGGTCACCTCGGTGACATCCTCCGAGCCCTGGTCGTCCCGCGCCGCGCCGACCCGGTAGATGGAGCTGCGCCCCAGCGCCGCGAGGCCGCTCGCCACCGCCACCAGCGTGCCGTCGACGCGCACCAGGCGCGTGCCCGCCGGCCAGGTCGCGGAGCCTGCCGCCTCGGTGCCGGCAAGGCCCCGCAGCAGGCCGGAGAGGCGATAGGTGTCGGTGTCGATCAGCTCGGCCCCGGTGAAGGCGATAAGCTCCAGCACCCGCCCGTCCGCCACCAAAGCGGCGAGATTGGCGCCGGCCAGCACCTCGCTCTCGCGGGCCGGGATGAGGAGGGAGGATTGCAGCATCACGTCCACGCTGTTCGACCGGTCGAAGCGCCAGACCGGCCCCGGCGGCAGGTCCGAGATCAGCGTGCCGAAGGTGGCGGAGGCGGTGACCGGGGCCACCGCCTCGAAGCTCTCGCCATCGCTTGAGCGCCAGATGGCAAGCGTCCCCGGCCAGGGCGTCGCGGCGGCGGCAAGGTGTTGCAGCGGCATGGGTTCCGCCTCCGACAAAGCGGGCAGGTCCAGCACCATCACCTCCGGCGGGCCGGATACGGCGGGCAGTGCCACGCTGCCGCCCGAAACCTGCCCCAGTGCCGCATCGAACACCTCCGGCTCGATGCTGCGGGCGGTGACGGCCAGCGCCTCCCCCTCCTCCACGCGGGTGATTTCAAGCAGCCGCGTCCGCCCGTCGATGGTGAGGCGCACCAGGTCGCCGGGCCCCAGCGCGCGGAGCGAGGGTGGCAGCAAGAAGGTGACCGTCTCGCGCCCCGCCCACAGGTCCTGAAGCCAGATATCGGCGGCCCGCACCATGGCCGCGTCGGAGGCGACGACGGCGAGGTCCGCATGGCTCACATGGCGGCTGCCCCCCTTGAGGCGGCGGGAGGAGACGGTGGCGCGGCGATAATCCTTCAGGCTGTCCACGAAGCCGATGGAGACCTGCAACGGCAGTTCGCTCTCCTGCGCCCGGGTGGAGGAGAGGAGCGGGTCGTCCTCGCTGCGCACCAGGTCGTCGGCGCCGATCTCGGTCACCTCCCCCGCGCCGTGTGGGCGGAAGGCGATGCGCCCCTCCGCCTCCCCGGCCTCGAAGGCGAAGGCGCGGGCCAGAGGCTCCAGCGCGTCGCGGCCGGCCATGGGCTGGTCCACCACATAGCCGTCCACCGCGCCGGAGAGGGTTGCGGCGTCCACGTCATCGACGCCAAAATCGGCGCAGAGCGTCGCCACCAGCCCGTCCAGCGGCGCGCCGCCGAGGCGGCCGGTGAGCCAGTGGCCGGTGGCCCAGTTGGCGCCGTCGGCCCACACGCTCTCGGCGAGGGGGAATTGCGGGAAGGGCCGCGCATCCCAGGTCCAGGCGAAGGCCTCCTCCACCATGCGGCCGCCATAGAGCGACGCGGGCGGATTGTCGGCCTCGTCCGCATCGGGGGCGAAGGCGCCGAGCACCGCCTCCAGGAAACGGCGCTGGATGAGATCGTCCCGCGCGCCGGTGGAGAAGGGCGGCAGGGCGTTCTCGGACGACTTGGCGTCGGGAAAGACGCTCGGCCGGTTGGCGCCCTTGTCCACGGCGGGGCAGCCGGTCTCCATCAGGCGGATGGGCTTGGCGCCGGGCACGAACGCGGTGGGCACGGCGAGGCGGGTGCCGGCGATACGTTCGTGATGGGCATTGGCCCACCACGATTTCAGGTCCTTCTGGCGGTACAGCCAGGGCTCACCAAAAGCGCCGTCAGTGATGGGGGTGCGCACCTGCGCGGCGCGGGCGGCCTCATCCGCATAGAACCAGTCGAACGCCTCGCCGGCGGCAAGGTTGGCCTTCAGGTAAGCGCGGTCGTGGATGTCGCTGACGAGCGCTGCATCGAGATGGCCGGCGCCGTCGCGCCAGTCGGCCAAGGGCGGGTAGAAATCGATGCCGATGAAGTCCACCGCCGGCGCGCTCCACACTTGATCCAGCGGAAAGCGCACATCGCCGTTGGCCATCACCTGCGCGCCATATTCGGTCCAGTCGGCGGCGTAGGAGACGCGGGTGCCGGCCCCCACCACCGCCTTCACGTCGGCGGCAAGGGCGGCCAGCGCTTCCGCAGCGGGACAGGCGCCGGTGTCGTCGGTGAGGCGGGTGAGCGCCACCATCTCCGAGCCGATGAGGATGGCCTCCACGCCCCCCGCCGCGACCGCCAGTTGCGCGTAGTGAAGCACCATGCGCCGCAGGCTCCATTCGGCCGGGCCGTGATAGAACACGGTGGAACCGGAGCGGGTGAAATCCCCCGGCGCGGCAGCACCGAACAGCGCCGCCACCTGCGCCCGGCACGCGGCGGTACCGTCCACAGAGCCCGGCCGGCCGGGCGCCGGATCGCACACGATGCGCCCGCGCCAGGGATAGGCCGGCTGGGCGGCAGCGCCGGTCCAGGGATCGGGGCGGGTGTTGGCGGCGGGAATGTCCATCATCACGAAGGGGTTCAGCGTCACCTTCAGGCCGGCCTCCTTCAGCCGGGCGATGGCCCGCACCACACTCTCGTCGGAGGGCGTGCCGCCATAGGCCGAGCGGTCCTCATACTGGGAGACGGCGAGGGCGGTGAACCGTGTTTCGCCGCCCACCGTCCAGGCGACGGAGGTGGTCTTGTCGGTGCGCTCGGTGCGCGGGCGCACGGTGCAGGCGCCGGCCCTCAGGTCATCGCCGAACCAGGCCACCACGAGGGAAATCCGCTCCACGTTCGGGCAGGTGCCCGTGAGCTGGTCGAGGGCCACTTCGAAGTCGCTCGACGCGGTGCTGACATGGCGGTTCTCCCGCCCATAGCGCGACCGCCCGTGCACTTGGCGGATGGTGCGGGTGTCATAGGCGAATTCGCTGGCGCCGGGGATCAGCGTCACGGCCCGCACCTGCCGCTCCAGCGCGCCCACCGCGCGCTCCACCTCCACCGTGATCTGGGGCAGGCGATTGCCGTAGTCGGTCAGCTCCAGATTCTCGAACACCACGTAGGCGACGCCGCGATAGGCCGGCGTCGCGCCCGTCCCCTGCCGCGCCTCGATGGCGGGATCGGGCACCTGCGCATCGTCGCCGAGATGCAGGCGCACGGTAAGGCGGCGGGTATCCAGCAGCTTGCCGTCGGCCCAGATGCGGCCGATGCGCGAGACCGGCCCCTCGCACACCGCCACGGCGAAATTGCCGTAATAGCTGTAGGTCGTGGTGGTGGGCTGGGAGGGCGTGAGACTGGAGCCCTTGCCTCCGGTGGACTGGGTGGCGGTGGTGGCCACCTCCTTCAGCTTTGTCGCCCAGATCACCTGCCCGGCGAGGCGGGCGCGGCCATAGACGCGCGGCAGCGGCGTGCCCTCGGTGGAGCCCATCACATTGAGGTCGGTGAGGCGCGGGCCCTCGGTGTTGCGCGAGCGGTTGCCGCCGAACAGCGCGCCGTCGATGACCGCGCCGCCGAGGGCGCCCAGCGCCCGCCCGGCGATGGCGCCGACAGGCCCGAACAGCGCGCCGCCGACGAAGCTGCCGGCCGCGCCCAGAAGCAGGGTCGCCATGGGATGTCCTCAAGGATTTGGGAGGGGGGCGTTAGAGCGTTTTCCGCTCGCCTTGGCTCACGGAAATCGCCCTAGAGTCTTGCTTTGACGCATTTTCTTCACGCGAACCGGTGTCCGCTTCGCTCGAAAATGCTCTATGCGACCCCCGGAAAGGCGAAGGCAAAGGCGAGGCGCCGCCGCCACCAGGGCGCAAGATGGCCCTCGCACACGCGCGCCCCGTCATAGGCGTGGATCATGCGCCCGCCCTCGGTAAGGATGGCGGCGTGCTTGGCCGGAAGGTGTGCGCGGAAGCGGAACAGCAGCACGTCGCCGGGCTGCGCGGCCTCGATCGGCACCGCGACGAGGCAGCGCCCCGCCGCCTGCGCCAGGGTCTCGCGGCGGCCGGCCTCGGCCCAATCCGGCGCGTAGGAGGGCATCGCCTCCGGCTCGGGGCCGATCAGCTCCCGCCACACCCCGCGCACGAGGCCGAGGCAATCGGCCCCCTGCCCCTTCAGCGAGGCGCGATGGAGGTAGGGCGTGCCGATCCACGACCGTGCCTCGGCGAGGATGGCGGCGCGGGCGAGGCGGGCGGTCATTCGAGCACGCTCCCGTCGTATCCGCCCTCGCCCTGGATGGCGACGGCGATGACGAAATCGTTGCCGGGCATGTGGGGAAAGCCGCGGAAATTGAGCGCATTCGAGAAGCGGTCGCGACAGGTCGCAAACTGCTTGTCGCAGCCGGCGGTCAGCGCGATCCCATCGCCCTCCTCCACCACCAGCGGCGGGCGCTGCCACAGGCGCAGGAGCACGCCCTCGGCATCCACGAGATGCGCCTTCACCTCGGTGACGAAGCCCGCATTGGCGCCGCTCAGGAACCGCGCGCGACCCCGGGCGAAAGCCGCCTCCGCAAAGGCGGACAGGCCGATGACGCGCAGGCTGAGCGCGCCCTGGACCGCCGCCACCGTGGCGCTCGCCGCATGGGCCGGGAGGGTGAGGTCCACCCCGCAGCGCCCGTCGCCGAGATCGGCATCGCAGGTCGAGGACAACAGCCGCCCGCGGGTCTGGTTGAGGCCATCCGACAGGCTGCGGATCTCGGCGGTGAAGACCCCATCCTGGGCGCGCACCTCGCCAATGGTGCCGCGCCTCAGCAGCAGGTGCTGGCCGGGGTCCTGCCAGTTCACCAGCAGCAGGTCGATGGACGCGCCGTCATAGAGACCGGCAGCGAGATCATCCTCTGACAGCGCGTCGTGGGACAGCGCGCCGGACACCTCCGCGCCGGTCACCGCAAGGCCGGCGGCGTGGGTGCTCTGCGACCCGGATATGCCGGAAGCCGCCTTGAAGATGACGCCCGCGACGACGAGGTCGCGATCATGATCGGTGAAGCCGGTGACGTGGCCGTCGCGCCGCGTCACGCGCCATCCGTGGCACAGAGTGGTCGCGCCCGACGCGAGATGAGCCGCGAGTGCGGAAGGAAGGGTGCGCATTTCGCCTCACACGCGGATCTCGATGACGGGAATGCGCGGGATGTCGCCCGCGGCGAAGGCGGTGAGATTCACCTCGAGGAAATCGGTGTCGAAACGCACCGGGACATCGAAGGAAAAGCCCGCCGAAACGACGGCGGCCGCGGCCGGGATCGCAGGCGCCGCAAAGGTGATTTCGCCGCGCGTCGCGTCGAGCGAAAAATGCGTGCCTTCAATGTGTTCCACCCCATTCACGGCGACACGCACGCTGCCCGAAACCGGCTTGGTGATGGCCCGCACATAGGGGGCGTGGAGGCCGCCATAGGTCTTCGTCAGAGCGAAGGTTGCGCGCGTGCCGTCGCCGGTTCCGATCACCTGGTCGAGGGGCGTCGCGGCGTGTCCCGGCGGCGCGGAGGAATGATCGAGCCGGTCGCGCCAGCGGAAGCCGTAGAGGCGTCCGCGACGCTCCTCGAAAAAGGCCACCACATCGGCCAGCGCGGCGAGGCTTTTCACCCCGTATCCGGCGTCCCAGCGCCGACGCGAATCAGCCTGTCGCGTGTTGCGTTCCTCGCGTCCGGATGCGGTCGTCACCACCTCGGTGACGCGCTCGGGACCGCCCGAAGCGCCCAAGGCGACCTCCAGCGGGAACAAAATCTCATGGAAGGCGGCCATATGATGCCCCTATTCCCCAATTCTTAGGCGAAAACAGTAGAGATGGCCTTGACATAGTTGAACGTGACGCCTTGACTTTGCTCCGCCCCGTTGAGCATGGAGCGAAAGCATGGCCACCAAGCCCGCAAAAAAACCGGCCGCCGCCGCCGAGAAACCCGCCGAAAAGGCACCCGCCCCGAAGGCTGCGGCGAAGGCCGCTCCCAAGGCGGCGGTCGCCAAAAGCACAGCACCCAAGCCCGCAGCGGCCCCGAAGGCTGCCGCACCCAAAGCCGCAGCACCCAAGGCCGCAGCACCGAAGGCCCCCGCGAAAGCCGCGGCGCCCAAACCCGCTGCGCCGAAGGCTGCTGCTCCCAAGGCCGCTGCGAAGCCCGCCGCCGCCAAGAAAGCCGCGGCGCCCAAGCCTGCTGCTGAGAAGCCTGCGGCCGAGAAGCCCGCGCCGAAGGCCGTCGCGGCCAAGTCGCCGGCACCGAAGGCTGCATCCGCCAAGGCTGCCAAGCCCGCCGCCGAGAAGCCGGCGAAGGCCCCGGCCAAGGCCGCAGCGAAGCCCGCCGCCAAACCCGCCGAGGTGAAAGCCCCCGCGAAGGCGGCGGCTCCCAAGCCCGCCGCCAAGGCTGCGAAGGCCGCACCGGCGCCTGCGCCGGAAGCCAAGGCCGCCGCGCCCAAGGCCGCCGCCCCGAAGGCTGCTGCGAAGCCCGCTGCCAAGAAGGCTGCTGCCCCCAAGGCTGCTGCCCCCAAGGCCGCTGCTCCAAAGCCTGCTGCTGCGAAGGCCCCCAAGGCCACCGCCAAGAAGTGAGGTTCGCTTCCCCGATGGCAGGCACTCGGCGCAGCGCCGTGGTGCCCCATCGGAGTGAGACAGGCCTGTCGCCCACGGGCGACGGTTGAACAGGGCCCGCATCCGGATCGGCAGAACGGATGCGGCCTGTGTTTGTATTTCCAAGGGCGGGCCGCACTTTCCCATGACCCGTCTTCATCGCGCGTATTTCGAGGCTCCGGTTGTTGGCCCGCATCCTGTTGTCGGCCCACACCGGCGTCGCGACGATCCCGTCCGGTCCCGCGGCGCAGACAGCCTGGCACCATCGGCCGCATCGTCGCCCATGGGGTGCGTGCGCCAAGGTGCACCATCCATGGACGCACCATCCACGACGCGCCCTCGCAAGCGCACCGTTCTGAGGCATGCCGGGCACCGGTCATTGTCGCGCGCTCGCCCGCCGTCACCCGGCCAAGCCGGAACACGCCGGCGCGGAGCCCGTTTCGCGGTGCTGTTTTTCCAATGCCGACCTGACGTCCAGAGACGCGCGCACCATCCCGTCGGGGATTTTCGCGGCGCCGCGGGCGCGCTATGGTCCGCCCGTCCCGCCTCAAGCGGTGGGAGCAATCCGGACCCGCCCCATGCCTGATGCAGCTTCGCTCCCGCCCTGCCCCGCGCCGCGCCCGATGCGCATGGCGCGCCATCGTGGAAACCCGTTGCGGCGTGCCGGCGCGCTCGGCGCCGGTCTCGCCGCGCTCCTCCTCGTGGGGAGCGCGCACGCCCAGTCGGCGGCCGCGAAGAAAGAGGATACCAGCTGCGCCCAGTACGGCGCCGGCTTCCAGAAGGTGCCGGGCGGCACGTCTTGCGTGCGCACGGGCGCGACGGTGCGGGCGGAAGGCTTCAGCGGCTCGGCCCTCACCGGCGCCCCGAACCCGTTCGGCGGCACCCCGTCCGGCAGCGGCACCGCCGCCGCCAGCGATCCTTGGAAGAGCACGCGCTGAAGCCCAGGCCCAACGCTCACGCCCCACGCTGGCCACGGGCAACCGCCCGCGCCACCAGGCCCGACAGATAGGCCTCGGAGCGGCGGAAGCCGGCCACGTCCGGCGTGGACACATTCACCGTCACGGCCGCGCGGCCCACCCCTTCGGCCGAGCGCACGCCGAGCTTGCCATCGGTGCCGCGCGCCAGCGGCAGGATGGCTTCCGCGCCCTTCTCGCCCATGAGGCCGAGGCTGGCGCCGCCGAGAGGAAAATAGGTGGGCGCCGCCACCACGCCGCCACGCGCGAACGGCATCACCCGCCCTTCCGAGATCACCCCGCCCTGGGCGAAGCCGAGCCCGCCGGCGGCCCCCGAGAACAGGGACGAGAGCCCGCTCTCCAGCGGCTTCAGGGCCGCCGTGAGGGCAAGGTTGGAGAGCCGCGCGGCGAGCTGCTCCAGCACGCTGCCGAGGTCCTTGCCCTGCACGGCGATGCCGGTGAAGGCGGAGGCCAGCGCCGAGGCGAAGCCCTTCGCGGACACCTCCACTTCGCCCAGCGCCGCCTTCGCGGTGCGGGTGTCCACTTCGATGGCGATATCGACGGTCTCGGTCATGGGTCGGCCTCAGGACGGATCGGGGAAGCGCGCCATCAGCGCGGACAGATCGGGTCGCGACAGGTGGTCCGGCGCGGGCGGCAGCAGGGCTGAAACGGCGGCGGCCAGCTCGCGCGGCGTCATGCGCCAGAAGGCATCGGGGCTAAGCCGCAGCAGGCCGAAGCCGGCGCCCATGGCCGCCGCCCAAGGAAAGGGTCGGGCGGCGCAGGGCTCCGGCCTCAGGCCCGCTGCGGCGGCGGAGGGGACGCCGGCGCCTCTCCGACCGCATCGGCGGCGAAGGTGATGGCGAGCAGGTCGGCGACGATGCGCGCGAAGCCCGCCGCACCGCCATCGGCGCGCATGCGCTCCACCTCGGCGAGGGTCACGCTCTCGCCCGCCCCGTTGAGGCCGGCCTTGATGATGCACGCGGCGTCGCGGGCCGAGAGGCGTCCGGTCTCGAAGCGCGCAGCCAGCGCCATGAGGTCATCGGCGCCGAACGCGCTCTCCAACTCCGCAAGGGCGCCGAGGGTGAGCACCAGGACGCGCGGGCGTCCATCGAGCACAGCGGCGATCTCGCCGCGTCGGGCATTGGGCATGGGATGTCCTTTCGGGGAAGTGCCGGCGTCAGAGCGCGGCGAAAGCCAGTTCCCCGGCGCTTTCCAGCGTCAGGTCGAAGGTGACCTCGCGGTCGTGCTCCGCGGCGATCTCCAGGGCGGTGATCTGGAACGGCCCGGTCACCGTGCCGAAATCCGGGATCACCACCTGGCAGGAGGCCAGCGCGCCGGAGAAGAAGGTCTGCCGTACCAGCGCGTCGGAGGCGGCATCCTTGAACACGCCGGAGCCGGAGACCGACGCCCGCTTCACCCCCGCCCCGTCGAGAAGCTCGCGCCAGCGCCCGGCGCTCTCGGAGTGGGTCACGTCGACGCTCTGGGCGTTGAAGGCCAGCGTGCGCGAGCGCAGGCCCGCCACGGTGGCGAACTGGGTGCCGTCATGCATCTTCAAAAGCAGGTCCTTGCCCTTCTGCGCGGCCATCTCGATCTCCGAAAATCAAAGGGGCTCGGTGACGGCGCGAAACCGCACCAGAGCGTGGAAGGTGCGCCCGTCGCTCTCGCGGCGGACCTCGGCGGTGGTGGCGCGCAAATTGGCGAGCCGGTGCCCGCTGAGCGCCAGCGGCGCGTCATGCAGCGCCTGGGCGACGGCCTCGGCGATGGCATAAGCCTCGGCCCGCCCGCCGGAGCGGGAGAAGACGTGGAGCGTCAGCCCGTGCTCGGTTCCGGCCTCGGTGGCGGTGGACCAATCGGCCACCACGGCCTCCCCCAGCGCCACGAAGGGGAAGTCCGCCTCCGCCGGCGGCACGTCATGGATGCGCGGCCCACCCAGCAGCGCGGTGAGCGCCGCGTCATTGGTGAGCGCCGCATGGAGCGCCGCGCGCAGGGCCAGCGCCGGGCTGTCGAGGGGGATGCTCATGGCCGCCTCCGGGCGAAGGCGAGGCGGATGCGATCGAGCACCGGATCGCCCGGCCGCCCGAGCCCGCCGCGGATCCGCGCCAGCAGCGCGGGATCGGACATCCGCACCACCGGCCGCTGCGGCGATCCGGCGATGGTGGTGGGCGCCCCGGTCTCGGCGGTGATCTCGGCGGCAAGGTCGCGGGCTGCGCGAGCGGCAGCTTCAGCCTGGGCCGCAGGCAGATGGCGGGTGGCGAGGCGCTGGGCGAGGCCCTGGAGGCCGCCGGTGCCGATGGTCGCCTTCATGTCTCTTCCTCCCGGCAGCGGATGTGGTGGAAGCGGCCGCGCCCGTCCGCGTCGACCACCGCCTCCACGTGGAAGCGGCGGCCGGCATGGAGCAGGCGGTCGCCGGCCGCGACGGTGTTGGGCGCGCGCACGGTGAGGCGCAGCAGGCGGCTCGCGCGCGGGCGCTCCTCGGCCACGCCGTAGTCGGTGGCGAGGGCTTCGATGGCACCCCACAGCACGTCCACGGTGAGGAAGGTGCGGGCGATGCCGCCGGCGCCATCGGGCAGGTCCACGGCGGTCTGGTGCGTCAGGCGGTGACGAAGGGCCCCCACGCTCACAGCCGCACCACGCGATAAGGCGCCAGCAGCGCCCGCGCGGCGGCGGGCAGCGCGGTGGCCTCGCCCGGCCCGTCACGATGTTCGTAGAAGTGCGCCACCAGCAGCCGCACCGCCTGCACCAGATCCGCCGGCACGTCGGTGGCGCTCGGGCCGTAGCCAGCCGTGAAGGTGATGACGATACCGCCATGGCGCACCAGCGGCGCGCTGACCCGCGCCGGCTCCACGCGGAACAAAGCGGGGGCGCGATCGCCCTGCAGCGTCAGCGCACCGGTGGGCAGCGCTACCGGCGTGCCGTCCGCCGCCGCGACGGTGGCGCTGAGGATCTGGCGCACCGGCGACAGCGGCGCGGGGATGATGCCGCGCAGGGGCCAGGCATCGAGGCTGAAGCGCCAGGTCTGCTCCATGAGCGCGCGGCCGGTCTCCACCTCCACGCGCCTCCGGGCGGCGGTGACGAGGGCGTCGATGAGGGCGTCTTCGTCGGTGTGGTCGATGCGCAGATAGGCCTTCGCCTCGGCGCGCGTGAGCGGCTCGGCGGCGGGACCGGCAAGAAGATCTGCCATGGGGGGCTCCGGTGGTGGGGATGGCGGCGCTTGCGAGCGCCGGTCGAAGGCGGGAACGGCGATCTCCACCAGCGCGATGCAGTTCCCTCTCCCGCGTGCGGGGGTGGGTTGGGG
>NZ_JAIVFO010000061.1 GCF_029991245.1 Xanthobacter autotrophicus
GGGGTGGGGGGGTGGAGGTGTTGGTGGATCTGCGCCTGCTCGCACCTGTGCCCATCGGCGAGACGCTGGATGAGTTCCGGGCACGGGCCGGCTCCGAGCTGGCGGCCTCCCTCGCCCTGCTCCAGCAGATGGGGCGCGAACGCGATGGGCTGCCTGCGGCCCTGACCGTGGTGACGCGCGGCGGGGCCGGGAGCGGGGAGTGGATCGACCCCGCCCGTGCCGCCCTGCGCGGCCTGCTGCGCACCGCCGCGCAGGAGATGCCGGGTCTTGCCTGCCGGCAGATCGATGTCAGCGGGCTGGATGACGGCGCCGCCCCTCCTGCCGACCTGATGGCCCGGCTGGCCGGCGAGATCCGCGCGCCCGATGGCGAGGACGAAGTGGCGCTGCGCCCCGCCGGCCGCTTCGTGCCCCGGCTGGAGCCGGTGGACCCCGGCCGGTCGCCGCGCGATCCCACGCTCCGGCTGAAGACCGGCGGGCGCTATCTCGTCACCGGCGGCACCGGCGGCGTCGGACGTGTGCTGGTGAAGCATCTGGCGGCCCGCTGCCGGGCGAAGCTCCTCGTCGTCGGTCGCGCGCCTGCGGGCGACATTCCAGATGGACCGGACCTGCTTTACCGCGCCGTGGATGTCACCGACGCCGGCGTGCTGGAAGCCACCATCGCCGATGCTGAAGAGCGCTTCGGCGGCCCTCTCGACGGCGCCTTCCACCTCGCCGGCATCGCCCCGGCCGGAGCGCTGGCGGACGAAACGCCGGAGGGGCTGGCGGCGGCCTTGGCGCCGAAGGCGGTGGGCGCGCAGGCGGTGCTTCAGGCCATGGCGCGCCGGCCCGGCGGGTTCGTCGTGCTGTGGTCGTCGGTGAATGCCATCTTCGGCGGCGCCGAGGCGGGGGCCTATGCCGCCGCCAATGCCGCGCTCGCGGGCATGGCGGGCGAGGGGATCGCAGCAGAGGGGAAGACGGAGGGGCCGCGCGTGCTCTGCCTGCACTGGAGCCGCTGGGCCGACCTTGGCATGAGCGCCCCGGCGGGCGGCGATACCGGGGCGGCGGAATTTGCCGCCGCGCGCGGCTTCCGCACCCTGCCGGTGGAGGACGCCCTCGCCTCACTCGATGCGGCGCTGGCGCTGGGCGTCTCGCCCTTGTCCATCGGGCTCGACGGCGCCTCGCCTCATGTCCGGGCGCGGGTGCGCCAGCCGGCCCGCCCGCTGCATGGACTGGCTGGCTTCGTGGTGCCGCGCTCCGGCGCCGCGCTGGCCGCGCCCGCGAATGACGATCTGCGCGATCGCTTCGGCACGCCGATCCCATGCCCGTTGCGCATCCTCGATGCCTTGCCCCGGTCGGCAGACGGCACCATCGACGCCGCCGCCCTGGCGCGCCATGACGGCGCGGCGCTGGCCGTGCCGGGCGGGCCGGACGGGGTGGAAGCGGAGTTGGCCGCCATCTGGCGCGCGCTGCTGAAGCGCCCGAACATTGCCCCGGACGACAATTTCTTCACCTCCGGCGGCCATTCGCTGGTGGCGGCGGGCCTCGTCCACCGGGTGCGCGAGGCCTTCGGGGTGGACCTGCCCCTGCGCATCCTGTTCGAGGCCCCGACGCTGCGCGGCATGGCCCGCTGGATCGCCGCCCATGCGCCGGCGCCGGCGGATCGCAGGCCGCTGCCGGATTGCCTGGTGCCGGTGCAGCCGGAGGGCGAGCGGGCGCCCCTGTTCTGCGTCCACCCCGCCGGCGGTAGCCCGTGGTGCTACCTGTTCCTCGCCGATCATCTGGGCCGCGACCAGCCGCTCTACGGCTTCCAGGCGCCGGGCCTGATCGACGACGCGCCGCCTTTGTCCACCGTGGAGGAGATGGCGCGCCTTTATGTGGCGGCCATGCGGGTGCGCCAGCCCGAGGGGCCCTACCACGTCGCCGCCTGGTCCTCGGGCGGGCCGGTGGCGTTCGAGATGGCGCGGCTGCTGGAGGAGAGCGGCGAACGCGTCGCGACCCTGGCCTTCCTCGACTGCGCGGTGATGGAGAGCGAAAACTTCGTGCGCTCGCGCGATCCGCTGCGTCATGTGAAGGCGCTGTGGCGCCTGGGCACGTTCGTGACGCAGGTGCGCCTGCCGCGCTCCTATGGCGACCTTGCCGCCCTGGCGCGCCTGATCGGGCTCAGCCTGCCGGCGACCTTCCGTGACCTGAGGCTTGATCGTGCCTTCTGGGCCGGCGTCGGGCGCTCGCTGCGCATCTTCAACCTCAACACGACGATGGGATACCGCTATTGTCCTTCCCGCATCGCCGGAGGCGCGGTGCTGTTTCGCGCGGGTTCATCGCGCGGGGCGGACGACCCGCTGGAGGCGGAGTTGCGCAGCCATGTTTCCGGCGGTGTGGTGCGCGTCGATCTTGCGGGCAACCACATGTCGATCATTCTCGATCCCGAGGGGGCAGCGTCTCTCGCCGCCCGCTTGAAGCCGTTTCTCGCGGGGGAGGCCGGTGCGCGCGCCGGCCAGCCTCCATCGCACGCTGACCGGGTCCTGCGTTCTTCATCTTGAAGTTTAAAGCCGGGCGATCCTCGTCCGGGTCCGGGAGGTCCACCCGATGCCTAGAACGAAAGGGAGAAGGGGAATGACGTATCGCATCCTGTCTTTGGACGGCGGCAATGGCGGCAAGGCTGGCGTGTTCCTCTCGACGCTGGAGCGCCGGGCCGACGTGCTGGGCTTCAGCGTCCTGCGCCAGATCGACCTGTTCGCCGGCACCTCGAACGGCGCCGTCAACGCCCTGCTGATGGCGTGGTTCGACGATCCGGTCCTCGCCTTCGAGGCGGTGCTGCGCTTCGATGACGAGGTGCGGGAGAGCCAGACCCCCTGGTCCATCGCCGGCACCGTGCTGGGCAATACTGCCGCCATGACCACGGGGCGCATCAAGGCGTTCTGCGACGAGGTGTTCGGCCCCGGCTCCATCCTCGCCGACGTGAAGCGGCCGGTGCTGGTCAACACGGTGCAGCTCGACAATGCCCTCGCCGACGGGCAGCGCAGCTGGCTGCCGCGGACCTTCACCAATTTCCCCGGCGATCTCGGCCGGGTCGAGCTGATCGTCGACGTGGTGCTGCGCACCATGGCCATGCCGCTGCAATATCCCATCTACCAGAGCGGGACGCAGACCGGACCGGCCTATGTGGACGGGGCGGTCGCCTCCAACAATCCGGCGCTGACGGCGGTCACCGCGGCGCTGGCCCAGCAGAAGACGCTGGAGGACATCGCGCTCCTGTCCATCGGCACGCCGCGAAATCTGGCCGGCCAGTCCCGGTATCTGGCGCCCGGCCTCTCCGAGGGCAGCGCCGACTGGGGCTATCGCCAGTGGCTGCTCGATCCGTTCAACCCGCTGGTGCTGGTGGACCTGTTCCTGCAATCCGGGGCCGCGGCCACCAGCGCGCAGTGCGCCCAGTTGCTGGGCTCCCGCTTCCAGCGCGTCGATCCGCCCGTCTTCACCGGGCCGGCCTGGGATGCGCCGGAGACCAATGCGGTGCTGGATAGCACCGTGGACTGGCTGAATGCCCACGGCTGGAATCATCCGGCCGCCGCCGTGAAGGAGCCCGCCGGCTCCGTCGCGTGACGCGGGCTTCACGGCGGCGCCGGAGCGGTTTCCGGCCCGCCGGCGGTCCCTGAGGGGACGGGGCTTCACGGGATGCTGGTGGAGGACGGCCGTGACGGCCGGAAGGGGGGAGCATGGAACAGCCAGACGGCGAACAGGCAAAAGCGGCCCCGGCCCGGTTCTTCGCCTATCCGAGCGCGGACGGGGTCGCCCTGTTCGGGCGTGAGTGGGGCGATCCCGAAGCGCCCCTGCCGGTGGTGCTGTTGTCCGGCCTCACCCGCAACTCGCGGGACTATGAGGCCCTTGCCGAAGCGCTGGTGGCCGATGCGGCCCATCCCACCCGCGTGGTGGCGTTCGACTATCGCGGGCGCGGCGGCTCGGGCCATGCGCCCTATCCCACCTACACGCCGATCCAGGAGGCGCAGGACATCCTGGCCGGCCTCGCCGTGCTGGGCATCTCCCGGGCGGTGGTGCTGGGCACCTCGCGCGGCGGCCTCGTCATGTTCGTGCTGGCGATCCTGCGGCCGCAGTTGTTCGCCGCCGCCATCTTCAATGATATCGGCCCGTTCGTGGAGGTGGCCGGCATCCAGCGCATCGACAGCTATGTGGGTGCGCCGCTGCGTGTGACCTGGCCCGAAGCCGTCGCCGACCTGAAGGCGACCCAGGGCTTCATGTTCCCGGCTCTGAGCGATGGGGAGTGGGAGCGCTTTGCCCGCCAGATCCATGGCGATGCCGGCGGCAAGCCGTGCCTGTCCTATGATCCGGCTTTGGGCGAGGCGTTCAAGGCGGTCGGTTCCGGCAAGCCGCAGCCCGACATGTGGCCCGGCTTCGATGCCCTCGCGCATGTGCCGGTCATGGTGGTGCGCGGGGCGCTGTCGGACGTGCTCTCGGCCAGGACGGTGGAGGACATGGCGGCCCACCACCCGGGCCTCGTGATCCACGAGGTGGCGGACCAGGGCCATGCGCCCCTGTTGTGGGACGCGCCCGCGCAGCAGGCGATCATCGCTTTCATCCGCTCGGTGTCGTAAGGCGCGCAGCCGGCGTGTGGTGTTTGGCGCGTGGCAGGGGAGATCGCCATGGGGCTTCAGGACGGCGCTTCAGGTCCCGGACCCGGTCCGGGCGAGGTGCTGGTCCTTCACGGCTTCACCCAGGTGCTGGCACAGGACGACGTGCGCCCGCGCCTGATGGACTGCCTCAGCCCCGAGGAGGAGGCCCGCCGCCGGGCCTTCGCCTTCCCGCGCGACCGGGACCTTTTCCTTCTGGCGCACGGGGTCAAGCGCATGGCGCTCGGCCGCTGCCTAGGAGTTGATCCCCATGATCTGGCCTTCACCCGCGACGCCTATGGCAAGCCTGTCCTCGCCGGCCCGTTCCGAGCGGGGCCGTTTCAAGGAGAGCCGGGGTTCAGCCTGTCCCATTCGGACGCTGCCGTCGCCGTCTGCATTGCCCACGCGCCCATGGTGGGCGTCGATGTGGAGGCGCACGCCCGCGACGTTCCGCTGGAGGCGATGGCCATGGTCATGGCCGATGCCGAGATCGCGGACCTGTCCGCCTCCGGCGGGGCCGCCCGGCGCAAGGCATTCGCCTATTGGACGCTGCGCGAGGCCTTCGCCAAGGCGGTCGGCCTGGGCCTGTCGCTGCCGCGCAACGACGTGTCCTTCCGCCTCGCCGCGGCGGGGGCGCCTGCCGTGGAGCATCTGGCCGGACATTGGGGGGTGGCGGGCGACTGGCAGTTCCACCAATGCGACCTTGGCCCGGCGCACCTTCTGGCTGCCGCCGTCCGCGCCTCGTCGCCGGTGGTCTGGCGGCTGATGCCCATCGAGGATGTCCTCGCCTGCGCGGGTGGCGTCATCGCGCCGGCCCGGCCCGTTCCCTGAACTGGGCGGCCATCCAGTCGATGAGCACGCGCAGCCGCGGCGACAACTGGCGGGTGTGCGAATACAGCACATCGACGGGTAGGGAGGCCGGCGGGAAGTCTGCGAGGACCTCCATCAGGGCGCCGCTGGCAAGCTCTGCCGCGACGCGGTAGCGCGGCACCTGAATCAGCCCCATGCCGAGGCATGCGGCGGCCACGTTGGTCTCGGGCCCTGTCACCGTGAGCGCGGCGGGCAGGGTCAGCTGCCGCACTTTTCCAGCCACCGTGAACACCAGGGGCGCGATCCTGGCGGTATCGGGCGCCAAAAGGCCGACCATCTCGTGGCCTTCAAGCGCCTCCGGCGTGCGCGGCGTGCCGAATCGTCGGAGATAATCGGGGCTGGCGAAGGTTCCCCGTTCCAGGGTCGCCAGCCGCCGCCGGATCAGCGGGCTGTCGGAGAGGTCGCCGGCGCGCAGGATGCAGTCGTAGCCTTCGCGGATCATGTCCAGCGGCTGGTGCGCCTCGCTCATGTGGAGGCGGATTCCGGGATAGGTTGCGAGGAAGCGCGGCAGGCCCGGCAGCAGGAAATACCGCGCCTGGGTGCCGTGGACATCCATGCGGATGAGGCCCGAGGGCTTGGCGCCGACAAAGGCACCCTCGGCATCCTCCAGGTCGGCGAGCAGGCTGACGCAGCGCTGGTAATAGGCCTCGCCATCCAGCGTCGGGCTGACATGCCGTGTGGTCCGCTGCAGCAGCCGCACCCCCAGCCGCGCTTCCAGTCCCTTCACCGCGTCGGTGACCGAGGAGCGCGGCAGGCCGAGGTCCTCGGCCGCCCGGGTGAAGCTCCGGCGTTCGACAATCCGGGTGAAGACCCGCATGGCATCGAAACGGTCCATTGTTCGCAATCTCGAATAATGATGCCGGATCATGGGCGATTATCTGGTGCAGGGAAATGGGCATTGTCTCGATCAACCCGCCGCACACCGGCGGCCGGAACAGGAGCGAAGACCATGACCCCTCAAACCAGCAAGGTTGCGATCGTGACCGGAGCCTCGGGCGGCATCGGCGCGGCGGTGGCCGAGCGCCTCGCGCGCGACGGCTTCACCGTGGTGGTGAACTACGCGGGCAATGCCGCGCCGGCCGAAGCCCTGGTGGCGAAAATCGCGGCCGCGGGCGGCCGCGCCCTCACCGCCCAGGCCGATGTCTCCAATGTGGATGCGGTGCGCCGCATGTTCGACAGCGCGGAAACCGCCTTCGGCGGCGTCGACGTGCTGATCAACACGGCCGGCATCATGGTGCTCGCGCCCATCGCCGACAGCGACGACGCGCTGTTCGACCGCGTTGTCGCGGTCAACCTGAAGGGCACCTTCAACACCCTGCGGGAAGCGGCACGGCGGCTGCGCGACGGCGGGCGGATCGTGAACTTCTCGTCCAGCGTGGTCGGCCTGCTGCAGCCCACCTATGGCGTCTACGCCGCGACCAAGGCCGCCGTCGAGGCCATGACCAGCATCCTCGCCAAGGAACTGCGCGGCCGCACCATCACGGTCAACGCCATCGCGCCGGGGCCGACGGCGACCAGGCTGTTTCTCGATGGAAAGCCCCAGGACGTGGTGGAGCGCCTTGCCAAACTGGCTCCCCTGGAGCGTCTCGGCCAGCCCGAGGATAGTGCCGCCGCCGTCGCCTTCCTGGTGGGGCCGGACGGCGCCTGGATCAACGGCCAGACCCTGCGGGCCAACGGCGGGATCATCTGATCGCCGTGGGCGCCCACCGCATCGAGGCCGGCCATGCCCGTCCCCGGCACGGTCGCGCGCCGGTCACAGCCGGGCGAAGACGGCGTCCAGCCCGTCGAGCCGTACTGTTGCGTTCCGGATGGTCCCGGCAAAGCCGAGGTCTCCGATGGGCTCGGCCACCAGCCCGTCGGGCAATTCCAGCGTGGCCGGCTCCGGGCCGAGGTTGAATACGCACAACAGCGCCTCGCCGCCAAAGTCGCGGCGGAAGGCGATCACCTCGCCTGGGCTCTTCAGGAACGCGATGCCGCCCTTGACCAGGGCGGGATGACACCGCCGGAACCGCAGCAGGCGACGATAGTGCTGCAGCACGGACCCCGGCGCATCGATCTGCCGGTCCACGGCCAGCGGCAGATGATCCGCCGAAACCGGCAGCCAGGGCTTGCCCGTGGTGAAGCCGCCGTGAGGTGCGGCGGCTTCCCACACCATGGGCGTGCGACAGCCGTCGCGGCCCTTGAAATCGGGCCAGAAGCGGATGCCGTAGGGGTCCACCAGATCCGCGAAGGCAGGCTCCGCCTCGGGCAGCCCCAGTTCTTCGCCTTCATAGAGCGAGACGGACCCGCGCAGCGACAGGATCAGCGCCGCCATCAGCTTGGCGAGGCGCACCGGATCGCGCCTTTCGCCGTGCCAGCGGGAGACGTGGCGCTTCACATCGTGGTTTGAAAAGGCCCAGCAGGGCCAGCTGTCGGCGGCGGCAGCCTCGAAGCGCGCGACGATGCTGCGGAAATGGTCGGCGGAGAACGGCTCCGCGAGGAAGTCGAAGGAATAGCACATGTGCAGCTTGTCGCCGCCGGAGGTATAGGCCGCCATCAGGGCGAGGGCCCGCTCCCCGCTCTCGCCGATCTCGCCCACGGTCATGGCCCCGGGATAAAGCTCCACCAGCGCCCGCATGCGCTTGAGGAAGTCTAGGGTCTCGGGGCGGTTCCTGTCGTAAAGGTGCTCCTGGAAGCCGTAGGGGTTCGCGCGCGGCACCTCGCTCTCGCCGGCGAAGGGGGGATTGTTCCGCAACAGCGTGTCGTGGAAGTAGAAGTTGCACGCGTCGAGCCGGAAGCCGTCGACGCCCCTGTCGAGCCAGAACCGGACCTCGCCCAGGAGCGCATCCTGGACCACGCGATTGTGCAGGTTGAGGTCGGGTTGCGCGGTCAGGAAGTTGTGCAGGTAGTATTGCCCGCGCCGGCTGTCCCATTCCCAGGCGGGGCCGCCGAAGACGGCGAGCCAGTTGTTGGGCGCAGTGCCATCCGGATTGGGGTCGGTCCAGACGTACCAGTCGGCCCTGGCATTGGTCCTGTCGGCGCGGCTTTGCGTGAACCAGGGGTGCTGGTCGGACGTGTGGCTCAGCACCTGGTCGATGATGACCTTCAACCCCAGCCCATGGGCCTTCGCAACCAGCGCGTCGAAATCGGCGAGCGTGCCGAAGATGGGATCGACGCCGCGATAGTCGGACACGTCGTAGCCGAAATCCTTCATGGGCGAGGTGAAGAAGGGTGAAAGCCAGATGGCGTCCACGCCCAGCTCCGCCACATGGTCCAGCCGGCGGATGATGCCCGCAAGATCGCCGATGCCGTCGCCGTCGGTATCCTGAAAGGAGCGCGGATAGATCTGGTAGATCACCGCGCCGCGCCACCACTCCGCATCGGCATGGGCCGACTGCACCCTGTCGCCGGGAGCAACCGCGAGAGTCATGATTCCGCCTTTCCTGCCGCCAGCCGTCGGGCCGCAGATGATCTTATGCCGGAACATGCGCAACGCGACGTCGGTAAGCAATGCTGCGCGGGAGCGACACGGGAGATCGGGTCGCCGGTATTTTCGTGCGTGGCTGATCAGGCACCGAGGTCGGCGTCAGCCGTTGAGGCGTCGCAAGTGCGCCCAACCGGGCATTTTTCCCCGTTGGCATGCGGCGTCCGCTGGTGTGGCGCCTGCGGGGATTTCGCTGCGCTTTCGGCGGTAATATATAAATCATGTTAAGTTATTAATTGACGCGGACGGGGTCCCCCGCATAAATCTCGCCGAGCCTCCCCGGATCGTGCCGCCACCCAGGCTTGGGCACCCAGCCGCGGCCTGGCGGGCCTCACTGCAAGGCGGATTTCCGATGTCCAGTCGCGTCATTCCGGTGCAACCCTTCGTCCTCACGGTGTTCGGCGCCACCGGAGATCTGGCGCGGCGCAAGCTTCTGCCCGCGCTTTACCAGCGCGACCGGGCCGGCCAGCTGCCGGAGCGCGCCGCCATCGTGGGCGCGTCGCGCCAGCAGATGACGCCGGAGGCCTTCGTCGCCTTCGCCCGCGCCGCCATCACCGAATATGTGCCGGCCGGCGACCTGGAGGCCGAGGACGTGGCGCGCTTCCTCGCGCGCCTCACCTATGTGCCGGTGGAAGCCGAGGGCGAGGCGGGATGGCCCGAGCTTGCCATCCTCATCGCCGCCCATGCGGACATGATCCGGGTGTTCTATCTCGCCACCGGGCCGGCCCTGTTCGGTCCCATCTGCACCCGCCTCGGCGCCCACGGCATCGCGGCGGCAGGCGCGCGGGTGGTGGTGGAGAAGCCGCTGGGCAAGAGTCTTGAGAGCGCCGTCGCCCTCAACAAGGCCATCGGCGAGGTGTTCGAGGAGCGTCACGTCTACCGCATCGATCATTATCTGGGCAAGGAGACGGTGCAGAACCTGATGGCGCTGCGCTTTGCCAATACCCTGTTCGAGCCGGTGTGGAACAACGCCCACATCGACCACGTGCAGATCACCGTGGCGGAAGATATCGGCACGGCCGGCCGCGCCGGTTACTACGACACCGCCGGCGCCCTGCGCGACATGGTGCAGAACCATATTCTCCAGCTGCTGTGCCTGGTCGCCATGGAGCCCCCCGTGTCGCTGGACGCGGACGCGGTGCGCGACGAGAAGCTGAAGGTGCTCAAGGCCCTCCTGCCCATCGACGAGAGCAATGCCGGCCAGTTCACCGTGCGCGGCCAGTATCGCGCCGGCGCCTCGGCGGGTGGGGCGGTGCCCGGCTATCTGGAAGAGCTGGGGTCCGGAGCGTCGGAGACCGAGACCTTCGTGGCGCTGAAGGCGGAGATCGGCAACTGGCGCTGGTCGGGCGTGCCATTCTACCTGCGCACCGGCAAGCGGCTGGCCTCGCGGGTCTCGGAGATCGTCATCACCTTCCGGCCGGTGCCGCATTCGGTGTTCGATGAGTCCGCCGGCGCGCTCCGCGCCAACGTGCTGGTGCTGCGGCTCCAGCCGGAGGAGGGCGTGAAGCTGTGGCTCATGATCAAGGACCCCGGCCCCGGCGGCATGCGGCTTGAGCATGTGCCCCTCGACATGAGCTTCGCCAGCGTCTTCGGCGTCCGCAATCCGGATGCCTACGAGCGTCTGCTCATGGACGTGGTGCGCGGCAACCAGACCCTGTTCATGCGCCGCGACGAGGTGGAGGCGGCCTGGCGCTGGGTGGACCCCATCCTGGAGGCGTGGCGCGCCTCCCGCGAGCCGCCCAAGCCCTATACCGCCGGCACCTGGGGTCCCGCCGCCGCCATCGCCCTCATCGAGCGCGACGGCCGCACCTGGTCCGGCGACGACTGACGGGCCGGTATTCTCGCAGGTCCCCTGCCGGCATTGCCCGGCAGGGTCGCGGCCGGCAAAACACGGTCGCGCCAAAAGATGGTCGCAAGAAACGCGTATAAGAGACGATTATAAGAGATCAATTGCCGGAACACCCGCCACAGGATCGGCGGATGCCCTCCGGGAGGAGACCGCCAATGTCCACCGAAATCCTCTCCGCCGCCTCATCTCCCTCCGCCCCCCTTTCCGCCCGCGTCGGGGAGGTGACGGAGCGGATCGCGCAGCGTAGCCTCGACCGCAGACAGCGCTATCTCGACCGCATCGCCGCCGCGGCCGCCCACAAGCCCCGCCGCCAGGCGCTGGGATGCGCCAACCAGGCCCATGGCTTCGCCGCCTGCGCTCCCGGCGACAAGGCGGTGCTGCGCGAGGGCCAGGGCGCGAGCCTGGGCATCGTCACCGCCTATAACGACATGCTCTCCGCCCACCAGCCCTATGAACGCTATCCCGGGCTGCTGCGGGAGGCCGCCCGCAGCGTGGGCGGCGTGGCGCTGGTGGCCGGCGGCGTGCCCGCCATGTGCGATGGCGTCACCCAGGGCGAGGCGGGGATGGAATTGTCCCTGTTCTCCCGCGACGTGATCGCCCTCTCCACCGCCGTGGCCCTGTCCCACCAGACCTTCGATGCGGCGGTGTTCCTCGGCATCTGCGACAAGATCGTGCCCGGCCTCGTCATCGGGGCGCTGTCGTTCGGGCACCTGCCGGCGGTGTTTATTCCGTCCGGTCCCATGACCTCCGGCCTGTCCAACACCGAGAAGTCGAAGATCCGCCAGCTGTTCGCGGAAGGCAAAGTGGGCCGCGACGCGCTGCTGGAGGCCGAATCCAAGTCCTATCACGGCCCCGGCACCTGCACCTTCTACGGCACCGCCAACACCAACCAGATGCTCATGGAGATCATGGGCCTGCACCTGCCCGGCGCCTCCTTCGTGACCCCGGACACGCCGCTGCGCGATGCGCTGACGAAAGCCGCGGCGCAGCGGGCGCTGGCCATCACCGCGCTGGGCAATGACTACATCCCCGCCGGGCGGATGCTGGACGAGAAGGCGTTCGTGAACGGCATCGTCGGGCTGCACGCCACCGGCGGCTCCACCAACCACACCCTGCACCTGGTGGCCATGGCGGCGGCCGGGGGCATCGCGCTCACCTGGCAGGATTTCGCCGACCTCGCCGAGGTGACGCCTTTGCTCACACGGGTCTATCCCAACGGCACGGCGGACGTGAACCACTTCCATGCGGCGGGCGGCATGGCCTTCGTCATCCGCGAACTGCTGGGCGCCGGCCTGCTGCATGGGGATGCTGAGACCATCCTCGGGCGCGGGCTGGAGGCTTATACTAAGGAGCCGGTTCTGGCCGAGGACGGCAGCCTCGCCTGGCGCGACGGCCCCGCCGCCACTGGCGACGACAGCGTGCTGCGCACCGCCGCCGCGCCGTTCCAGGCCACGGGCGGGCTGAAGGTGCTGGAGGGCAACATCGGCCGCGCGGTGATCAAGACCTCGGCGGTGGCCCCCGAGCGCCACGTCATCGAGGCCCCGGCGCGGGTGTTCCATGCCCAGGAGGAGTTGCAGGCCGCGTTCAAGGCCGGGGAACTGACCTCCGACATGGTGGCGGTGGTGCGGTTCCAGGGGCCCAGGGCCAACGGCATGCCGGAGCTGCACAAATTGATGCCGCCGCTTGGCGTGCTGCAGGATCGCGGGTTGAAGGTGGCCCTCGTCACCGACGGCCGGCTGTCCGGGGCGTCGGGCAAGGTGCCCTCGGCGATCCATGTGACGCCGGAAGCGGTGGACGGCGGTGCCATCGCCAAGGTGCGCGACGGCGACCTGGTGCGGGTGGATGCGGTGGCCGGCACCCTCGAAGTGCTGGTCCCGGCCGCCGAATGGGCCGCCCGCGCCCCGGTGACGGCGGACCTTTCCGCCTCCCACGCCGGCGTCGGCCGCGAACTCTTCGCCCCCTTCCGCGCCGCCGTCGGCCAGGCCGAAAACGGGGCCAGCATTTTCCAGGAGGTCTTCGCGTGAACGATAAGATCCAGTCCGGTCTCCACAGTATCCTGTCCCGCGCGCCGGTGGTGCCCGTGGTGGTGGTGGAGCGTGCGGCAGATGCCGTCCCGCTCGCCCGCGCCCTGGTGGCGGGGGGCCTGCCGGCCATCGAGATCACCCTGCGCACCGCCGAGGCCATGGAGGCCATCCGGGCCGTGGCCAACGAGGTGGAGGGCGCCATCCCGGGCGTCGGCACGGTGCTCGATGCCGCCCAGCTCGAAGAGGCCGAGAAGGCCGGCGCGCGCTTTGCGGTCTCGCCGGGCGCCACGTCGCGCCTGCTCGATGCCGCCGCGGGGTCCGGCATCCCGCTGTTGCCCGGCATCGCCACGGCGGGGGAGGCCATGCGGCTGATCGAGCACGGCTATCGCTACGCCAAGTTCTTCCCGGCCGAGCCTGCGGGCGGCAGCGCGTATCTCGCCTCCATCGCCTCGCCCTTGCCGCAGCTTACCTTCTGCCCCACCGGCGGCATCAGCCTTGCCACCGCGCCGGGCTATCTCGCCCTGCCCAACGTGATCTGCGTCGGCGGCTCCTGGATGCTGCCGCGGACCCAGGTGGCCGCCGGCGACTGGGCTGCCATCGAAACCCTCAGCCGGGCCGCGGCGGCGCTGCGGGGCTGAGGCCCTCGGCCGGCTGATCGCGCTCTACGAGCACCGCGTGTTCGTGGAAGCCCCATCTGGAACATCAATGCCTTCGACCAGTGGGGCGTGGAGCCGGGCAAGGACGGCTCCACGCGGCGCCCATCGGCGCGTTCCTGAGCCTTCCGGGCGGCGCCTGAGCGGCGCGGCTCACAGGGTGGAGAAGCGGTAGATGGAGACGTGCCGGTAGGTCTTGCCGGGATCAAGCCGGGCGGAGGGAAAATCCGGCCGGTTCGGCGCGTCGGGCCAGGCCTGCGGCTCCAGGCAGAAAGCGTCGGACTGGCGGTGCAGGCGGCCGTATTTGCCCTGTGCCCCCCCGTCGATGACATTGCCCGAATAGAATTGCACGCCGGGCTGGTCGGTCAGCAGCTCCATCACCCGGCCCGACCGGGCGGCCCGCACGCGGGCGGCGAGGCGCGGCGTGTCGGTCGGTTCAAGGCAATAATTATGGTCGTAGCCGCGCCCGAAGCGCAGTTGCTCGTCGTCGTCCCGGATCCGCGCGCCGATGAGCGCGCCGGCGCGGAAATCGAACGGGGTGCCGTCCACCGTGCGGGGCGGGCCGGGCAGGGGGATCGCCGTAGCGTCGGTGGCGAGGAAGCTCTCGGCGGCGATGGTGAGGTGATGGCCTAGGATATCGCCTCCCGCCTCCACCCCGTCCAGGTTGAAGAAGGCGTGGTTGGTGAGGTTCACCACGGTGGGCCGGTCGGTCACCGCCGAAAACGCGATGGTCAGTTCGCCGAGGCCCGAGAGGCTGTAGGTGACGCGGGCCTCCAGCGTGCCGGGAAAGCCTCCGGCGCCGTCGGGGCTGGTGTGGCGCAGGGTGACCGCCGGGACCGGGCCTTCGTCCACCGCCTCGATGGTCCACAGCGCCCGGTCGAAGCCATTGACGCCGCCGTGCAGCATGTTGGCGCCGTCATTGGCCTCAACGGTGACGCGGGCGCCGTCCAGCTCGAAGGCGGCCCCGGCGATGCGGTTGGCGAAGCGGCCCACGGTGACGCCGTAGAAATCGCGCGTCCGCCCATAGCCGGCGGCATCCTCATGGCCGAGCACCACGTCGGCGAGCACGCCGTGGGCATCGGGCACGCGCAGGGCCTGGAGCGCCGCGCCATAGGTGATGACCGACGCCTCGAAGCCGCCGGCCCCCAGGAGCCGCACCCGCTCCACCACCGGCCCATGGGGCAGCAGGCCGAAATTCTCGCGCAGGATGGAGGTCGTCATCGCTTTTCGCCCTCGAACGGCAGCGGTCCAGCATGGGTATACCAATGGCCCATGAGCTTGGCTCGTGGGCCATTGGTCAAGCCCGCGCGGCATTTGAGCGTACCCACTTGGCCTCGGTCGAAGACCGAGGACGACGGCAAATGAAATGACGACCGCGATCAGCGGATGATCATTTCCCCCAGCGCAGCACCAGCGGATCGAGCCGGAGGGCGATCTCGATCAGGCCGGCGCGGGTGGCGGGGTGCATGGCCGGCAAGGGCGCGCGCACGGTCTCGTGGGCGATGACGCCGCCTTCCTGCATCAGCGCCTTGCAGGCGGCGAGGCCGCACTGGCGGTTCTCGTAATTGATGAGGGGGAGCCAGCGCTGGTAGGCGTCCATGGCGGCCTCCCGGTCGCCGGCGAAATAGGGATCGGTGATCTGGCGGATGCCGTCCGCATAGGCGCCGCCTGTCATGGCGCCGGTGGCCCCGGCGTCGAGATCGGCCATCAGGGTGATGGCCTCTTCCCCGTCCCACGGCCCCTCGATGGCCGCGCCCCCGGCCTCGATGAGGGCGCGCAGCTTGGCGGCGGCCTGCGGCACCTCGATCTTGAAATAGGCGAGGTTGCCGATCTCCTTCGCCATGCGGGCGAGGAACGGCACCGACAAAGGCGTGCCTGCCACGGGAGCGTCCTGCACCATGATGGGGATGGAGATGGCGTCGGAGACGCCGCGATAGAAGTCGTAGATGGAGGCTTCCGGCACCCGGAAGGTGGCGCCGTGGTAGGGCGGCATGACCATCACCATGGCCGCGCCCAGGTCCTGCGCCCGGCGCGAGCGCTCGGCGCAGACGGCGGTGGAGAAATGGGTGGTGGTGACGATCACCGGCACCCGGCCCGCCACATGCTCCAGCACCGTGACCATGACGCGGTCGCGCTCGTCGTCGGTGAGCACGAACTGCTCGGAGAAATTGGCGAGGATGCAGATGCCGTGGGAGCCGGCATCGATCATGCAGTCGATGGCGCGCTTCTGGCCGTCCAGATCAAGCGCGCCGGCAGCGTCGAACACGGTGGGCGCCACCGGGAACACACCCTTGAAGGGGCGCGCGGCAGAGAACGTGGGCATGGGTCACCTTCAGTGATTGTCGCGCGGCACCGGCGATCCGGTGCGGCCGACGAGGAAATCGAAATCCGCGCCGCGATCGGCCTGCAGCACGTGGTCGATGTAGAGGCGGGCATAGCCCCGCTCGGCATGGGGGGTGGGCGGCACCCAGGCGGCGCGGCGCTGCGCCAGCTCCTCCTCGCTCACGTGCAGGTGAAGGGCGCGGGCGGGCACGTCGAGGGTGATGAGGTCGCCGTTCTTCACCAGCGCCAGCGGCCCGCCGGCGGTGGCCTCGGGCGCCACGTGCAGCACCACCGTGCCATAGGCGGTGCCGGACATGCGGGCATCCGAGATGCGGATCATGTCGCGCACGCCCTGGCGCAGCAGCTTGGCGGGCAGGGGCATGTTGCCCACCTCCGCCATGCCGGGATAGCCCTTCGGCCCGCAATGCTTCAGCACCATGATCGAGGAGGCGTCGATGTCGAGGGCCTCGTCGTTGACGCCGTGGTGCATCTCCTCCACGCTCTCGAACACCACGGCGCGGCCGGTGTGCTGCATCAGCTCCGGCGAGGCGGCGGACGGCTTGATGACGGCGCCGTCCGGGGCAAGGTTCCCGGTGAGGATGGCGATGCCGGCGTCGGCCTTGAACGGCGCCTCGAACGGGGTGATCACCTCCTTGTTCCAGCACGGCGCCTCAGCGACATTCTCCCAGATGGAGCGGCCGTTGACGGTGAGCGCGTCGCGGTTCAGCAGCCCGCGCTCGCCGAGCGTGCGCAGGACGGCCGGCAGGCCGCCGGCATAGTAGAAATCCTCCATCAGGAAGCGGCCGGAGGGCATGAGGTCCACCAGGCAGTGCACGTCGCGGCCGAGCCGGTCGAAATCGTCCAGGGTCAGCTCCACCCCCACCCGCCCGGCGATGGCGAGCAGGTGCACCACCGCATTGGTGGAGCCGCCGATGGCCGCGAGCGCCCGGATGGCGTTCTCGAAGGCGGCGCGGGTGAGGATGTCCGAGGGCTTCAGGTCCTCTTTCGCCATCTCCACGATGCGCCGCCCCGCCATGCGGGCGAGCAGGTTGCGCCGGGCGTCGGCGGCGGGAATGGCGGCATTCTCCGGCAGGCCGAGGCCCAGCGCCTCCACCATCGAGGCCATCGTCGAAGCCGTGCCCATGGTCATGCAACTGCCGGCGGAGCGGTTCATGGCCGCCTCCGCCTCGTGGAAGTCGGCGAGCGTGATCTCCCCGGCGCGCAACTGCTCGCTCATGGAGATGATGGTGGTGCCCGAGCCGATGATCTCGCCGCGATAGACGCCGCGCAACTGCGGCCCGCCGGAGACGCCGATGGCCGGCAGGTCGGCGGAGGCCGCGCCCATGAGCAGGGCCGGGGTGGTCTTGTCGCAGCCCATCAGCAGCACCACGCCATCCAGCGGATGGGCGCGGATGGCCTCCTCCACGTCCATGGAGGCGAGGTTGCGGAACAGCATGGCGGTGGGCCGCATGGTCACCTCGCCAAGGGAGGAGACCGGGAATTCCAGCGGGAAGCCGCCGGCATCCAGCACGCCATAGCGCACATGCTCCGCGATGGTGCGGAAATGGGCGTTGCAGGGGGTCAGCTCCGACCAGGTGTTGCAGATGCCGATGACCGGGCGGCCGTCGAACTGGTCCTGGGGGAAGCTGCTGTTCTTCAGGAAGGAGCGGTAATAAAAGCCCATCTTGTCCTGCCGGCCGAACCAGGCCTGGCTGCGCAGGGGCTTGGCGGCGGGCGTGTCTTTGGTCTCGTCGCTCATGCTGCGTGTCCCGTGATGCCGTCGCGGCGCGGCGTGGCAGGGCCCGGCGCACCGGCGCGAGGCGGGTCATAGCGTGACACGGCGGCTGTCCTCCCCGGCCCGAACGCGGCTTTGGCCGCATCTTCTAAAACGATTTATGGCATGGCATCGAGCGGCTGAACAGCCGGTCTTGACCTTAGCTTTTCACACGTTTCGCGGGACAATAAGAAAGCGGCCGGAGCATTCGCCCCGGCCGCCATGCGGATCAAGAATATGGAAGCCCCGTGCGGGCTTGCAGCAAGCGCCGGTTAGGGAACCCCACCGGCTCGTCCCATCAGCCGTGCAGCTTGATGGCGGTCTCGGCGATCTTCCTGCCCTGGTAGCGGGCGCCGTCCAGCTCAATGGCGGAGGGCTGGCGGGCGCCGTCGCCGCCGGTGATGGTGGTGGCGCCATAGGGGCTGCCGCCGGTGATCTCGTCGAGGGTCATCTGGGCGCCGTAGCCGTAGTCGAGGCCCACGATCACCATGCCGAAATGCATCAGGTTGGTGATGATGGAGAACAGCGTCACTTCCTGGCCGCCGTGCTGGGTGGCGGTAGAGGTGAATGCGCCGCCCACCTTGCCGTGCAGCGCGCCGCGCGCCCACAGGCCGCCGGCCTGATCGAGGAAGTTGGCCATCTGCGAGGCCATGCGGCCGAAGCGGGTGCCCGTGCCCACGATGATGGCGTCGTACTCGGCCAGCTCCGCGACGGTGGCGATGGGCGCCTTCTGGTCCAGCTTGAAGTGGGCCGCCTTGGCCACCTCTTCCGGCACCAGGTCCGGCACGCGCTTGATGTCGACGGTGGCGCCGGCCTCACGGGCGCCGGCGGCGACGGCTTCCGCCATCTGCTCGATGTGGCCGTAGGCGGAATAATACAGGACGAGGACTTTGGCCATGGTGGGCTCCTTGAGAAAGGGTAAATGGAGAAACGGGGAGGGGGAGGGGAGAAGGCGTCAGGCCGCTTCCACCAGCACCAGCTCGCTGTCTTCCAGCGCGGTGATGGAGAGGGCGGGCTCGTCCGAGATGGCGGCGCCGTCGCGGGTGTCGAGGCGCAGGCCGTTCACCTCCACCGCGCCGGTGGCCGGCACCAGATAGGTGTTGAGGCCGCTCAAAGGGGCGTAATCGATGGTCTCGCCCGCCTTCAGCGTGGCGCCGAGCACGCGGGCATGGGCGCGGATGGGCAGGGCGTCACCGTCCCCCGCGATGCCGCTCGCCAGGGCCACGAAGCGGCCGGAGCGGTCGGTCTTGGGGAAGGGGCGGGTGCCCCAGGTGGGCGCGCCGCCGGCCTGGTCCGGCTCGATCCAGATCTGGAAGATGCGCGTGGGCGCGCTTTCCAGATTGTATTCGGAGTGCCGGATTCCGCGCCCCGCGCTCATCACCTGGATGTCGCCGGCCACGGTGCGGCCGCGGTTGCCCAGGCTGTCCTCGTGGGTGATGGCGCCCTCGCGGACATAGGTGATGATTTCCATGTTGGCGTGCGGGTGGGGCGGAAAGCCCGAGCCCGGCGCGATCTCGTCGTCGTTCCACACCCGGAGCTTGCCGTGGCTCTGGCGGGCGGGATCGAAATAATTGGCGAAGGAGAAGTGGTGCCGGGCGTTGAGCCAGCCGTGGTTGGCCTTGCCCAGGCTGTCGAAGGGACGATGCTCGATCATGTGGGTGTTCCGTGGCCGTCCAAGCGGCCTCAACAAAGCGTTTTCAAGCGAAGTGGATACCGGTTCGCGTAACGAAAACGCGTCGACTTCGGGATCTGGAGCGATTGCCGTCAGCTTCTGCGAACGGCGATCGCTTCAGGTGTCGGGGTGGATATTAGGTTGGCGCTGGGCAAAGCAAAGTGGGTTGGTGCGACAGCTGCGTTTGCAGGAATGCAAACAGAGGCCGGGGCGCCGGCCCCGAAACGCGAACGGGCTCCGACGGGGCCGTTTCGACCCGGTCGGAGCCCGCTCAGCGAAGCGAAGCTCGGGTGTAGGCGTGAAAAGCCCGTCGGCTATTTCGACATCAGCCCCAGCGCGTCGGCGAAGAAGTCGATGCCGCCGAAATTGCCCGACTTGAGCGCCATGAGGAGGTCGCCATGCCCGCCGCCGATGGTGCGTAGCACCGGCACGCCGGCCGCGATCTCCGGTCCCAGCGCGAAGGCGGGGATGCCCAGGCGGTCCACCACCGCGCCCGAGGTCTCGCCGCCCGCCACCACCAGCCGGCGGACGCCTCGTGCGACAAGGCCTTCGGCGATGGTCGCCAGCCCCTGCTCGATGGCCTGGCCGGCGGCCTCGCGGCCGTGGAGGGCCTGAAGGCGCGCCACCTCGGCGGGCGACGCGCTGGAGGCGATGAGGACGGGGCCGCTGGCGATGCGATGCGCGGCCCATTCCAGCGCGCTCTGGGCCTCGGCGGGGCCGGACACCAGCGCCTCGGCTTTAAGGCGCAGCACCGGCATGGCGTCCTCGGCCCGCGCGATCTGCTCCAGCGTGGCCTTGGAGCAGCTGCCGGCGAGGCAGGCGGCCAGCCCGCCGACACCGGCCATGACGGAAGCCGTCGTATCGACCCGCAGTACCCGGCCGGTGGCGACGAGGCCACGGGCAAGGCCGAGGCCGAGGCCGGAGGCACCCACCGAGACCGCGGAATCGAGCGCGGCGGCGCCGATAGCCTCCAGGTCGCTTTCGCACACGGCATCCGCGATCACGCCGCCGATGCCGTCGGGCAGAAGTTCCGCCAGCCGGGCGCGGATGGCATCGGCGCCGCGCGCCACCAGCGCCTGGGGGGCGAGGGCCACGCGCGACACGCTCTGCCGCCCCAGCACGCGCACGAGGTTGGCGTCGTGCATGGGGTTGAGCGGATGGTCCTTGAGCGGGCTTTCGTTCAGCAGCACCGAGCCGACGAAGAGATGGCCCTGATAGACCGTGCGCCCCGTTTCCGGAAAGGCGGGGGTGACGAGCACCGCCGCCGCGCCGGCATCGGCGGAGAGGGCATCGAGCACCGGGCCGATATTGCCTTCGTCGGTGGAATCGAAGGTGGAGCAGATCTTGTACATGACATGGCCGGCGCCGCGCGCCCTGAGCCAGCGGTCGGCGGCGCGGGCCTTCTCCACCGCCTCGGCGGCGGGCACGGAGCGGATCTTCAGGGAGACCACCACCGCGTCCACCTCGCCCAGCGGCAGGTCGTCCGGCGGGATGCCCACGGTCTGCACCGTGCGCAGGCCGTTCTTGGCCAGGGTGTTGGCGAGGTCGGACGCGCCGGTATAGTCGTCGGCGATGGTGCCGAGGGCGAGGCTCATCCGTTCGCTCCCACCTTGTGGGCCGGGGCGGCGGCATAGGGCGCGAACCAGCTCAGGCCGTTCAGCGTGCCGGCGCGCGGGTTGTACTCGCAGCCGACGAAGCCGTCGTAGCCGAGGCGATCCAGCTCCGCGAACAGGAACGGATAGTTCAGCTCCTCGCCGTCCGGCTCGTTGCGGGAGGGCACGCTGGCGATCTGCACATGGCCGGTGATGGGCATGAGCTGGCGCAGCCGCATGGTCACGTCGCCATGGATGATCTGGCAGTGATAGATGTCGAACTGGAGCTTCAGGTTGGGCAGGCCCAGCTCGGCGATGAGCGCTTGCGTGAAGGCGAAATCATTGAGGAAATAGCCCGGCATGTTGCGGCCGTTGATGGGCTCCAGCACCAGGTCGAGGCCCTTCTCCCCCAGCGCGCCGGCGGCGTAGCTGACCGCCTCGCCATAGGCGGCGCGCGCCTTGGGGTCGGCGCGGTCGGCAAGGCCGGACATGAGATGCAGCCGCTTCACGCCGGTGGCTGCCGCATAGGTGAGGGCGGTGGCGACGCTCGCCTTCAACTCGTCGAAGCGCTCGGGAAAGGCGGCGATGCCGCGCTCGCCGGCCGCCCAATCGCCGGGGGGCAGGTTGAACAGGGCCTGGGTCAGGCCGTTGCGGGCCAGCCGCTCCCCCACCGCGTCCGGCGCGTGCTCGTAGGGGAAGAGGAATTCCACCGCGGTGAAGCCGGCATCGGCGGCGGCGGCGAAGCGGTCGAGGAACGACCACTCGGTGAACATCATGGTGAGGTTGGCGGCGAAGCGCGGCATGGGGATCTTCCGAAAGGGTCGGGTCGCGGCGGTCGGTGCGGATCGAAGAACGCACCAATCCGCGCGCGGGCGCAAGCGGGAGCGGGTCGGCGCCGGCTCAGGCCGGATCGCCCGGCAGCCTGGTGCCGGTGATGCGGGCATAGAGCCGGGCGACGGAGGCGTCGTCGTCGCGCCCCATGCCGGCGGCGGAGGTGGCCAGGAACATCTGCAGCGCGGCGGCGGACACCGGCACCGGGAATTTGGCGCTGCGGGCCATGTCCTGGATGATGCCGAGATCCTTCACGAAGATGTCCACCGCGCTCTTCGGCGTATAGTCGCCGTCCACCACGTGGGGCATGCGGTTCTCGAACATCCAGCTGTTGCCGGCCGAGGCGGTGATGACCTCATAGACCTTGGCGATGTCGAGCCCCTGCCGCGCTGCAAAGGTGATGGCCTCGCTCGCCGCCGCGATGTGCACGCCGGCGAGCAGCTGGTTGATCATCTTGAAGGCCGCGCCCTGGCCGGGGGCGTCGCCCAGCTCATAGAGCTTGGCCGCCATGGCATCGAGCGCCGGCCGCGCCTTGGCGAAGGCCGCCAGGCTGCCGGAGGCGAGGATGGTGAGCGCGCCTTCCGCCGCGCGCTGGGCACCGCCCGAGATGGGGGCATCGAGATAGAGCCGGCCGGTGGCCTCCAGTCGGGCGGCGAGGGTGCGGGCGATCTCCGGGTCCATGGTGGCGGAGGAGAGGAAGACGGCTCCGTCCGCCAAAGTCTGCGCCACGCCGTCGGGGCCGAACAGGATGGTCTCGGTCTGGGCGGCGTTCACCACCACGCTCACCACCACGTCGGCATCGCGGGCGGCCTCCGCCGGGCTTGAGGCGCCGCGCCCGCCCTCGGCGGCGAAGCGCGCCACGGCGGCGGCGTTCACGTCAAAGCCGGCCACGTCGAAGCCGGCGCGTTTCAGGGACTGGGCCATGCCGTAGCCCATGGAGCCGAGCCCGATGACCGCCGCGCGCCCGGCTTTGGCCGCACCCGACCTGACGACCTCGGGCGAAAACTGTTCTGTCATGACCTGATCCTCGATCGATGAGGTTCAAAGGCCGACGCCGGGGCGACGGCCTTGCATGGAATGCCGGGGCCTCCCGCGGATCGCGCCGCGGGAGGCCTTGGGTTCACTTGTTGACGAGCTTGGGCGAGGTGGTCAGCACCGCCGCCGCGCCCGCCACCAGGATCGCCGCGAGGGCATACATGCCCACCTGGGTCGAGCCGGTAAGGTCCTTCAGGAAGCCGATGAGGTAGGGGCTGACGAAGCCGGCGAGGTTGCCCACCGAATTGATCAGCGCGATGCCCGCGGCGGCACCCGTGCCGGCCAGGAAGGCGGTGGGCAGCGACCAGAACAGGGGCGCGCAGGAGATGGCGCCGGCGGCGGCGATGGACAGGAACAGGATGGCGACCGTGGTGCTGGTGGAGGTGGCGGCCACCGTGAAGCCCACCGCGCCCATCAGCGCCGGGATGACCAGATGCCAGCGCCGCTCGCGGTGGCGATCCGAGCTGCGGCCGATCAGGTTCATGGCGATGACGGCGCAGATGAAGGGAATGGCGCTGACGAGGCCGATATGGAAGTTGCCGACCACGCCGGTCGCCTTCACCAGGGTGGGCATCCAGAAGGTCAGGGCATATTGGCCCATGACAAAGCAGAAGTAGATGAAGCTCATGAGCCAGATCCGCTTGTCGGCGAACACCGCGGCGATCGAGTGGTGACCTTGCTTGGACTGCTCCTCCTGGGCGATTTCGTATTCCAGCACGGCCTTGTGCTCGGCGCTCAGCCACTTGGCGTCGCGAATGCCGTTGTCCAGATAGAAATAGATGGCGATACCGATGGCGACGGCCGGGATCGCCTCGATGAGGAACATCCACTGCCAGCCGGCCAGCCCCGAGGTGCCGTGGAAGCTGTCCATGATCCAGCCCGACAGGGGATTGCCGAAGATGCCGGAAATCGGGATCGCCGACATGAAGATGGCGATGATCTTGGCGCGGCGATGCGAGGGATACCAATAGGTCAGGTACAAGATGATGCCGGGATAGAAGCCGGCTTCCGCGACCCCGAGCAGGAAGCGCAGCGCATAGAACATGGGCGCGCTGGAGACGAACATGAAGGCGGCGGAGATGAGACCCCAGGTCACCATGATGCGGGCGATCCAGATGCGCGCGCCCACCTTGTGCAGGATGACGTTGCTCGGCACCTCGAACAGGAAATAGCCGAGGAAGAAGATGCCCGCGCCGAGGCCGTAGACGGTCTCGCTGAAGTTGAGGTCGTGGGACATCTGGAGCTTGGCGAAGCCCACGTTCACGCGGTCCAGATAGGCAACCACGTAGCACAGCATCAGGAACGGGACGATGCGCCAGAACACCTTGGAGTAGGCGGCCTTCTGCGTGTCCGGTTCCACGGCGACGTGCGCCGCGAGGGGCGCGGTTTGAGTGCTCATCGGGTCCTCCCTGGAGGTGGCGTCTGGTTCGCGGCCGGGCTGTTCCCGCCGAGGCTGCACGTAGAACATGGCAGCGCTGCCATCAGGACATAGCAAAGGGTGGCAGCGCTGCCAAACAAAAAGTGGCAGCGCTGCCAAATTCCCGCCTTGATGCCTCCCTACGGGCGTGACACAACGGCAGCCAGACAGTAGGTTGCGTGGGTGCGGTTGCAGCGCATCCGGGGTACCCGTCTTCGGGTGGGGGAGGGCAGGCGTGGCCGACAAAGACGCCCTTTCGATGCGGGACGCCGCGCTGGCCGGACGCCGCGCGAGCGCCGGCGCGCTCGCAGGCGCAAGCTCTCCCGCGGGCGTCACCCTCACCGATGTGGCGCGCGAGGCCGGCGTGGGCGAAAGCACAGCCTCGCGGGTGCTGCGCAGCCACGGCTCGTTTTCCTCCAAGACCCGCGCCAGCGTGCTGGAGGCCGCCGCCCGGCTGGGCTACGTGCCCAACCGCATTGCGGGATCCCTCGCCTCCACCGGCTCGAAGCTGGTGGGCATCATCGTGCCCTCGCTGGCCAACATCGTGTTTCCGGACCTGCTGCGGGGCGCCAATTCCGTGCTCGGCAAGGCCGGGTTCCAGTCGGTCATCGGCGTCACCGACTATGATCTCGAGGGCGAGGAAGCCCTGATCTCCTCGCTGCTGAGCTGGCGGCCCGCTGGGCTGCTGGTGGCCGGGCTGGAGCACACCCCGCGGGCCGACGCCATGCTGCGGGGGGCGGGCATCCGCATCATCGAGATGCTGGACACGGACGGCACCGGCATCGACATGGTGGTGGGCTTCTCCAACCGGGAGGCGGGCCGCGCCGGCGCGCGCCATCTCATCGCGCGCGGCTATCGCAGGATCGGCTATGTGGGCCACGATCTGGCCCTCGACCTGCGCGCCGCCAAGCGGTTCGAGGGGTTCCGGGCGGCGCTCGCCGAGGCCGGGCTTCAGGTGGCCGGCCAGGTGATCGCGTCGGTGCCCTCGTCCATCGCGGCGGGGCGCGACGCCCTTGCCCGGATCCTCGGCGAGACCCGCGATCTCGACGCGGTCTATTTCTCCAACGACGACATGGCCATCGGCGGCTATTTCCTTTGCCTGTCCCGGGGCATCAGCATTCCCGACCGGCTGGCGCTGTTCGGCCACAACGGCCTTGAGGTCGCCCGCTGCGTGCCGCAGCCCCTGTCCACCATCCGCACCCCCCGCGTCGAGGTCGGCGAGGCCAGCGCGCGGCTCATTTCGTCGGACGGTCCGCCGGCGGTCATCACCCTCGATTTCGAGCTGATCGAGGGCGCGACCACTTAAGTCTCACCGCTTCGGACCCGGCATTTGCCGTTTCGGCCGGGCCGATCTCTTCCGTTCCCGCTTTGGAGCCGCGGCCTTATCCTGGGGGCCGGGCCGAGGACCTGCCATGTCGGAAACAAAACTGCGCGAAAGCATCTGCATGTTCGGCCGCTCGCTGTTCGAGCGCGGCCTCACGCCGGGGTCGTCGGGCAACATCAGCCTGCGCCTCGATGATGGCGGCTGGCTGGTGACGCCCACCAATGCCTCGCTGGGCTTCCTCGATCCGGCGCGCATCTCGCGCCTCGACGCGACGGGCCGCATGGTCTCCGGCGACGCGCCCACCAAGGAGATCCCGCTCCACCAGGCGCTCTACGACACGCGCTCCGGCGCGCGGGCCATCGTCCACCTGCATTCCACCCATTCGGTGGCCCTCACCATGCTGCCGGAGATCGACCCCAAGGCGGTGCTGCCGCCCATGACGCCCTATTATCTCATGCGCTGCGGCCAGACCGCGCTGGTGCCCTATTTTCGGCCCGGCGACCCGGCGGTGTCCGATGCCATCCGGGGGCTGGCCGGGCGCTATTCCTCGGTGCTGCTGGCCAACCACGGGCCGGTGGTGGCCGGCGACACGCTGGAAGCCGCCGTCTTCGCCACCGAGGAACTGGAGGAAACCGCCCGCCTCTACCTGCTGCTGCGCGGCCTGAACCCGCGCTATCTCACGCCGGAGCAGGTTGCCGACCTGGTGAAGGTCTTCGGCGTCTCCCTGCCGGCGGACGAGCATGAGGGGCATGGGCATTAGGGGG
>NZ_JAIVFO010000062.1 GCF_029991245.1 Xanthobacter autotrophicus
TATAAGAGACAGTGCCCGCCCCCTGCTCGTCCACCATGGATGCGCCCGACGCTCCAGCCGTGTGTTCAACCTGCTTCGCCACGCAAGCCGCCTGTGCCCCGCACGAAGCGCTCGGGCGTTGACAGAAACGCCAGACCGTCGCCTAACAGCCGGCACCTGCCGCCGCAAGCATGCGCCTGGTCCGCCGTTCGGCGAAACCGGCCACCGCTCGCGCGCGGAAGCCGATCCTGCCCAACACCTTGGGGCCTTCGCGCGGCATGGATCCGCACGGCGGCTCCGATGGCCGCCACTTCCCAGGGACGTTCATGACCGCCACCGACGCCCTTCCCCCCCGCCGCAAGCCTTGGCTCGTCATCGTTCCGGTCACCCTCGTGGTGGTCCTCGCGGTCATCTGGAGCGGCCTGTGGTTCTATGCGGCGAACCGCGCCGAGCGCGAGATCGATGCCTGGATCGGCCGGGAAGCCCAGCTCGGCCGCATCTGGGGCTGCGCCGACCGCACCCTCGCCGGCTTCCCGTTCCGCTTCGAGCTGCGCTGCCAGGGCCCGACGCTGGAGACGCGCGGCGGCGACGCCATGCGCTTCACCGCGGTCTCGGCCCATGCGGTGGCGCAGGTGTGGGCGCCGAGCCACATCGTCGCCGAGTTCGCCGGCCCGGCGCGGGTCGAGGACCTCACGACCGGCGCCGCCTATGGGGCCAACTGGTCGCTGCTGCAGATGAGCGGCATCGGCGACCTCTCGGGCCGGCCGCAGCGCTTCTCCCTGCGGGCCCACGACATGCGCATCGAGCAGCCGGGAGCCGCCGGGGCGCCGCCCTCCCCGCTTGCCACCGCCCGCCTGTTCGAATTCCATGCCCGCCTCGCCCCCGGTGCCGACGGCAAGCCCGACGGGGTGGACTATGCCTCCGGCATGCTCGGCGGGGAGAGCGCCGTGCTGAACGCGCTGGGCGTCACCGGGCCGGTGGACATGACGCTGCAGGGCACCGTCTCCGCCTCGGCGGACCTGCGCCCCATGCCGGTGACCCAGCGCCTCAGGGCCTGGGCGGCGGCCGGCGGCACGGCGACGCTGGAGCGCTTCGCGGTGACCTCGCCCAAGCTCGCCGTCGCCTCCAGCGGCGCCGTTTCCCTCGATCCGCAGGGGCGGCTCAACGGCAAGCTCGACCTGGGCTTCGCAGGCCTCAACGATCTGGTGAAGGGGCTCGACCGGGCCGGCGTGATCCCGCGCGAGGTGTCGCCCATCGTCAGCGCCCTCGCCATGGTAGGCAAGCAGGGCCAGGTGGAAGGGCGCAAGGGCACCACCTTCGCGCTGGGCTTCGAGGCGGGCACGCTCAAGCTCGCCGGCTTCCCGGTGGGCATCGTCCCGCCCGTGTTCTGAGCGCTCCGGGCGGTCAGAACACCCGCTCGCCGTCCACCATCACCTGTCGCACCACGGGGGTGGTGTCCACGATGCGGAAGCGCAGCACGTCAGCCCGAAGCCCCGCGGCAAGCCGGCCACGATCGGCGAGCCCGGCCATTTCAGCCGGGTTGCGGGTGACGAGGGCCATGGCCCGCGGCAGCGGCAGGCCGTCGGCGAGGTGGAGCCGCACCGCGGCCTGGAGCAGGCTCGCCGGCACGTAGTCGGAGGCGAGGGCATCCACCAGCCCCTCCTCCGCCAGCGCGCCCATGGCGATGCCGCCGGAATGGGAGCCGCCGCGCACCACGTTGGGCGCTCCGCCGATGGTGGCAAGCCCCGCCGCACGCGCCGCGACGGCGGCCTCGCGGGTGGTGGGAAACTCGCTCACGGTGCAGCCGGCCTCCCGGGCGAGGCGCACGTGATCGTCCGTGGTGTCGTCGTGGCTGGCGCGCACGAGGCCGGTGGCCTCCAGCATCTGCGCCAGCGGCGCGAAATTGCGTTCCACGTTGGCGCGGCCGCGCGCGGTGCGCTCGGCGATCTCGCGCTCGGCCTCGCCCGCCTCCTTGCCGATGCCGAGGAGGAAGCCGCGCAGCACATCCACGTTGCGCCACTGCCGGGCGCCGGGCGTGTGGTCCATGAGGGAGGCAAAGGCGAGGGTGGACCGCGCCAGCGCGGGCTCCACCAGCGCCAGCAGGTCCGGGTCCGTCATCTCGCACCGCAGGTGGACGAGGTGGTGGGCGCGGAACAGGCCGGCACCGTCCTCCACCGCGTCGAGCATCAGCTCGAACAGGTCCCGCCGCTCCGCTTTGGCCTGGTCGAAGCCGCCGGCGCAGATGGCGTCGAACACGGTGGTGATGCCGCTGGCCACCGTCTGGCCGTCATGGGCCAGCGCAGCGGCCCGCGCATCCGGCCAGAACACCTTGGGGCGCGGCACGAAATGGCCTTCCAGCGCGTCGGTGTGCAGATCCACGATCCCGGCGGCGATGAAGTCGCCGGCGCAGTCGACGGCGCCCGGCGCATGGGCACGGCCCCCATCCACGGCGGCGATGACGCCGTCGCGGACGGTGAGGGTGCCGTCGATCACCTCGTCGTCGAGGATCAGGCGGGCGTTGGTGTAGACGGTTTCCATGGGGGCTCTGTACCGGAAAGGGGCATGCCTTGCACCGGACCGTGACGGCGCAGTGACGACCCGCCCCGCGGTTCAGGACGGCGGGGGGCCGGGCGGGATGACCTTGTAGAGCTGGAAGCGCTCGCCCTCGAACACCAGCTTCAGCCGGTCGCTGTCCGGATTGGACGCGCCGCGCTCGGTGAAGAGCACATAGACATAGTCGAAGTGCTGCGGCCACAGGTCCCAGTAGCGCGGGCCGTCGGACGACGGCTCCTCCTCGGTCACGAGCAACTGCTCGATCTGGGGCGGGGAGCCGTCCTCCGTGTCCACCTGGTTGCGATAGGGCTCGTGCACGCGCAGGATCTGCTTGCCCTTCACCGCGAAGGCGGTGGTGACCAGGGACGACTTCTCGATCATGGCGAGGCAGGCGGCGTGGACCAGGCCGAGGTCGCGCGGATCGTTGCCGCCGTTGATGTCGGCATAGGCCACCAGGATGCGGGAGCCGGGCCTGATCTGCTCCACCGACTGGCGGAACGCCACCGTCCACTGGGACAGGCGGTTCCACACCACCTGCACTTCGCCCACGCGCACCGCCAGCAGCACGATGAGCACCACGGCGAAGCCGCGCCGGGCCAGGCGATGGCGCAGGTCCGCGCGCAGGGCGGCGAGCACGAAGAAGGCGATGGCCACCGGCAGGCGCTGGTCCGCCATATAGCTCGCGAACACCACGCGCGGCATGGCCAGATAGACCACTCCCGCCACCACAAGCAGCGGCAGCATCAGCGAATGGACATGGAGCAGGCGGTGCCGGGCCGCCCAGATGGCCGCCCCCACCACCACGGCGGTCAGCACGATGGCCACATAGTCGAAATAGACGTTCACGACCATTTCGAGGCCGTCGATCTTGCCCTGCGGTTCCCAGATGTTCTCGCTGCTGAGGCCCCAGGTGGGGCTGGCGATCAAGAGCGGGACCATGGGCAGGAAAGGCAGGCCGGCGGCCACGAAGGTGGCAGGCCGCGGGCCGAGCGGGCCGCGGCCCTGGCGCAGGCGGTCGATCTCGTAGGCCAGGAGGCCGACGCCATACACCCCGGCCGCGAACAGGTGGCAGAAGAACAGCGCCGCCACGAACGCGGCGGAGACGATGAAGCGCCACGGCCACGGCTTGTCGCGCAGGAACACCCAGGCCGCGAGCGCCAACAGCGCCAGCCCGATACCGAAGTAATAATTCATCACGCCGATGAGGAAGATGGCGTTGTAAAGCAGTGGGAAAGCCACCAGCGGCAGTGCCGACCACATGCCGAACAACGCCCGGTTGAGCGTCAGTGTCCCGCCCGCAATGAGGACAAAGCACAGGAGGGTGTAGATCTCGCCGGCGGTATAGATGTCGGTGACCCGATCGATGACCGGAACGATCAGGTCCATCATCATGTTCGGCAGGATGGACCACTTGAGATAGTAGAAGCGCGCGATGTTGGGGTTGTGGGGCAGCTCGGCGATGACATGCATGCGCGCGAGATGGTTCACATAGTCCGACAGGGGCGGCAGGGGATGCGTCAGGATCGGCACCGCCACCAGCGCGAAACAGGCGACGAACAGCAGCGCGATCCAGCGGCCGCGCAGATCATGCGGCAGGCGCTCCGGCGGCGCGGCGCGGCCGTGCGCGGGGGACGAAGGCACCGTCGGGAAAGCTGACGAAGGGGTGGTCATCTGGGCCGTGCGATCTCTGGCGAATGGCTGGAGGGGAGGCAGCAGCGTCCTGAACGCAGGCCCTCTGAAGCCGGAAGAGAGAACGCTTTGTCCGATCAGTCTGCGCGGCAGGCCGACCGGCGCGTGCTCTCGTGGAGCAAGGGGTTGCGGTGCGACGGGAGCTGTTGACCTGCCGAATGTGGTGGACCGGTGACCGCTTCTGATCACCTTTCCGCGACCAGCGAAAGACTGACGATACGGAACACGGCCGAAGGAGTGGACCGCCCGCCGCTCTCCGGCCACGCCCTTTCACGGCGCCGGGGAAACGGCTAGAACGGCGCCGCGCCGGCGCACGCCGGCTCTGGAGCATGCGCCGGTCGGCCTGCGTCGCAAGCTGATCGGGTCAGCGTTCTCTTTCTTAAATTTTGGCGCCGGAGTCGCCGCCCAGGTTGGTTCAGCCTGGTCGGGTCCGGCTCCAAGGATCATGAGCGAGCCCGTCATGAACGAGCCCCTTTCCACGTCCGTGTCGGAAGCCCAGTTGCAGGCCGAGGTTCTGGCCAAGGCGCTGCCCCACATGCAGCGCTACGACGACGCCATCGTCGTGGTGAAATATGGTGGTCACGCCATCAGCGGCGAGGAGGGCGCGCGCACCTTCGCGCAGGATATCGTGCTGCTGGAGCAGTCGGGCGTGAACCCGGTGGTGGTGCACGGCGGCGGCCCGCAGATCGGCGCCATGCTGGCCAAGCTCGGCATCAAGTCCGAGTTCGCGGCCGGCCTGCGCATCACCGACAAGGCCACGGTGGAGATCGTGGAGATGGTGCTCGCCGGCTCCATCAACAAGCAGATCGTGGGCTTCATCAACGAGGCCGGCGGCAAGGCCATCGGCCTGTGCGGCAAGGACGGCAACATGGTCCGCGCCCGCAAGGCCAACCGCGTGGTGGTGGACAACGACCATGTGGTGGACCTCGGCTTCGTGGGCGAGCCGGACACGGTGGACACCACCGTGCTCGACCAGATCCTCGGCCGCGAGTTGATCCCGGTGCTCGCCCCGGTGGCGGCGGCGGTGGACGGCGGCACCTACAATGTGAACGCCGACACCTTCGCGGGCGCCATCGCCGGCGCGCTCGGAGCCAAGCGCTTCCTGCTGCTCACCGACGTGCCCGGCGTGCTGGACAAGAACAAGCAGCTGCTGCCGAAGCTCACCATCGCCGAGGTGCGGGCGCTGATTGCCGACGGCACCATTTCCGGCGGCATGATCCCCAAGGTGGAAACCTGCATCTACGCCCTGGAGGCGGGCGTGGAAGGCGTCGTCATCCTCGACGGCAAGGTGCCCCACGCCGTGCTGCTGGAACTGCTCACCGACCACGGCGCCGGCACGCTGATCACCCGCTGAAGCTGAGGTCCGCCTCCTCGGGCACGCCATCGGCACCCGGCCCGAGGGGGCGCTGCATCAGCACCGTATCGATCCACCGGCCGAATTTCAGGCCGGTGGCGGGCAGGATGCCGATGTCGGCAAAGCCGCAGGCGCGGTGCAGGCCGATGGAGCCTTCGTTGGCGCTGTCGCCGATCACCGCCACCATCTGGCGGAAGCCTGCGGCCTCGCATGCCGCGATTAGCGCTTCCAGCAACGCGCGGCCGATCCCGCGCCCCTGCGCCGCCGGCGCCACATAAATGGAATTCTCCACGGTGTGGCGATAGGCGATACGCGGGCGGAACGCGCTGGCATAGGCATAGCCCAGCACCACCCCGCCCTCTTCCATGACCAGATAGGGAAAGCCCGCCTCCACCACGGCCGCATGGCGGCGCGTCATCTCGGCGACGCCGGGCGGCGCCAGCTCGAACGAGGCGGTGCCGGTGCGCACGGCCTCGTCATAGATGGCGGCGATGGCGGGAATGTCGTCGGGGGCGGCGGGACGGATGGTCATGCTGGCGTTTTACGGCAGGAGGGCCGCCGCTGGAAAGGGCGGTCGTATCCGAGCCCGAAATGAAGGGTCTTGCCCCGGAGACGCTTGATCTCCGATCATAATACACGATATATCATGTTCGGAATGACGCCCATGGGGCGCGCCCCGCCATGGGAGGGTCCAGATGAAGGTGTTCGGCGCGCCGCGGCGCTATGTGCAGGGCAAGGGGGCGCTGGACCATCTGGGTCCGGAGCTGGCCCGCCTCACCGACACCGCCGCGCTGGTGATCGATCCCTTCATCGACGACCGCTTCGGTGATCGCCTCCAGGCCTCCTGCCAGGGGGCGGGGGTCAGGCTCTCCCGCCTGCGCTTCGGCGGGGAAAGCTCGCCCTCCGAGATCGACCGCCTGCTTGCGGCTCTGGGCGACACCCCGCCGGCGCTGGTGGCGGCGGCGGGCGGCGGCAAGTGCATCGATGCGGGCAAGGCGCTGGCCAACCGCATCGGCGCCAAGGTGGCGACCATCCCCACCATCGCCTCCACCGACGCGCCCACCAGCCACAATTACGTGCTCTATGACGACGACCATCGCCTGCTCGCGGTGGAGAAGCTGCCCGCCAATCCGGACCTGGTGCTGGTGGACACCCAGGTGATCGCCGAGGCGCCGCGCCAGCTGTTCCTTGCCGGCATCGGCGATGCGGTGGTGAAGCTGTTCGAGGTGGAGCGCTGCGTGGCCGCGAAGGGCCGCAACGTGTTCGGCGCCGACCCCGCCTTCTCCGCCCTCATCCTCGCCCGCGGCTGCTACGACGTGCTGCGCCGCCACGCTCCGGCGGCGCTGGCGGCCGTGGACCGCAGGGAAGCGGACGACGCCCTCGACCTGGTGGTGGAGGCCACCGTGCTCATGAGCGGCCTGAGCTTCGAGAGCGGCGGCCTGTCCATCGCCCATTCCATGACGCGCGGCCTCTCTGCCGTGCCGAAATACGCCCGCGCGCTGCACGGACTGGAAGTCGCCTATGGCGTGCTGGTGCAACTGGTGCTGGAAGGCCGCGACGCGGCTTTCTTCGCCGATTTTCTGGGCTTCTACGAGGCCATCGGCCTGCCCACGAGCCTTGAAGCCCTCGCCGGGGTGGCACCCACCATTGAGGAGGCAGCCACCATCGCCCGCCTCACCCTGTCGGCACCCCATGCGCGGCATTTCGCCCGGGTGCTGGAAGAGGCGGAAGTGGTGCGCGCCATACTGGCCATCGAGGCGGGGCGGTTCGCGGGCGTGATTGTGGACGCAAATGCAGGGAGCACACCCCACGGCGCCGCGCCGGCCATGACCATATGATATATGGTGCGATGAGGTCCCTTCAGAAGCGTTGGATGCCATGGCCGAGCTGCGGCAGATCGAGACGGAAAATCTTTCGGCCCGCGTCTACGGCCGCATCCGCCGGGCGCTGATCGACGGGCAGTTCGAGCCCGGCGAGCGACTGCGCATCTCCGCGCTCGCCGCCGATCTCGGCACCTCCATCACCCCGGTGCGCGAGGCGATCTTCCGCCTCGTGAGCGAGCAGGCGCTGGAGATGAAGGCCGCCACCGCCATCCATGTGCCGCTGCTGGACAGCGCGCGCCTGAAGGAGATCCAGCTCATCCGCATGGAGCTGGAGGGCGCCGCCGCCGCTTGCGCGGCCCAGCGCATCACCGACAAGCAGATCCGCCGGCTGGAGCTGATCCAGGAGGAGTTCATTGAGGCCGCAGCCTCGAACCCGAAGAAGGCGAGCCTGAAGAACCGCGACTTCCACTTCGCGCTCATCGAGATCGCGGAGCTGCCGCTGCTCGAATCCATCGTGGAGAACATGTGGACGCTGATGGGGCCGCTGCTCAGCGTGTTCCACTCCACCTTGCCGCCGCGCCAGATCGCCGGCGAGGACCACCGCCACTATGACGTGCTGGCGGCGCTCCGGGCGCGCGATCCGGAGCGGGCGCAGCATGCCATCCAGCAGGACATCGCCTGGGGTCTCGTCATGGCCGACTGGCTGGACGAGCAGGCCAAGGCCCCGCCCGGCAAGCGCAAGCTCGCCTCGCTCAACGCGGAGTGAGGCGAGCGCCCCTCACGCGATGCCGTAGCCGCCATCCACGGGGATGATGGCCCCCGTCACATAGGCCGCCGCCGGGGACAGCAGGAAGCCCACCACCTGCGCCACGTCGGCGGTCTTGCCCCAGCGCTGCAGGGGGATGCGCGCCATGATCGGCCCGGCCCGCTCGGGGTTCTGCAACGCACCGGCGGACAGGCGGGTCTCGATCCAGCCCGGCGCCACCGCGTTCACGCGGATGCCCTCGGGCGCGAACCCCACTGCGTGGGAGCGGGTAAGCTGGAGGACGGCGCCCTTGCTGGCCGCATAGGCCGGGTTCCGCCCCGAGCCGAAATAGCTCCACATGGACGCGGTATTCACCACCGACCCGCCCGCCGCGCCCAGCGCCGCGCGGAAGGCGAGGGTCGTGATGTTGGAGCCGTTGAGGTTCACGTCGACGACCTTGGCGAAGCCCTCCGGCGTCAGCTCCCGGCCCTCATGCAGGATGATGCCGGCGCAGTTCACCAGCGCCGACAGGCGCGGGAAGCCGGCGGCGAAGGCCGCCACTGCCGCCGCGTCGGTGACATCCAGCTCGGCGAAGCCGATGGCCGCCGGCAGGTCGTCATCCCGGTCGCGCCCGGCCGCAACCACCGTGTAGCCGTCGCCGAGCAGATGCTCGGCCACCGCGCGGCCGATCCCCGTGCCGCCGCCGGTGATGACGGCGACGCGCTCCAAAGCAGTCATGTGGGTCTCTCCGGATCGGGCGGCGGGGCTCACAGCCCGAGGTAGCTCGCCCTGAGATGATCGTTCGCCAAGAGATCCGGCCCGGTGCCCGAGAGGGTCACGGCGCCATTCTCCAGCACGTAGCCGTAGTCGGCCATCTCCAGCACCTGGAACACGTTCTGCTCGATGATGAGGATGGTGAGGTTGCGCGCGCGGATGCGGGCGATGCTCTCGAACAGGCGGTCCACCATGATGGGGGCAAGGCCGAGGGAGGGCTCGTCCAGCGCCAGCACCCGCGGCAGGGCCATGAGCGCGCGGCCCACCGCCACCATCTGCTGCTGCCCGCCGGACAGGGTGGAGGCGTTCAGCGCCTGCCGCTCCTTGAGGATGGGGAAGAGGTCGAACACCTCTTCCAGCGTCTCCTCCCGCCGCACCCGGGCGCGGGGGTTGGCGGCGCCCACCAGCAGATTCTCGCGGATGGACATGTCGAGGAACAGCTGCTTGCCCTCCGGCGACTGCACGAAGCCGCGCTCCACGATGCGGTGGGGGGGAAGGCCCGAGAGCACCTCGCCGCCGAGGCGGACCTCGCCCCGGCGCGGGCGGATGAGGCCGGAAATGGTGCGCAGAAGCGTGGACTTGCCGGCCCCGTTGGCGCCGATCAGCGCCACGATGGAACCGGGCTTCAGCGCGATGTCGATGCCGCGCAGCACGTCCTGCTCGCCATAGCCGGACCACAGGTCCTTCACCTCCAGCGCGGGCAGGTCCCGGGCGAATGTCGTGGTCGCGGCAACTTCAAGCCCGGGCCGTTCAAGCATGGACTTGGACATAGCGCTCTCCGAAATAGGCCTTCAGCACGTCGGGCTGGTTCACCACCTGCTGCGGCGGTCCGTCGGCGATGAGCTTGCCGTAGTCGAGCACGATGACCCGGTCCGACAGGCCCATGATCACCTTCATCACATGCTCGACGATGAGGATGGACACGCCGAGGTCGCGCACCCGGCGCACCAGCGCCACCATCTCCTGCGCCTCGGTAGGGGTGGCGCCGGCCACCACCTCGTCCATCAGCAGCAGGCGCGGGCCGGTGGCGAGCGCCCGTCCCAGTTCCAGCTTGCGCCGGTCGAAGGCGGTGAGGTCCTCCGCATCCGTGCACGCCTTGGCGGTCAGGCCGAGGAAGTCCACCACCTTCTCGGCCTCGGCGCGGGCTTCCATCTCGGAGGCGGTGCGCACGAAGGCGCCCACCATCACATTCTCCACCACCGAGAGGCCGCCGAACGGCTTGGAGAGCTGGAAGGTGCGGGCGATGCCCAGCCGGCAGATGTCCCACGGCTTCTCGCCCACGATATCGCGGCCGTTGAAGCGGATGGCGCCGGTGTCGGTGCGCAGCGCCCCGGCGATCATGTTGAAGGCGGTGGTCTTGCCGGCGCCGTTGGGGCCGAGCAGGCCGAGGATCTCGCCCGGCGCCATGTGGAAGGAGAGCGGCGACACCGCCTGCAGGCCGCCGAAGCGCTTGGAGATGCCGTCCACCTCGAGGATGCGGGTGCTCATCGTCCCTCGACCTCCTTGGGCGTTGCCACGGTGACGGTGGTTTGGGGCGCAGTCGTTTTGGAGGCGGGCGTGAGCCAGCGCTGGAGCGGGGCGATGATGCCTTTGGGGAAATACAGCACCGCCAGCATCAGCACGACGCCGTAGATGATGAGGTGCAGCCCCAGCACATGGCCGCCGAGGCTGGCCCGCACCATCTCGCCCACCGGATGCAGCACCAGGGCGCCCAGTGTCGGGCCGAGAATGGTGCCCTGCCCGCCCACGATGGTCATCACCGCCATGTCGATGGACAGGTCGATGCCCATGTTCCGCTCCGGATTGATGTAGCGGAACAGCTGCGCGTAATAGGCGCCGCCCAGCCCGGTGAGGAAGGCGGAGAGCGCCAGCGCGGTGAGGCAGTAGCGGGTGGGATCGATGCCCAGCGCCTCGGCGCCGTCACGGTTGCCGCGGATGGCCTTGAGATAAAAGCCGAGCCGCGAGCGCTCCATGACATGGGTCGCCGCCATCACCCCCACCAGCATGGCGAGGATGATGAAGTAATAGGGCAGCTTGCCGTCGAACTGGAAGGCCAGGAAGCTCGTGCCCCCCACCGGCGGCACCGTGAGCCCCTGCGCGCCCTTCAGCGGGATGCCGAGGAATTCGTCGGTATTCTCCAGCCAGATGCGCATGATCTCGGCAAAGGCGATGCTGGTGAGGGTGAAGTAGGGTCCCTTCAGCCGGAAGGTGGCATAGCCCACCGGCACCGAGATGGCCGCCGCCAGCACGCCGCCGAGGATCATGCCGATCCACGGCGAGAGCCCGAGCCCGGTGAACAGCAGCACGCTGGCGTAGCCCGCAATGCCGGAGAAGGCGGCGTGGCCCAGCGACACCTGCCCCACATAGCCGCAGACGAAGTTCCACGACGAGGCCATGTAGGCGAAATAGAGCACCATGGCCGCCGAGTGCACCACATAGCTGTCGGCGACCACGAACGGCAGGATCAGCGCCGCCACAAGCAGCGGCAGGCCGAGGATGAGGGTGAAGGAGGCGCGCATGGAGAACCCGTGCCTTCTCAAGCTCGGCCCATGAGGCCCGCGGGCCGCATGAGCAGGATCACGATGAAGAGGCCGAAGGAGAAGATCGCCGCCGAGGTGGCGGTGACGAACTGGGCGGCGACGGATTCGAACACCCCCAGCAGCAGCCCGCCGAGGATCGAGCCGGGGATGGAGCCGATGCCGCCCAGCACCACCACCAGGAACGACTTGATGCCGAACGACAGGCCGATGGTGGGGGTGATGGAGAAGAACGGCACCAGCAGCGCCCCGAACAGGCCGAGCACGGCGCAGCCGAGGCCGAAGGTGACGTTGTAGATCAGCGGCACGTTGATGCCGGACAGGGCCGCCGCATCGCGGTTCTGCGCCGTGGCGCGGATGGCGCGGCCCATGTCCGAATGCTTCAGCCAGAACGACAGGGCGAAGGCCACGAGGATGGCGGCGGCAAAGCCGATCAAGCGGGCCAGGTTGATGGGCAGGCCGGCGACGAAGATCGATTCATAGGTGATGTCGGTAGTCACCGAGCGCACGTCCGGGCCGAACGCCATGAGCACGCTGTTGTCCACCACGAGATAGACGCCGGCGGTGAGCAGCAGCGCGCTGGTGGGCTCCACCACCAGCGCCCGCTCGCGGCGGATCAGCGGGGAGATGACCACGCTCTGCACCACATAGCCGACGCCGAACAGGAACGGCACGGTGACGAGGATGCTCACATAGGGATGCACGCCAAGGCTCGCCCACAGCAGATACGAGCAATACATGGCCAGCATCAGGAAGGAGCCGTGGGCGAAATTGATGACGCGCATGACCCCGAAGATGAGGCTGAGCCCGAGGGCGACGCCCCCGTAGATTCCGCCGAGCAGAAGTCCGTTGATGACCGCAAAGGAAAGGGTCAAGGCATCCATGGGGTCACCTCCGTGGGGACGGCGCGCGGCACGCGGCGCAATCCGGGATCGGGGACGGGGACAGGGAGAGGTGAAAAGGGCGCCGGCGATCCGGCGCCCGGAGCACTGTGGGGCGGCGCGCCTCAGCGCGTCGACCAGTCCGGCACCGGCCAGACGGGCTTGGTGTCGGCCGCACGGTTGGCGGAGGGCCAGATGGTGCGGCGCTCGCCGCCGATATTCTCGGAGATCACCCCGTGGCCGAAGGTGTTCTGGCCCTGCTCATCGAACTTGATGCGCTGGTAGCCGACGATGAGCGGCATGCCGGAGGTGATGTCGGTGGCCGCCAGCGCGTCGCGGATCTTGTCGCGGTCGGTGGAGGCTGCGCGCTCCAGCACGTCCTTGATGAGGTAGACGTTGGAGATGCCCTGGGCGCCGTAGGAGTTGATGTCGTAGCCCGCCTGCGCCTTGAAGCGGGTGTTGGCGTCGAGCACGCGGGGGTCGGTGTCGGTCTTCAGGCGGTCGATCTGCCAGTCTTCCTGCACGAACAGATAGTCCACCGCCTTCTGCGGCACCGCCTTGTAGAACGACGGGTCCTCCGAGCCGCCGCCCACCGAGTGGATGCCGAAGGGAATGTTGATCTTGTTCTCGAAATACTGCCGGGTGAACAACAGGTGGTCCGGCGTATAGGCCACCACGATGAGCGCCTCGGGCTTCGACGCGCGGATCTTCAGCAGCTGGGCGGTGAAATCCACCTGGTTGGGCGGGAAGCTCTCGTCGAGGGAGATGGCGTAGCCGCGCTCCTTGGCGAACTTCTTGATGTTGGCGGCGTGGGAGCGGCCCCAGTCGGTGCCCTCGTAGAACAGGCCGATGCTTGCGGGCCCCTTGCCGGTCTCCTTCTTCAGGAGGTCCATGGCGTCGAGCTGCTCGCGCGCGTCGTAGGTGGCCTTGTTGTTGGGGCGGAACACGTATTTGAAGCCGCGTTCGGTGATCTCGTCCTTCACCGCGCCGGTGACGATCCACGGCGTCTTGTAGCGCTCGGCCACTTCCGAGGCGGGGAAGGTGACGGCGCTGTTATAGGCGCCCACCAGCAGCGAGACGTTCTCGCGCTGGATCAGGCGCTCGGTCTCGGACGCGCCGATGTCGGGCTTGGACTGGCTGTCGGAGAAGATCAGCTTCAGCTTGGCCCCGCCGAGGGCGGCAATGCCGCCCGCCGCGTTGATCTGCTCGGCCGCCACCTGGGCGCCGAGCTTGGTCTGGTTGCCGATGGTGGCCGAGCCGCCGGACAGCGGCAGCACGAAGCCGACGACCACGTCCTGCGACTGTGCATGCGCCGGGGCCAGGGCCGCCGGCCCCAAGCCGATGGTGGCGGCCGCCGCAAGCGCGAGTGTGCCGCCCAGAATCTGCCGGATCATCATCCCTCCCATGGGTCGTCTTATTAGTATGTATGATATATGATGTTTACTTCGAGGGGAGTCAAGCGGGGTTGTTCGGGGGGCCTCACCCGCTTGAACGCCCGCTGTTGCGACCGGGCACGATGGAAACCCTCTCCCGCTTGCGAGACCTCTGCGAAAGGTCGCCAAGATGCCGTCCTCCCCTCTCCCCTTGCGGGAGAGGGGTTGGGGGTGAGGGGGCGGCGGTGCCTGAAAACGCGTTTGCCCAGGATTGCAGCAAACCCCTCACCCCGGCCCTCTCCCGCAAGGGGAGAGGGGGAACCGGCTCCCGACACCGACCATGCGTGACTTTCGCAGAGGTCTCGCTTGCGGGAGAGGGGGTCAACCGCGCTTCAGGCCAAAGCGATCTGCGATTGGCCAATGGGGCCAAATGGGCTGCTGCCCAGAACGCTTGCGCTGGCCCCCGGCTCGCATTGCGCGACCGCTGCATGCGTCCGCGGATACATCCTCAAAGGCTGACCGCCCCTTACGTCCGCGTGACGGCCCCCGGCGCCACGGTGAAGCGCTCGGCGCTGTCCAGCGCCGCGAAGGCGGTGGGGTCGGCGCCCGTCATCCACGCCTGCGCGCCGAGACGGGCCAGCTCATCGAACAGGCCGGTGCGGCGCGCAGCGTCGAGATAGGCCACCACGTCGTCCAGCAGCAGGATGGGCGAGAGCCCCTGCATGGAGGCCACCAGCCGCGCATGGGACAGGGTGAGGCCGATGAGCAGGGATTTCTGCTCCCCGGTGGAGCAGCGCGCGGCGGGCAATTGCTTCTCGCCATGGCTCACCGACAGGTCGGTGAGGTGCGGCCCCTCCAGCGTGCGGCCCGCCGCCCGGTCGCGCGGGCGGTTGTCGCGCAACAGGGCGCGGTAGCGGTCCTCCACCTCCAGCGCGGGATGGACGCCGATCAGCCGCTCCACCACCCCGTCAAGGGCCAGCTCGGCGAAGGGGAAGAGGGAGGCGTCGTCGCGGTGGGCGGCGATCTCGGCGGCAAGGCGGGCCACCGTCTCCAGCCGCGCCGCCGCCACCGCCACCGCCAGTTCCGCCACCTCGTGCTCCACCGCATCGAGGAAGCGCGCCGAGCCGTTCTCCTCCAGCAGCCGGTTGCGCGAGCGCAACGCCCGTTCCAGACCGTTGACCCGGGTGCCGTGGGCGCCATCCACCGCCAGAACCAGGCGGTCGAGATAACGCCGCCGGTCCCCGGGCGGGCCGAGGAAGAGGCCGTCCATCTCCGGCGTCAGCCAGAGCACTTTCAGATGATCGAGGAACGCATTCGCGGACGGCACCGGCTCGCCGTCGATGCGGCAGCGCCGTACCCCGCCTTCCTGCGCCGGGTCATGGCCGGTGCCGAGGCGGACCTCGCCCAGGGCGCCGTCCACGAGAATGGAGACCGCCCACGGTGCCTCGCCGGCGGCGCCCGGCGCGCGATGGCCCACATCGCTGAGCTGGGCGCGCCGCAGCCCCCGCCCGGGGGAGAGGAAGGAGAGGGCTTCCAGAATATTGGTCTTGCCCGCGCCGTTCGGCCCGGTGAGCACCACCAGCCCGTCCTGAACGCTCATCTGCGCCGACGGATAGGACCGGAAGGCGGTGAGGGTGAGCTTGCGGATGGCGGCGTGGGGCATGGGCGTTGGGAAAGTTCCGTGCGGCCGCCTGCGGTCATCGTCGGCTTGCGGGCGCGGCCGCCCCGGCTCGAATCGGAACGTCTTGGCGCGAACGTCTTGGCCGGGCTTGTCCCGGATGCCGGCTGTTGCCGACTTCCGTCCCTGGGAACGGAACCCGGAAGCATCCGGGTTCCGGCCATCCACGCTCCGCGGCTGGGAGCCATGCTCGGAAGCCCTGCGCATCCGGCCCGGCGTGGATACTCGGCGTGAATATCGGTACAAGGCCGGGCTTGCCGGGGCGGCCAGTGCCCGCCGCGTCGCTCTCAAAGGCTCAAGAACGCGCCATCCTCGGCGACCCGCCCTCACACCCGCATGGGCATGAGCACGTAAAGCGCATCCGTCCGGTTGGAATCGCGCACCAGGGTGGGCGAGCCGGGATCGGCCAGCTTCAGTTCGGCCGTGTCGCCTTCCAGCTGCGAGGTGATGTCCAGCAGGTAGCGGGAATTGAAGCCGATATCGAGGGGCTCGGCGGTGTAGTCCACCTCCAGCTCCTCGGTGGCGCTGCCCGAATCGGGATTGGTGACGGAGAGCGTCATCTTGCCCTCGGCCAGCGACAGCTTCACCGCCCGCCCGCGCTCGCTGGACACGGTGGAGACGCGGTCCACCGCGGCGGCGAACTCGTCCTTGTCCACGATCAGGGTCTTGTCGTTGCCCTGGGGAATCACCCTCCCATAATCGGGGAAGGTGCCGTCGATCAGCTTGGAGGTGAGCACGATGGCCCCCACCTGCACCCTTATCTTGGTGGTGGAGAGCGAGACGGTGGCCTCCGCCTCCTTGTCCTCCAGCAGCTTCTGGATCTCGGCCACGGTCTTGCGCGGCACGATGACCCCGGGCAGGCCGGCCGCGCCCGCCGGCGCCTCCAGCTCGGCCTGGGCGAGGCGGTGGCCGTCGGTGGCGACCGCCCGCAGCATGGACTTGCCGCCCGCACCCTCGGTGACGTGGAGATAGATGCCGTTCAGGTAATAGCGCGTCTCCTCGGTGGAGATGGCGAACTGGGTCTTGTCCACCAGGCGCCGGAAGTCCGCGCCCTTCACCTTGAAGGTATGGGAGAATTCGCCGGCCGCCAGATCGGGGAAATCGGCCTCGGGCAGGGTCTGCAGGGAGAATCGGGCGCGGGAGGCCTTGACGGTCAGCGTACCCCGCTCGCCGCCCGCCTCCAGTTGCACCTGCGCGCCCTCGGGCAATTTGCGCACGATGTCGTAGAGCACATGGGCGGGCACGGTGGTGGCCCCCGCCTGCCCGGTCTCGGCGGGAACACTCTCCACCACCTCCAGGTCGAGGTCGGTGGCTTTCAGCTCCAGCCCGTTCTTGCCCGCCTTGATCAGCACGTTGGCGAGGATCGGAATGGTGTTGCGCCGCTCGACGACGCGGTGGACGTGGCTGAGCGATTTGAGAAGCTCGGCGCGCTCGACGGTGACCTTCATGGTCCTGGCCCGTTCACTCTTCGCTCTGGAGCCGGCCTGCCGCGGGCGCCTAACGTCCCGCCGGTGGGTCCGCCTCGTCGTTCGGGGACGGCGCCCGCTCCGCCCTCCCCCGCTGTCACGGGCAAGGTGGATCGCGCGCCAAGTGGCGATTGCGCGGAACGCAGGGAGCGTCGCGCGGGCACCCGCCACGAGACGGGCGCCGGGCCGCAGACATTGCCGCCCAAGGCGCGCCAAGGCAAGGGCGGCTGGCTGATTTTTACCGTATGGCGCCGCCCCGGCCCCCAGGATCCACCGCAGCCCGCACCCGCACGGCTGAAACGGCCGCTGGAGACGCCCCAATCCGCTGCGGCCGGCACAAACGAAAACGGCGCCGTCAGGCGCCGGATTCGGGGACCAAGGCGGGTCGACCAAGGCCGCCTCAGGCCGCCCGTCCCAGGCTGCTCGCCTCAGGCTTCCAGGGCGAGGCGCTTGAGAACCTCGATTTCCTCCGCCAGCACCCGGTCGGTGGCCACCAGCCCGTCGATCTTGCGCACCGCATGCAGCACGGTGGTGTGGTCGCGTCCGCCGAAGCGCCGGCCGATTTCCGGCAGCGAGCGCAAGGTGAGGGTCTTGGCCAGATACATGGCGATCTGGCGCGGCTTCACCACGGTGGCGGTGCGGCGCTGGGACAGGAGGTCGGCGCGCGACACATTATAATGCTTGGCCACCACCCGCAGGATGTCGTCCACCCGCACCCGCTTGGGATCGGTGGGGCGGATGAGGTCCTTGACCGCGTTTTCCGCCATTTCCAGCGTCACCGGCTCGCCGGTGAGCTGGTTGAAGGCCAGCAGCTTGTTGAGCGCGCCGTCGAGGTCGCGCCCGCTCTGGCCGACGCTGCGGGCCAGGAATTCCAGCACCGGCGCCGGCACGGCGAAACCCGGGTGCTGCTCGGTCAGGGTCTGGTAGCGCGCCTTCAGGATTTCGAGGCGCAGCTCCTCCTCCAGCGCGCCCAGTTCCACCACCAGTCCGCCGGCGAGGCGCGAACGCACCCGCTCGTCGAGATGCTCCAGCTCGCCGGGCAGGCAGTCCGCCGCCACCACCACCTGCCGCCCGCCATCCAGCAGGGCGTTGAGGGTGTGGCAGAATTCCTGCTGGAGATTGTTACCCTTCAGGAACTGCAGGTCGTCGATCACCAGCGTGTCGATGGTGCGCAGGGCATCCTTGAAGGCGATGGCCGAATGGGTCTTCAGGGCGGCCACGAAGCCGTACATGAAGCGCTCGGCGGTGAGGTAGGTGGTGCGCCGGCCGCCCACCGCGCCGGCCCGGGCGATGGCCTGCAACAGGTGCGTCTTGCCGAGGCCCACCGCCGCATGGAGATACAGCGGATTGAAGACCGGGGACGAACCGCTGGCGCTGTCGGCCACCTGTCTGGCGGCGGCGAAGGCCAGCGAATTGGACTTGCCCACCACGAAGCTCTCGAAGGTGAGGCGCGCGTCGAGGGGGGAACCGGAGGCCACGTCCCCCGCCGCCGCGTCGGACAGGGCGGAGGCCGCAGCACGGGTCTCGAAGCCGCGCGCCTCGGAGCCGCGTCCGTCCGAGCCGCGTCCATCCGGGCCACGGGCGTCGGCGGACCGCGCATCGGAAGCCCGGGCGGGCTGCGGACGCCCATCGCCGGAACGCACTTCGGTGCGCTCGGTCACCACTTCGCGCACCGCGGTCGCCTTCAGCGCCACCGGACGGGCAAAGGCATTGCGCACGGCAAGATCCACGCGCCGCTTCGCGCCGCTCTCCTCAGCCCAGATGTCCGCGATCCGCGGCAGATAATTCTCCTGGATCCACGACTTGAGGAAGCGCGTGGGCACGGAGAGCTGAACCACGTCGGCGGTCAGCGCATCAAGGTCCATACGGGCGAACCAGCTGGTGAACTTTTCCTCGCCGATCTCTTCACGCAGGCGCTGACGGACGCGCTCCCAGGGGGTCGGCGCGGTCGGCGCGCATTCCATTCCGGCGGTCTCCGCAAGGGCTGGCTGAAACGTAGTCGATCCGGCACGACGCGCGTCCGGAGCATGAGGTTTGAGCATGGAGCTCCGACCGCGTTGAACGCGGTTCCCTGGTTGGTGACGCAAAAGCCGTCCGCGCCCTCTCGGGCTGCGCGCACTTTTGCAAAATGAGAGCGTTGTTTTCAGCTGCGTCCCGAGGACGCCGTCACGGCATCAGCGCAAATTCATGCGCGATCCTTGCCGCAAGAAGGGGGCGACGCACAGACCAGTTCAAGGCCAAGACTCCCGACGATCGGAACGCAACGCGAAGAGGCCGGAAGGTGAGCTTGATATGCCGCTGCATCCACTGCCGCTTGTGTGCCAGAAGTCATAGCCGCCCCATTTCCGCCGACGAAGTTCATCGGCGGCCGTTAGAATTAATCAGATTTTTGCTTGTTCTAAAACGTGCTCAGAGCTGGGATCAGACAATCGCTCTCAGCATGGCTCGACAGGGCGAAGGCTAAACGCATTCGCGGCACAGCAACCAAAGGGAGGGCGGTGAAAGAATACAAGCACAGCCATCCCCTCCTCATGCACGAAGAGCCGCGAAAACTTCATTCTGTCGGTGAACCCCAGTGTCGCTCCCGGAGTGAGATTGAACATACACAGCCCCTTTGGGGGGTGCAACGCCTTTCCCCTCCCCCATGGGATAGCGGGCACAAGCCAGAGCGCCGCCAACCCGCACCCGTCCTCGATATCAGCCGGCAAACCTCTGTCGCGACAGTGAGATTCCGGGCGGCGGCGCCCGCCGGCGGACGCGAAATATCGCCGCGCAACGAGGTGTTTTCCTACCCCTGAAATGGGTCCGGTTTGGCCTCTTCCGGCCTTTAGCCTTTAAGTCTTTCACCCGGATGTTGTTTTTCTGATCGGTCCGCGGGTGGCCCCACGCCCCTTCCACAACCGGTCGGAACGCAGGACTTGACGGTCGCGGAGAATCGGGATTATCGCCGCCAGCAAGGTGAAGAGCCCGCTACCTGTCGCTTTTGGATTGCACCAAGCAAAAAGGCCCGGCAGTGCCGGGCCTTTACATTCAGACAGCAACCTTGATTGATCTAAATCAAGCGCTGAGCTGCTTCACGCGGGCCGCCAGACGCGAAACCTTGCGGGAAGCCGTATTCTTGTGCAGCACGCCCTTGGTGACGGCGCGCATGATCTCGGGCTCGGCTGCCTTGAACGCCTGGGTGGCGGCGGTGGCGTCGCCGGCCGTGAGCGCGTCCTCAAGCTTGCGCAGGTAGGTGCGCACGCGCGAGCGGCGAGACCGGTTCACTTCGGTGCGGCGCTCGATCTTGCGCACCGCTTTCTTGGCGGAAGGCGTATTGGCCATCGGCCATCCTTGCTGGTTCGCGCCCGGCTTCGTGGCCCCTATGGCCCCTCCGCGTCGCGCATGAATGGGTGAACAAGCCGGCGGCATGACCGCCAGCGAAGTGCCGGGCTTATAGTGTCGGAGCGCGCCCGCGTCAACTCTCCCGTGCGCGCGCCGCAGCGGGAGGGCGGCATCGGAGCGCCTTTACGGCGGGGTCCCGCATCGCGTATGTGCTCGTCGCACACTATATAGGGGTGTGTGCTGGCGCCGCAAAAGCGTCCCGGCACGTCCACCACCACAGGGGACCGGCGCGATGCCGGCGAGCGGGGGTTCGGCATGAGCGATGTGACGGTGACCGATCGTCCTGTGAGCGACAGCCTTGTGACCGTGTTCGGCGGCTCGGGCTTCCTCGGGCGGCATGTGGTGCGGGCGCTCGCCATGCGCGGCTATCGCGTGCGCGTGGCGGTGCGGCGGCCGGAGCTGGCGGGCTTCCTCCAGCCCCTCGGCTTCGTCGGCCAGATCCAGGTCAGCCAGGCCAATGTGCGCTATCCCGAGAGCGTCGCCCGCGCGGTGGACGGCGCCGAGGCGGTGGTGAACCTCGTCGGCGTGCTCGCCCAGTCGGGCCGCCAGAGCTTCGATGCGGTCCACGTCTTCGGGACCCGCGCCATCGCCCAAGCTGCGGCCCGGGAAAACGTGCCACTGGTGCATGTCTCCGCCATCGGTGCCGATGCCAACTCGCCTTCCGGCTACGGCCGCAGCAAGGCCGAGGGCGAGGCCGCCGTGCGTGCCGCTGCGGCCGATGCCATCATTTTCCGTCCCTCCCTGCTGTTCGGACCGGAGGATGATTTCTTCAACCGCTTCGCCGCCATGGCGCGCCTCTCCCCGGTGCTGCCGCTGATCGGCGGCGGCAAGACCCGCTTCCAGCCCGTGTTCGTGGGCGACGTGGCCGCCGCCATCCTCAAGGCGGTGGACGGCAAGGCCAAGGCCGGCACCACCTACGAGCTGGGCGGGCCGGAGGTGCGCACCTTCCGCGAGCTGATGGAACTCATGCTGCACGAGGTCTGCCACAAGCGCCTGCTGGTGGACCTGCCGTTCGGCGTCGCCAACCTGATGGCGCGACTCACCCAATGGGCGCCGGGCGCGCCGCTCACCACCGACCAGGTGGCCATGCTGCGCACGGACAATGTGGTCTCCGACGCCGCCAAGGCCGAAGGGCGCACCTTCGCCGGCCTCGACATCACCCCCACCGCCCTCGCGACGGTGCTGCCCACCTATCTCTGGCGCTTCCGCAAGGCCGGCCAGTTCACCCACGTGGAGACGTGATCGCAATGCGCCGGGGCCGGGACGCCGGGCGGCGCGCGCAGGGTTGAGAAGATGGCAAGCGACGCAGGGAATCGCGACGCAGGAATCCGCAGCGCGAGCAAGCTCGACGCAAGGAACCGGGACGTGAGGCGTCTCGATGTGAAGATCTGCGGCATCAAGACCGCGGACGCCCTCGACGCGGCACTCACGGCGGGCGCCGACCTGGTGGGCTTCGTCCATTTTCCCAAAAGCCCGCGCCACCTCTCGCTCACGGAAGCCCCCGGCCTCGTGGCGCGGGTCGAGGGGCGGGCGCGCAAGGTGGCGCTGCTGGTGGATGCCGACGACGCCCTTCTGGCGCAGGTGGCGGCCGCTTTCTCCCCCGACCTCCTCCAGCTGCATGGCCAGGAGACGCCGGAGCGCGTCGCCGCCATCCGCGCGCGCTTCGGCCTTCCGGTCATGAAGGCTCTGCCGGTGGGCCGGCGGGAAGATCTCGCCATGCTGCCCGCTTTCGCCGCGGTGGCCGACATGATCCTGTTCGACGCCAAGCCCGATCCCGGCGCACTCCTGCCCGGCGGCAACGGACGCCCCTTCGACTGGCGGCTCGTCGCCGGCCTTGACGCCGGGCGCTCCCTCATGCTTTCCGGTGGCCTCAATGCCGACAATGTGTCGCAGGCCCTTGCCGAGGTCCGGATGGACGGGGTGGACGTATCGTCTGGCGTGGAAGATGCGCCCGGCGTGAAATCGCCGGACAAGATCCGCGCCTTCGTCGCGGCGGCCCGCCGCGCGGTGTCCGGCTTCCCCGACCACCCGGCCCGCATCGATCCGCCCTGCGCGGAAGCGGCGCAGGGGCCTGAAGATCTCTCATCGAAAGTGCGTGCGTCGTGACCGCTCTCAATTCCTATCGCACCGGCCCCGATTTCCGGGGTCACTTCGGCATCCATGGCGGGCGCTTCGTCGCCGAGACCCTGATGCCGCTGATCCTGGAGCTGGAGCAGGCCTACGAGGCGGCGAAGGTGGACCCCGCCTATCATGCCGAGATGGCGGGCTACCTCACCCATTACGTGGGCCGCCCCTCCCCGCTCTATTTCGCCGAGCGCCTCACCGACCATCTGCGCGCGGTCTCCGCGGCCTCCGGCGGCAACGGCGGCGCCAAGGTGTATCTCAAGCGCGAGGAGCTGAACCACACCGGCTCCCACAAGGTGAACAACGTGCTCGGCCAGATCCTGCTCGCCCGCCGCATGGGCAAGGAGCGGATCATCGCCGAGACCGGCGCCGGCCAGCATGGCGTCGCCACCGCCACCCTGTGCGCCCGCTTCGGCCTGAAGTGCGTGGTCTACATGGGCGCGGTGGACGTGGAGCGGCAGGCGCCCAACGTGTTCCGCATGAAGATGCTGGGCGCCGAAGTGGTGCCCGTGCAGTCCGGCTCGCGCACCCTGAAGGACGCCATGAACGAGGCCCTGCGCGACTGGGTCACCAACGTGCACGACACCTTCTACTGCATCGGCACGGTGGCGGGGCCGCATCCCTACCCGGCCATGGTGCGCGACTTCCAGTCCATCATCGGCCGCGAGACCCGCGAGCAGATGCAGGAGATGGAAGGCCGGCTGCCGGACAGCCTGATCGCCTGCGTGGGCGGCGGCTCCAACGCCATGGGCCTGTTCCATCCCTTCCTCGACGATCCCACCGTGGAGATCTACGGGGTGGAGGCGGCGGGCCGCGGCCTCGACACCCACGAGCATGCCGCCTCCATCGCCGGCGGGCGGCCGGGGGTGCTGCACGGCAACCGCACCTACCTGCTCATGGACGACGACGGCCAGATCACCGAGGCCCATTCCATCTCGGCCGGCCTCGATTATCCGGGCATCGGGCCGGAGCATTCCTGGCTCAACGACGTGGGCCGGGCCACCTACCTGTCGTGCACCGACCAGGAGGCGATCGACGCCTTCCAGCTGCTGACCCGGCTCGAAGGCATCATTCCGGCGCTGGAATCCGCCCATGCCATCGCCAAGGTGGTCGAGCTGGCGCCCCGGCTGCCCAAGGATCACCTGATGGTGGTCAACCTGTCCGGCCGCGGGGACAAGGACGTGCCCCAGGTGGCGGAAATTCTCGGCACCAGCCTGGGGGCGTAGCCATGAAGCCTTTCTCCGCCGTTCTCGCCTTGAGTTTTGCCGTCGGCATTGGCGCCTGCGTTACGGGCCTTGCCGCCCCGGCATGGGCGCAGTCGTCGGCCGCGCTCCAGCTGACCACCGGCAAGGTCATCACCGATCCGGCGGGCGCCTTCATCTCGGTCTCGGTGAAGAATGGCACCACCGCGCTGGTCTCGGAGGCCTATGTGGCCTGCGCGTTCTTCGCCGGCAACCGCGCGCTGGGCAAGTCGTCCACCACCCTGTTCTCCATCGTGCCCGGGGTGACGGGAACCGACCAGGTGCGCCTGCTCGGCGGCACGTCGGCAAACCGCGCCACCTGCGCCATCACCGGCCACAAGTAAGACCATCGGCCTCGGTCGTTGACCGATGCCAAATGGGTACGCTCAAGCGCCGCGCGGGCTTGACCCGTGTCCCAGGAGCCAAGCTCATGGAAGAGCCAAGCTCATGGGCCACGGGTATAGGGCGCGGTCCCAAGGACCTCTCTCCCGCGCCCCCATCCGTTCTTTGCATCCAGGCAGGCCCATGACCACGCAGGCGACCACCCGCATCTCCACCCGCTTCGCCGCGCTGAAAGAGGAAGGCCGCCCCGGCCTCGTCACCTTCGTCACCGCGGGCGATCCGGACGGGGAGACCTCCCTCGCCATCCTCAAGGCGCTGCCGGGCGCCGGGGCGGACGTGATCGAGCTGGGCATCCCCTTCACCGATCCCATGGCCGACGGCCCGGCCATCCAGGCGGCGGGCCTGCGCGCGCTCAAGGGCGGGCAGACCCTGGCCAAGACCATCGACATGGTCCGGGTCTTCCGCACCGAGGACACCACCACGCCGGTGGTGCTAATGGGCTATTTCAATCCCATCTACATCTATGGCGTGGAGCGCTTCCTCACCGACGCCAAGGTGGCCGGGGTGGACGGCCTCATCGTGGTGGACCTGCCGCCGGAGGAAGATGATGAACTCTGCCTGCCGGCCCTGAACGCCGGGCTCGACTTCATCCGCCTCGCCACCCCCACCACCGACGACAAGCGCCTGCCGACCGTGCTCGAGCACACGGCGGGCTTCGTCTATTACGTCTCCATCACCGGCATCACCGGCTCGGCGACGCCGGACGCGGACCTGGTGGCCGCCGCCGTGGCCCGCATCAAGGCCCACACCACGCTGCCCGTGGCGGTGGGCTTCGGCGTGCGGACCCCGGAACAGGCCAAGGCCATCGCCGCCGGCGCCGATGCGGTGGTGGTGGGCTCGGCCCTGGTGGAGGTGGTGCGCCGCACCCTCGACCAGGAGGGCAAGGCCACCGCCAACACCCTGCCAGGCGTCGAGGCGCTGGTGATCGAATTGGCCGAGGCGGTGCGCGCCATCAAGCGCTGAGGCGCCGACGCGCCCCTGAAGCCGGGCGATGGAGGCCCCTTGATGGACGAATGCGCGGCAAGGCTTCGTCCTGCCGCACTTTCGCCGCGTCGCGCTTGCCATTAGATGGAAGCATATTGGTGTGCGCCGCAGCGCGGCTGTCCGCCCGCCTTCCGGAGATCGCCCGTGAACTGGATTTCCAACGTCGTCCGCCCGAAGATCCGCGATTTCCTGGCGCGCCGCGAGGTTCCCGAGAACCTGTGGGTGAAGTGCCCCGAGACCGGGCAGATGGTGTTCCACAAGGACCTGGAGGCCAACCTCTACGTCATTCCCGCATCCGGCTACCATATGCGCATGGATGCGGTGAAGCGGCTGAAGGCCACTTTCGACGACGGCGCCTATGAGGAAGTGGCGCTGCCGGAGGTGGCCACCGACCCGCTGAAGTTCCGCGACGAGCGCCGCTACATCGATCGCCTCAAGGACGCCCGCACCAAGACCGGCTACCAGGACGCGGTGAAGGTGGCGACCGGCCTGCTCACCGAGCTGCCGGTGACCATCGCCGTGCAGGATTTCGGCTTCATGGGCGGCTCGCTCGGCATGGCCGCCGGCGAGGCGGTGGTGAAGGGGCTCCAGACCGCCGCCGAGAAGGGCACGCCGTTCATTATGTTCGCGGCCTCGGGCGGCGCGCGCATGCAGGAGGGCATCCTGTCCCTCATGCAGATGCCGCGTACCACCGCCGCCATCCAGGAACTGCGCGAGACCAGGAAGCCCTACATCGTGGTGCTCACCAACCCCACCACCGGCGGGGTCACGGCCTCCTACGCCATGCTGGGCGACATCCAGATCGCCGAGCCCGGCGCCCTCATCGGCTTCGCCGGCCCGCGCGTGATCGAGCAGACCATCCGCGAGAAGCTGCCGGACGGCTTCCAGCGCGCCGAATACCTGCACGAACACGGCATGCTCGACATGGTGGTGCACCGCCACCAGATGCGCGACACGCTGGGCCGCCTGTGCCGGATGCTCATGAAGGCGCCGGCCCTGCCGCCCAAGGGTCGCCTGCCCCGCCCCGAAGCGGCCTGACGAGGACGCGTCAGCGGGCGCCAGCACTTCGCTGCAGCGGCGCCCGCGCGAGAATGAACATGGCCCTGCCC
>NZ_JAIVFO010000063.1 GCF_029991245.1 Xanthobacter autotrophicus
GGACTGGCGCTGATCGGCGCGGTGGGGGCGGGCTTTGCCATCACCCAGGTGCGCCATCTCACCCGGACCGAGACCAGCGAGGCCATCGTCTTCTATTTCTCGCTGGTGGCCTCGCTTGCCGGCCTCGCAACGCTGCCACTCGGCTGGGTGATGCCGGACGGGCGCATCGCGCTCATCCTCGTCGGCATGGGGCTGGCGGGGGGTGTCGGGCAGATCTGCGTGACGGCGGCCATCCGCCATGCCCCGGCATCGGTGGTGGCACCGTTCAACTATTCCTTGCTGCTATGGGCGACCGTGTTCGGCATCGTGCTGTTCGGGGAGTGGCCGGCCCCCCTTGTGGTCATGGGCGCCGTGGTGGTGGTGCTGGCGGGGCTGGTGCTGATCTGGCGCGAGCGCAGGCCTGCGCCACGCCTGGCGGCGCCCCGGCCGGAGCCGGCCGTCGCGTGCCCCCCCAATGGCACGACCGTGGCGGAGCCCGGCGCACGGGACGATGCGGCGTGATTGAGGGCGTGATCCGCAGCCCGGTTGAGAGGAGCGGGAGCGCGCTCTAGCACTACTTTGGCGGATTAACGGATTGATAACGCTGACGTGTTAAGGTTTGCGCCCGCCTCACCTGGGCCGTGGGCATCCCGAAGCACCAGAAGGTCTACCCGGCCGACGTCGCGATCGTCTTCCCCGTCGCCGGGCGCGGCCGGCCCCGTAAGAACCAGATCCCCGACCAGCTCTCCGCCTCCGCCGAGACGGTGCTGGCCGAGGCCCGATGGCGCAAGGTCTCCTGGCGACGCGGCACCAAGGGTCCCTTGAGTGCACGTTTCGCCGCCTGTCGCGTCCGCATCGCCAACGGGCCGCCCCAGCGCATCCAAGACAAGGGCCAGCAGCACATGCCGGGGGAGGAGGCCTGGCTCGTCGGCGAGTGGCGCACCTCGGGCGAGCGCAAATACTATCTCTCCAACCTGCCGGCCGGGACCTCGCTGCGCACCCTCGCCGCCGCCATCAAGGCGCGCTGGGTCTGCGAGCAGGCCCATCAGCAGATGAAGGAGGAACTGGGCCTCGACCACTTCGAGGGCCGGTCCTGGCGCGGCCTCCACCGCCATGCCCTGATGACCATGATCGCCTATGCCTTCCTCCAGCACCGGCGCCTGGAACAGGCCACTGGAGAAAAAAAGCCTGCGGCGCGGCCCGCCGAAACCGACCTTGCCCCAGGTCCGCACAGCCGTCCTCAGCACTATCACTAGGACTGCCGAAGGCCAATCTGAAGACCGCCAATCTAATTCTTCCAAAGTAGTGCTAGGCGGTGTGGACGGTTTCGCGCCGGTTGAGCGGGAGGGGATTCCCTTTTTGTCCTTTCGGTGATTCATAGCGGGTCGGCTTTTGGCGAGGTCGACCATGCTGACGCGGATGACGGATGAGGATTGGGCGGTGGCGCTGGAGGTGTTCCGCGCCTGCCGGTCGCGACGGGGCGACAAGGGGCGCGATGACCGCAAGTTCCTCGAAGCCATGCACTATTTCACCGTGCACAACATCTCCTGGCGGGCGCTGCCGGCCGAGTTCGGCGCGTGGAACAGCGTCTGGAAAAGGTTCTGGCGACTGCGCCAGGCCGGCGTGTTCGAGCTGTTCTTCGAAACCCTGGCATCCCTGAGCCGCACGGCGCATCTGGTCCAGATGTTCGATTCCACCGTCGTGCGCGCCCATGTCTCCGCCGCCGGGGCAAAAGGGGGCAGCAGGGCCAGGCCCTCGGCCGATCGCGGGGTGGCTTCTCCACCAAGATCCACCTCAAGAGCGACTTCGACGGCCAGCCGATCGCCTTCCACCTGACCGGTGGTGAGACCGGCGACAGCCCACTCTTCAAGCTGCTGCTGGATCTTGGTCCCGATGTGAAGCCGCGCGCCGCCCTCGCCGACAAGGGCTATGACGCCAAGGCCAACCGGGCCATGGCCCGGGCTCGCGGCATCGCGCCGGCCATCCCGTTCAAATCCAATGCGAAAGACCGGCCGACCTTCTTCCCGAAGGCGCTCTACCGGGGCCGTGCCCGCATCGAGCAGTGCTTCGGAAAACTGAAGCGGTTCAAGCGCGTCGCCCTGCGCTGCGAGAAGACCGAATGCGGCTTCGCTGCCATCGTCGCCCTCGCCCTGAGCTTCATCCTCATCAAATCCGTCCACACCGCCTAGGTCATCGACTCATTAAACCGTATCCAAATTCGGAGCGGAGCGAGTTTGATGCCCGCGAGGAAGTTGTCGGCCCGCTTGTCATAGCGTGTGGCGACAGCGCGGAAGTACTTGAGCTTGTTGAAGAAGCGCTCCACTAGGCGGTGTGGACGGTTTCGCGCCGGTTGAGCGGGAGGGGATTCCCTTTTTGTCCTTTCGGTGAATCATAGGGGGTCGGCTTTTGGTGAGTGCTGACGCGGATGACGGATGAGGATTGGGCGGTGGCGCTGGAGGTGTTCCGCGCCTGTCGGTTGCGACGGGGCGACAACGGGCGTGACGATCGCAAGTTCCTCGAAGCCATGCACTATTTCACCGTGCACAACATCTCCTGGCGGGCGCTGCCGGCCGAGTTCGGCTCCTGGAACAGCGTCTGGAAGCGGTTCTGGCGGCTGCGCCAGGCCGGCGCTTTCGAGCTGTTCTTCGAGACACTGGCATCGCTCAGCAGCACCGCGCACCTGGTCCAGATGTTCGATCCACCGTGGTGCGCGCCCATGTCTCCGCCGCCGGCGCAAAAGGGGGCAGGAGCGCCAGGCCGTCGGCCGCTCGCGCGGCGGCTTCTCCACCAAGATCCACCTCAAGAGCGACTTCGACGGCCAGCCAATCGTCTTCCACCTGACCGGTGGTGAGGCCGGCGACAGCCCGATCTTCAAGCTTCTGCTGGATCTTGGTCCCGACATCACGCCGCGCGCGGCCCTCGCCGACAGGGCTATGACGCCAAAGCCAACCGGGCCCTTGCCTGGGCTCGGGGCATCGCGCCGGCCATCCCTTTCAAATCCAACGCGAAGGACCGGCCGACCTTCTTCCCGAAGGCGCTTTACCGGGGCCGTGCCCGCATCGAGCAGTGTTTCGGAAAACTGAAGCGATTTAAGCGCGTCGCCCTGAGCTGCGAGAAGACCGAATGCGGCTTCGCTGCTATCGTCGCCCTCGCCCTGAGCTTCATCCTCATCAAATCCTTCCACACCGCCTAGTGGGTTGACCGAGACGGAAGAGTCCGTTGGTGGATTCCGTTTGGCGCCGGAGTGTGCTTGTCTGGCGCATGCGCAACGGGATCACAATCGTTCTCGGCGAGGCGGACCGGCGGCGGCTTGACGCCCTGGTCGCGGATCGCAACACCCCGCAGAAGCACGTCTGGCGTGCCCGGATCGTGCTCATGAGCGCCGACGGCGTCGGCACCCACGCCATCATGGCGCAGACCGGCACGTCGAAGACTACCGTCTGGCGCTGGCAGGCCCGCTTCATGGCGGAAGGCGTCGAGGGGCTGCTGCGCGACAAGACGCGGCCGCCGGGCCAGCCGCCCGTGGCGGAAGACAGGGCCTCGGCCGTGGTCGCCATGACGCTGAAGCCGCCGCCCCATGAGGCCACCCACTGGACCACGCGGGCCATGGCAAAGGTCGCGGGACTGGCGGTCTCCACGGTGCACAAGATCTGGAAGGCCCATGGCCTGGCCCCGCATCGCTGGCGGCAGTTCAAGCTCTCCAACGATCCCACCTTTGCCGAGAAATTGCACGACGTCGTCGGGCTCTACGTCAGCCCGCCGGCTCATGCCCTGGTGCTGAGCATCGACGAGAAATCGCAGATCCAGGCGCTCGACCGCACCCAGCCCGGACTACCGCTGAAGAAGGGCCGCGGCGCCACCCTGACCCACGACTACAAGCGCCACGGAACCACCACGCTGTTCGCCGCGCTCGACGTCCTCAGGCGAGGTGTTCGGGCGCAACATGCAGCGCCATCGGCATCAGGAATTCATCCGCTTCCTCAACGCCCTCGAGCGCGACATCCCGGCCGGCAGGCTCGTCCACGTCATCCTCGACACTACACCGCCCACAAGCACGAGAAGGTGCGGGCCTGGCTTGACCGCCATCCGCGCTGGACCCTCCACTTCACGCCCACCTCCAGTTCCTGGCTGAATGCGGTCGAGGGCTTCTTCGCCATCCTGACGCGCCGTCGGCTCCAGAATGGTGTCTTCCGATCCGTCGTCGATCTCCAGGCCGCCATCAATCGCTTCATCGGTGAACACAACCAGACCCCAAAACCCTTCATCTGGCGCGCCGATCCCGACGCCATCATCGCTGCAAGGAACCGTGGGTTCCAAGCGTTGAAGTCAATCCACTAGCTCCATCAGCTTCCATGCGGGACGATGGGCCAACTGCCGTGCCCAAAAAATATACTTTATGTATATCAAATCAAACACACAACCTGTAATAGGTTGTGTGTTTGATTTGGAAAAAAAGCCCGGAACTCCGCGCAGCCTCACCAAATTATGGTATCCTTCTAAGCAAATCTGTGATCGATTCATTTTCATCTTGAGGTGCGGCGCTATGCCACAGGTTGGAGCTATTTCAGATAAAAAAGCTAATGAATTTATTGAAGTGTTGCGTATAATAGCTGCGTTTGGTATCGTAGCCTATCATGGTAAGGCGCCGTTCCATGACTTTACCTATTCTGGCTTGATTATATTTTTGATCCTCTCGCCATACGTTGATTGCGACTATAATTGGGGGCGGAAAAGGTCTGTACTTGATATTGCGAAAAAATTGCTAATTCCGTGGGCGCTATGGATGATCATTTATGGCGTTCTAAATTTAGTGATGCGTAAGCCGTTGCTTCCGGTTCCCAACCCAATTGCCGGTATATTGTATGGCACGAGCGCGCATCTGTGGTTTATACCTGCGATTTTTGCCGTACTCGTATTTCTAAACGCTGTAAAAAAGAAGATCGATGCGGGTCTTTTGTTTTGGGTTTGCGTGTGTCTGACGGTTGTTTTGCTTCTCGCTTCGCCCATTTGGCGACCTATTTCAATGGGTTGGACCCCACCGTTCGCGCAGTGGGCGCACGGTGCGACAGCGGTATTTATGGGGATTGCCCTGGGCTTGTACAAAAAAATGCCCCAAAGACAGGCTTTCGTTGCGAGAATTATGATTTTCCTCACGCTTATTTATGTTTTTCTTAAATTCATCCCGGGTATCAGCGTGTCTTATCTTGTTGGGGCCGCACTTCCCATTGTCGCGGTGGTGTCGTGGTCATATTGGGGGCCGGTCCGCTGGAGCGTGAGGGCGCTTTCGGCATGCATGCTCGGCGTCTATTTTAGTCACATTCTGTTCCTTTACGTCTTTTCTCGGCTCACCGGTCCGGGAAATTACGTAACGGTAACACTTGCCTTTGTCGCGGCAGCATTAGTGACGTGGGTGGCGCAACGTTTCATCCCCTATGCACAATTGGCCTTTGGGCCTAAGGTCGTATATGCGCCAAGCCGCGCGAGATCTGGTGAATACCGCTAGCTCTGGTATCTTAGCGACGCTTTCAGGGGGGCATTGCTTAGGTCGTCGGGTGGCTGTGGTTGGGTCAATTGCTCCGTCCGAGCCCGTCGGCCGAGGGGTGTCGTAAAACGCGAAGATCGCGTGGCGCGGGAACCCGAAACAGGACACCATGGAGCTGTCGAAGAGCCAAGCGGAAAATTACGACGTCCTCGGGCACATAATGGGCCAGTCGGCCGATCCGGGCATTGTCACCCTCCAGGCAACATGGTGACGCCATGGGCCCTCGGCGATCGGCGGGGGATCGACGGCGCCCGATCGACATCGGCCTCACCGAAAACAAGGCGGACGGCCTGGAGTTCGACGCCGGCGAGCTTGCCGCATTCGTTCTGTGGGGTGTTTGCCGTGACCTGAGCCCCTGATCCTCCTCCAGATTTGGGTAGAGTCCGTCGCCCACGGAGACGGACGATGCGCGCCTCACGCTTCACGGAAGAGATGGGGTATTCGGTCCTGATCGCTTGAGCCGTTTGCGGCGTTCCGCTGCGAAGAGGACGATCGGGGCCTGAACCCAGCGCCGGGAGGTCCCCATGGTGTACGTCGGCCTTGATGTCTCTTTGAACTCTGTAGCCGTCTGTGTCATCGACCGGGAAGGTCAAATCCTGAAGGAGGCGAGCGTGGCGCCGGAGGCATCCGCCATCTCGCAGTGTCTCCAGCCTTGGCAAGATCGGATCGCGAGGATTGGGCTTGAGGCTGGGCCGATGTCAGAATGGCTGACTGCGGGCTTGGTGGAGCTTGGTTTTCCCGCCATCAGTCTGGAGGCGCGGCAGGTGAAGGCGGCGTTGTCGGCAATGCCCGTCAAGACCGATCGGAACGACGCGCGCGGCATTGCCCAGGTGGTCAGGGCAGGCTGGTACAAGGTCGTGCACGTGAAGAGCATCGGCAGCCAGCATGCGCGAACGTTGGTGGCGGCGCGCAAGCACCTGATCCTCTCCATCGCCGCGTCAGAGCAGACACTTCGCGGATTGCTCCGTCCCTTCGGCTTGAAGGTCGGCATCGTGTCGCGGGCCGGATTTGCCTCCCGTGTCCGAGAGCTGGTTGGAAACAACGCCATCCTGGCTGAGGTGATGGCTCCCCTATTGGCAGCCCGGGACGCACTGATGCAGGAGTACCAGCGCCTTCACCGCCTGGTCGTTCAGGCTGTCCGGAATGATCCGGTCTGCCGCCTTTTGATGACCATGCCCGGGATCGGGCCGGTTTCCGCTCTGACATTCAGAGCAACGATCGATGCGCCCGAGCGTTTCGCCCGCTCCCGGTCCGTCGGGGCTTATCTCGGGCTCACACCTTGGCGGTATCAATCGGGCGAGATCGATCGGACCGGACGGATCACCAAAGTGGGCGATGGCGAGACGCGAACTGCGCTGTTTGACGCCGCCAACGTCATCCTGCGACCAAGCACACGCTGGTCACCGATGAAGGCCTGGGCGGTGCGTATCGCTCAGCGTCAGGGAAGCAAGAGGGCGAAGGTCGCTCTGGCTCGCAAGATGGCGGTCGTTCTTCACAGCATGTGGCGGAGCGGCACGGAATTCCGATGGACTGCGGCCGCGGCGTGATCGACCCGGCTGTGGTTCCCTGAACGCCCGTCGCGGGGCGTGGGATGATTGAGTTCGCATGATCTGTCGTCGCAGCCGCTGACGCGGCCGAGCACGCCGAAGAGCTTGAACCAGTCATTCCATCGAACACCATCATGTGGCGATCCTCGACCACGGACAGAAGCAAAGAACCCGCGACGCGCTATTATCGGGGTTGACGACACCGGACCGAATACAGAAGCAGATCCTCTCGATCTTGAAGGAGCACGAGGCCGGGGTGCCGGTCTTCGATCTGTGCCGAAAGCACGGCGTCAGCGATGCCAGCATCTACAAGTGGAAGGCGCGGTTCGGCGGCATGGAGGTGTCCGACGCTCGCCGGGTGAAGGCGCTCGAGGAGGAGAACGCACGGCTGAAGAAGCTGCTCGCCGAGCAGATGTTGGACAACGCCATCCTGAAGGATGTCAGCTAAAAAAATGGTGACGCCCGATGCCAGGCGCAAAGCCGTGGCTCATGCCTGTGCAGCGCACGGGGTGAGCCCGCGTCGGGCGTGCCAGGCGCTGGGCGTCGATCGCACCAGCGTGCGCTACCGTAGCGTCCGTCCCGACGATACGAGGGCACGAGAAGCCATGAGAGCCGTGGCCGGCGAGCGCCGCCGCTTCGGCTACCGGCGGATCCACGTCATGCTGAGGCGCCTGGGCATCGTCATGAACCACAAGAAGCTGCGCCGGCTATACCGGGAGGAGAAGCTCCAGGTGCGCCGGCGCGGGGGCCGCAAGCGGGCGCTCGGCACGCAGCGGCCCATAGGGGTGCCGGATCGGATCAACGTCCGCTGGAGCCTCGATTTCGTGTCGGATGCCTTTACGGATGGCCGGCGCTTCCGGGTGCTGGCCGTGGTCGATGACTTCAGCCGGGAGTGCCTGACGCTGGTCGCCGACACCTCGCTGTCCGGCCTTCGGGTGACACGCGAGCTGGATGCGCTCGTGGCTGCCCGGGGAAAGCCGTCGGCCATCGTCTCGGACAACTCCTATGTTGGGAAGGAAAGCGGCTGATTGGGCAGCATGGCTCTGTCCACGAGATTGCGCTCGTGGGGTGATGGTCGTCAATACGCGAACCAGGCGGGCCCTGCTGGGAAGGAAAGAGTTCTCGGCCATAGCAAACACAGGGTCCATCGGCGCGCCGTGGCCCTCACCGTCCTTAAGACGAGATACCGATCCAGGCAGGAGACCCGAGCATTATCTACAGGGTCGCAGGCTGCGCCCTCACGGCACTGCTGAGAGGGGTTTTCCCACTTGGCACCGGCCCTCGACAAAGGGCCAGTAATCGTCACCGCTTTTGATGACGGCGTGCACCACGCGGGCCATCTTGGCGGTGATTGCGGTCAGCGCCTTGCGTCTGAGATCGGCGTTGTGCCGGTCGCGGGCGATGTAGCGCTCGAACTTGTCGCGAAAGCTGTTCTTCTTCTGCCGGATCGCAACCTGACCCGCGAGCCAGAGGTTGCGCCGAAGACGCGCATTACCGTACTTCGACAACCTGGTCTGGCCTCGGCACCTGCCCGGCTGCTGAGTCGAGAGGTCCAGGCCGCAGAACTTCAGGAACTGGCGATGATGGCCGAAGCGGCGGAGATCGCCGGCCTCGGCCAGAATGGCGAGGGCAATGATGGGTCCGATCCCTGGAATCTGCCGCAGGCGCTTATAGTCCTGGCTCTAGGCCAGGAACTGGTCGGCCATGGCCTCGATCTCATTGCGCTGGCGGATCAAACTGCGCGCCTCGGCGATGACAAGCCGGAACATGCGGATGGCGGGTGCTTCAAGTGGGATGGGCAGGCCGATGGAGGTCTTGGCCGTCTCGTAAATGTCGCCCAGTAAGCGCTCCTTCGAGACCTTCCGGCCGACGACGCTCCAAGCGGTTTCAATGAACGCGGGTTTGTCCAATGCCGTGATGCTGGCCGGCGTGGGAAACCGATCCAGGAAGGCGAAGAACCGATCGCTTCGGCTGTTCTGGCGGAAGCGGTCGAGCTCCGGGAAGTAGAGCGGCAGATAATGTGTCTGGATCCGATGCAGCACCTGGGTCTTGGCGCCGGCGATCGCTTCGTAGGTCTTCGATAGCTCCTGGACGTCGTTGATGCCGGCGGCCAGCGGGTCATGGTAGGCTTGCGAGGCCCCGATCCGCAGCATGTGCAGAATGACCTGGGCGTCCTTGGGATCGTTCTTGTCCCAGCCGTTGTGCAGGGCCTCGCGCGTGCGGGCCAAGGCCACCGACGAAACCAGGCGAACCTGGAAGCCGGCTTCACGCAAACGCCAGGCGATCGGCCGGTGATAGTTGCCTGTCGCCTCCATGGCGTAGGCGACAGGCCGGCCAAAGCCCTTCACCAGCACGATCCGCCGATCGTGCTCGGCGCGCGTGTTCAGGACTGTCATGCGCCGCCGCCGCTTCTGGCCGGGCGTCTCGATCAGCACCTCGTTCCGCGTTTTGGCGATATCAATCGCCACCAGAACGACGTCATCGGGCATAGGATGCAAAGTGGTCATGGTCGGTCTGTCTCCGGAATGAGGATTTGAACACCGTCATTTTAGAGACCTGCTGACCGACCATGACCGCCTCAGCCGGCGCGCTGCGCGACGCAATGGCTCCGCGCGCCGGCTGAGGCTCCTTCCTTCCTGACGTGCTATGGCACCGAGTTGACCTCGATGGCGGTCCTCAAGTGGTGCCAGCAGACGGGCGTCGAATGGCACTATATCGCGCCGGGCAAACCCATGCAGAACGGCTTCTTGGAGAGCTTCAACGGCCGGTTCCGGGACGAATGCCTGAATGAGACCCTGTTCTCGAATCTGGCGCAGGCCCGCGCTACCATCGGCTCATGGAAGGAGGACTACAACCTGAACCGACCCCATTCGGCGCTGGGCCATCGATCCCCCGCCGAGTTCGCCGCAACAATCGCACTGTAAACCGTGGCCGCCTGAGGCCACAAACCAACCTGCGGACTCTCTCCAAAACGGGAGGACCGATGGGGCTCAGGTCAGCCGGTCCGCCCGGTATTGATCCCGAATCCGGCGGTGCCATGCGCAAATGCCACGGGCAGACGCCGCAACCCATGGGTAGGCTCGGTTATTCCGCGAGCTTTGCCCCCTCGCGAAGTGGCTTATGGAAAGCGGCGGCGACGCGGCCGAATCGTCAGTGGTTTGGCTGGCTTTCGGTGCCCGGGGCACCGCCGTTTGCCGGCGGCAGAGCGGCGACCCTGCAGCCAGGGGTAGGGGCAAGGCGCGAGCCGTGTTGCGCACGGAATCGGGCTGTGAGCCCGCCAGCAGCCTCCGCTTCAGGGCCGCGGTAATGGATCATCCAGATGCCGGCGCCGAAGATCGACCACACCAGGGAGAAGGCCGTCCCCCAGACGAACACGGTGGCGAGCACGAAGGCCAAGCCGATCATGCTGAACACCCAGCCGCGGCGCATTTCGGCAAAACTCGGGTCCCCGCTGACCTTGCGCAGCGACACGCTCACGATGGCCAGGATATAGCCGATAGCGATCGCGACGAAGGCGGGAATTCCGTAGCGCATGGCGACCAATAGCCAGAAGTTGTCGACACTGGCCGAATAGAGGTCGATGGGCCGCTTCCAATCGCCGAGGCCGATTCCCGTCCAGGGGTTATTCCAGACGTTCTGCAGCCCCCAATAGAGGATGCGCGTCCGGTGATAGGCGGTCTGCGGGTTGTAGGTGAGGTTGGTTGCCACAAGGTCGAACGGGCTCGCGCCGAAGATCAGCGTGATGGACCCATAGACGGCGATACCGATCGCGGCCAGCAGGGCCCAGCGTCCGGGAAACCAGTGCAGAGCCCGCGCCCAAAACAAGAGCGCCATCTGCATCCCGAGCGCGATGAACGCCGCACTAGAGACCGACGTAAAGGTGCAAAAGCCGATGATGGCAGCCAGACGATGACGTCGCGTGGTGCTGATCGCCCCCTTCAGCGAGATGAGAACCAGCGAGAAGCTGGTAGCGCAAACGAGCCCATAGAGAATCGCGTGGTCGAAGATGGCCGAGACCCGGTCCAATCCGAAACGCCTGTCGGGGGGCGATATCCGGGCCGATTGAATCCCCGGGATCATTTCCAGAAGGGAAGGCACGATCTGCTTCGCGGTCACCATCTCGATCAGGGCGAGCGGCAGGGTCGCCAGGACGAAAATTCCCATTGCCAGGCAGAAGCTGCGAAAACCAGCCGGGGTTCTCACATAGGAGCGGGTGATCAGATAGCCGCCCAGGAATTCCACTCCGACCGAGCCCACGTGGGCGGGAGCGCGCGACGGGTCGTAAACAATCATCGCCACCAGGAGCCAGAAGACAAAGAAAAAGAAGAATAGGTCGGTCACCGTGACGCGCCCGTACTGCCCGCGTATCAGACGGAGCGTCAACGGCACGATCAGCACCATCAGGAGGAGACGTGTCCCGGTGAGGAGCAGGGGGCCGAGATTGAATCCGATCGGCAGGAAGATGGTCAGCAGATAGATCAGCAGGGGTCGGGGCAGGTCCTTGAGTTCGGTGTGGATGCCCCGCCGCTCCGCTGGAGCGGAAACAGAGCGACTTCTGCGGGGCGGAACTGGGGACCACCCGGCAAGACTGCGTGCACCCTGCGTCTGTCGGACCATGCCTCTACCTGCGCTCTCTGCCCGCCAGGGCGGCCGTGGGGTTCGCGGTCTCAATCGCTGCGCGGATCTGTCACCCGGCCCGTGCCGAGATCATCTTGTTGTGCTGCGTGCGCGAAATCCAGCCCTCGGCAGGGATGCGGATTGTTCCGTCCGTCTCTATCGCGCCACTGATGCGGTTTGGCAAGCTGCGGCCGAAAGGCGCAGTCGCCCGCCACCGCCGCCGACCGGTCGAGACTTTCGCTGAAGACATTTTTTGCTAGGGTGCCGGCCGTCGGAAACCACGGTGTGCGGGCTGGGGCGGAGGCAGCATCACCATGATACGGCAACGACTGATCGGCGGCTTTCTGTTGCTCGCGGCAATCCTGATCGGGATCGGCGCCATTGCGCGGCATATTCAGCTGGATTCGCCTTTCGAGCCTCCGGCGCGGGTCTTCGACAGCATGACGCCGCACCTGCTCCTGGCCGGGATTGTGCTGGCGCTGCTGGCAATTGCGGCGGGGGCGCGGATCACCGGGGCCGTGGTGCTTGTCGCGGGGGTCGTCGCGGCGGGCGTCTTCGCGACGGACCACGTCGAGCGCTCGCTGCCCCTCGTTGCGCCGGGGCCGGACGACCTGCGGGTGGTGTTCTTCAACGCGCTCACCTCGGACGACATCGCCCGTGCGCGCCTGGTCGCCGCCGCCATCGAGGCCGCCGACCCGGATGTGGCGATCATCGCCGAGGGGAAGATGATGTCGCCGCTGATGCCGGAACTCCGCGCCCACTATCCCTATCAGGTGGGCTGCAACCCGGATTGCGAGATCGTGGTCCTGTCCCGCATCCTGCTGACGACCTCCGAGATCCGCTCCATGGGGGCGCTCAAGAAGAACCGCTATACCCGCCTCGTCCTGGACCTGCCGCAGAAAGTAGGGCAGTGGGGCGAGCTAGACTTAATCGCCGCCCATATCTCGAAACCCTGGATCACCGGGGTGGTCGACGTCGAACTGGGCCAACTCGCCCGCTGGCTCAACCTGATCCGCCAGCCCCTCATCTTGGTGGGCGATTTCAATTCGGCTCCCTGGAGTTACGGCCTGCGCAACCTGATCGGCTGGACCGGGATCCGGGCCCTGCGCTGGCCGGTCGCCACCTGGCCGGTTCCGGCGAGGCGTTTCGGGGTGCCGATCGACAATGTATTCGTGCGGGGTGGCGCGCGCATCGTGGCGATCCAGCCCTTCGGCGATGATCTCGGCTCGAACCACCGCGGCTTCCTGTTGCGCATCCGGCCACCTTTTGCGCCCGGGCAGCCGGCCGGTTAGAGCGCGACTCGACGGAGGTGCGCCGCGCCCGGCGGCTCCATCGGATTGCGGGGCCGCTCTTTGATGATCTGAATTCAGCCGGATTTCCGCGCCGTGACCGTCAGCCTTCGGCGGCCGGAGGCTTGCTCTCGCCGATGCGCCGCGCTCCCACCACCCGGGCGGGGGTGCCGACCGCTACCGCCATGGCCGGAATTGCGCCCCGGACCAGCGAACCTGCGCCGATGATCGCCCCGTCGCCGATGACCGCCCCCGGCAGCACGATCACCCGAGCTCCCAGCCACACGTCGCGGCCGATGATCACGTCGGCCTCGTCGCTGGCCTGCTTGGTCACCGGCGCTCCGTCATTATAGCGGTAACCCGCCGCCGTCACAAGGACGTCGGGACCGAAGAGCGTGTCCTCCCCGATCACCACTCGGCCGCGCCCGGGCCCACCCCAGATGTAGCAATGGGCGCCGATTCCCACCCTGGCGCCGATCTCGATCCGCTCGGCGTTCTGGAAGCTGACGTTGGGGCTGATCCGGCAGCCGGGCCCGATCTTCATGATCCGGCGCGGGATGACATGGGTATAATTGTAATAGTTGATTAGCCGGATCGGATGGATCCAGGCGCGCGGATCGAGCGCCGCGCCGATCAGTCGTAGGAGCCGCGAGCCCTTGCTGAGACGCTGCTTGTGGGCCGGGGCGTCGGGGAGTTCGTTTTTGGACGTCATGCCACATCCTCCGATCCGTCGGCCCTGCGATCCGCGACGCGCGACCGACGGGCGCCCGAGGCCGCGCATCGCGGCAGAGATCCGCAAAGGTGCGAAGGGGAGGGCAGGAGCGTGAAGGGTTGTTCGGTCGGGATGCTGAATTCAGCGTAAGGAAACTGAGGGGGCATTGCGTTCCTCGATCCAGAGCACGCCCGAGACCGGGCCTGCGCGGTGGGCTTGCTGCGCCACAGAATAGGGAAAATCCGTTGCGGTGGACCACAAAAACCACAAAAGGTGCGCGTGCGCGCCCATGACAGTAGGAAGCTCCCTTCGGCGGCAAAGGGTTGCCGCGCGAGCGGTCGGCGGGCGAACCCTTATGGCACAGGCAGGGCGATTCCCACCACCAGCCCGCGATGGTTCGAGCCGAGATCGGCGCCGAAGGGTGCCAGCGCCGTCAGCCGCGCTCCCCCCCGCACGAAGATGTTGTCGATCGGCACCCCCGCCGCCCCGGCCGGGACCGGCCAGGTCGCCATCGGCCAGCGTGCGGCCCGGATTCCGGTCAGGTCGATCAGATCCTTCACCGGGCGCGACCAGGGGGGCGCGTTGAAATCGCCCACGACGACGAGTGGCCCGGACACCTTGTTCAATTCGTCCTCCAGCCCCTCATATTCCCGTTCGATGGTGCCCGAGAACCAAGGCTTCGACATATGCGCCGCGATGAGCGTCATCTGCCGTCCGTCGGCCAGCGCCACCCCGATCCGCATGAACCGGTCCTGCCACATCCGGCCGAGGCTCTTCACCGTCACGTCGGAGAGCGGCAGGCGCGACAGCACCAGAATCTCGCAGCGCGGCGTGCAGCCCACCCGGTGCGGATAGGCCGCTTCGAGCCGGGGCAAAGCGGGCAAAAGCATCGGACTTTCGGCAAGGACAGCGATGTCCGGCCCCGCCGCTAGCAGTGCATCGGCGATCCGCTGAGCGCGCGCCTCTTCGCCGGGCCGGGCCGGTTTGCGGGGGCTGGGCTCCTGGGTCTCGATGTTGAAGAACACCAGCCGGAGCGCCGTCTGCTCCGCCGCCAGCGGCAGCGAGCGCTCCCTATGGCCGAGCGCGAACGCCCCACCCGTCAGCACCACCAGCACCAGCACCATTCCGGCCCAGAGTCGCGCGCCAAGGGCCGCGAGGAGCAGTCCGAGGAGTCCGGCGCAGACGAAGATCTGGGGCGCGAGGCCCTCGAGCACCCGAGCCAGAGTGCCGAGGGGGCTCTGCAGCGGCAGCTCCGCCGAAAACACGCCCACCAGCAGCGCCACAAACGCAAGACACACAAGCGCGCCGATCACCTGATGGCGCACGATGGTTTTCCACATGTGGCTGGCCCCTTGCCGGCTTGATCCTGTCCCATCCTGGCGCCAACTTGCCACCGGGAGGTGACAGAGAAAATCATTTCCTGAGCGTCCAGGCCGCGTCTTTCCGCAACGACATGATTCTGAGAATGGAGGCGGTTTGATGGTGCGGAGGTGTGTATTTACAGTTGCAGGAGTTATGGAATCGTAGCACTATGGTAGTAAAATTTACTCAATTGGATTTAATCAGTTCCCTGATCTGGCGAAGCTGTCTAGGTTGCCGCGCGGTTTGTGCGGTAGACGTTTGAATCGTGGCGTTGCGTGATGCTTATATGCATGCGCACGTTTGGCTGCCGGTGAATATAAAGTCCGAGTTGGAAGCTCTTCCGGGCGGTGGACAGGGCTCTGGGGGCCGATTAAATGAAGACGAGAAGTGATATGAAGATTGGCGTTATCGGCTGCGGTTATGTCTTCGACCATTACATGTCCACGTGGGGTCACCATCCAGGGCTCATCATCAAAGGTGTCGCCGACCGCGACCCGGTACGCCTCGCAACGGTGAGCAAGGCGTATGGCCTGCATGCTTTCGCCAGCAACGAGGCGTTGCTGGCCGACCCTGAAATTGGCATCGTCGTCAACCTCACCAGCATCGAAAGCCATTATGAGGTGACGAAGGCCGCACTCGAAGCTGGCAAGCACGTCTATTCGGAAAAGCCGCTGACCCCTTCGTTCGACGAGGCCCGGGCGCTGTTCGCTTTGGCCGAGGAACGGGGCCTCAGGCTTTCGTGCGCGCCGTCGAATGCCCTCGGCGACACCAGCCAGACCATGTGGAAAGCGGTGCGCGACGGCGCGGTCGGCGATGTGCGCATCGTCTATGCCGAATTCGACGACAACGTCATCTATCTGATGCAGCCGGAAACCTGGCGAAGCCGAACCGGTGCGCCCTGGCCCTATCTGCATGAATATGAACAGGGCTGCACCTACGAGCATGTGGGCTATCACCTCACCTGGCTGTGCTCGATCTTCGGCCCGGTGGAAAGCGTCACCGCCTTTTCCAAACAGGCAATTCCCGACAAGACCGACCAGCATCTCGACCCCGCCGATACGCCGGATTTCTCGGTAGCCTGCCTGAATTTCCGCTCTGGCATCGTGGCGCGAGTGACGTGCTCCATCGGCGTGCCCTACGATCACCGGATGCGGATCGTCGGCAACAAGGGGATGCTGACCGCCGACACCTATCGCGACTATCGCTGCCCGGTCTATCTGGAGCAGTTCAGCCAGCTCACGCTCGACGCGCGAAAGTCCATGTCGGTGCGGACCAACAGTCTGCTGCAATGGATCTTCGGCGTTGGCGGGCGCAAGCTGCGGCTGGTGGCGAACCCGCCGAAGCAGCTGGCGCTGAAGTGGTGGTCACCCAAGGCGCTGCTTGCGGCACTCAGGCGCCGCGAACTCGGCGAGCAGCAAAAGACGCTTGGGATCGCCGAATTGGCCCAGGCCATCGAGGCGGGACGCCCCTCCTTCCCGCCGCACGACTTCACCCTGCACCTGACCGAATTGACCATCGCCATCCAGAGCGCGGGGATGCGCAGCAAGACCCAGGAGTTGATGACCACATTCGTGCCGGTGGAGCCGCGGGAAGCAACGCGCGCCGCGTCCTTTTCTTATGCTGATGTCGGCAAGCCCTCGGCGCTCGGCCGCGCCATCGAGCGGCTCCTGATCCGCCTGCACAGCCCCTGAACGGCAGGAGATCAGGACCGCAAAAAGGTGTCAGGCGGGCACCTTCCGCATGACCTCCAGCAGCGCGTTCTCGTAAGTGGCCAGTTTGGCGCGGCCTTTGGCGAGCGCCACCGCTGCCTCGGCGGCCAGGGTCTCGAGATTGTCAAAGGCCGCGAGGATCTTCTCTTCGATCGCTTCGGCACTTTCGGAGGTGTAGTCAACCGTCCGGTTGAAACCTAACGAGCCGAAAAGGCCGTGGAACTTCCGCGAATAGGCCATGGGCACTACCGGCACGCCCGAGGAAAACGCCGCGATGCAGGCATGCATCCGCGCGCCGGTGAAGAAGTCGAGACCCGCGATATAGCTCTTGGCCGCGGAGGGATGCGGGAAATCGGGCGCCAGCACCGTGCCGGGGAATTCCTCGGACAGCGCTTTGGCGGCGCGAAAGTCGTCCTCGCCCGTCATCAGACCGGAATGGACGATGACATGGGAGACCAGATGCACCTCGGCGCCCTTCGCCTGGAAGCGCCGGATCAGCGAGCGGATCAGCGAGGGATAGTCCGTCTTCAACCCGAAGTCGTTGGCCCCGGAATATCCGCCCGCCATCAGCAGGCCTGAGACGTTCAGCCCCACCTTCACCGGCCCGCCCGGCGCGCGCGGCGGGGGCGGGTCATAGGGCAGGCGCAGCGCCACGTCGGATGCCTCGATCACCGAGGTGATGCCCATGGCCCTGGCGGCCGCGGTCGACAGGTCGTCGCGCGCCGTCACCACCTTCGACAGCCGCATGTCGAGCTTTGCCAACGCCTTCGACAGAGGTTTGGTGAAGGGGCCGATGGTTTGCGGCGCCAACACCATGGGTGTGCCGGCGATGTGGGTCATGAACTTCATCCAGAACATCCGCGTCAGCCGCTGGTTGGCGTAGATGTCGGTGAAGCTGTCACCGCCGCCGATGTCGATGACCAGGTCGGCGCCGCGCACCAGCGCCCAGAAGCCCTTCGGGCTTTTCAAGAACGCACCGGTCATGTCGATGACGGTGATGTCCGGCCCCGTGACATAAGGCGCGCGCGGCTCCACGCCGTCGAGCGCGGTGATGCGCAGGTCACGCCCGAGCCGCCCGGCCAGATCGCGCAGGATGGCGATCTCCGACACCGTCAGCGCGCCGACGCCGAGGTTGTCGGACCGGGTCGAATGCATCAGCAGGACGACATGGATTGGACGGGCAGGTGAGTTCATGGAAGTTTCCGAATGTTCGTTTGCTATGCCTGCGGCTTCGTCCGGCGCAGCGCGCGCCTGAACATGCCGATAAGATTGTGGAGGTTGCTCTTCAGGCTGTTCTGCCGCGCCGCGGACACCACCTGCAGCCCGCGATAGCGGGGGATCGGCCGTCCCGCCAGTGCCATGCCCGTCAGCCGCGCGAGCAGCGCCCGGCGGCGTTCGCGCTGGCCTGGCTGGATGGCGGCAAGGGTGCCCATGTCGAACGGCTGGGTTTCCACCCGTCCCGCCGCGATGGCCCCGGCGAGGATCTCCGAGCCCAGGGTGGTGCGCGCGAGGATGAGGCTCGTGCCTTCGCCCTCCTCGAACACCGGATAACCTGCTTCATCGCTTTCCCAGGCATCGGCGCAGACGACGTCGGAGGCGACCCCCGCACCGTCGGCGCAGACCTTGCAGCGGTTCTGCACATGCCGCGACAGGATCTTGCCCCAGCTGTCGTGATAGCTCATCGACCGCTCGCCGCCGTCTTTCAGCACCGCCGTCGCGCGCCCCGGCCAGCCGTTGCCGCGGAAGCGGAAGCTTTCCACATGGTCGAGATCGGTGCCGAGCGCCTGGAGTACGGCCTTGCCCCCCGCATGGCTCGGCACGCCGGCGCAGAAGAAGGACAGGATCACCGGAAAGGCCGCCGCCGCCTTTGGGTCATCCTCGACCAGCGCGCGCATCGCCGCCGCATCGCAGGGCTTGCCCACGAAGGCGTAGCGCCTGCCGTCGGCCATGCGGGCCTTGACGTCGGAGAGCGGGGCCGAAGGCGCATAGCGCGACCCCGCCGCCGCCAGCACGGCCGGCGCGTCGGTCGAGATCACGGTGGTATTGCCGATGGGCAGATCCGGCGCGGCCGCTGTCTGCACCACCGCCTCCACCCGCCCCGATTTCAAAAGATGCATCAAGAGGATGGTCAGCACACCGCCCGAGGATCCGGCAAAACGCACCTCTGGATCGGTGGCCCAGCCGGTCTGTGCTGAAACGTAAGGACCCCAGAGCACCGAATCGAGACGCTTCCCAGGCTCGACCTCCTGGCCAAGGCCAGGGCAGATCCGAGCGATCCGGGCTTCTTCCGTCGCGGCCAGCGTGCCGCTCTGCTTCGGGCGCAACCAGCCGGGGGCGGAGGCCTGCATGACGATACGGTCAGGGAAGAGGCCGGCGCAGGCTCCGCAGCCAGCGCAGAGATCGCCCTTTGCGACACGGGTCAGGTTGGGCGACGGGGAAAAAGCCGTCATCTGTGGCGCGCTCCCTTCAGCATATTGGGGGATTAGCCGATATTTGTGACCGACGGCAGAAAAATCTCGCAGGTGCGGAAAATTTAGCATCTGCCTCCGTGTTTGGCCGCGCGGCAGGTAGTCCAGGGGACGAATCCATGCCATGCGGGAGGCTTCCGGCGGCCTCCTCCCTTGACCCGCCTTCGCAGGTGCGGAAAAACGGGCGGGCTCGCCCGCTCCCTGAAAGGCTTGTGTTTCCATGATCCGCTCGGCGCTTCTGCTCCTGTCAGGAAATGCCTTCGCCTCGGCGTTGCTCCTCGCGCGCAACCTGGTCATCGCGCGGATGTTGACAGTGGCGGATTACGGCATCGCCTCGACCTTCGCTCTGGCCCTGGCGGTGATCGAGATGACCTCGGCCTTCGGGCTGCAGCAACAGATCATCCAGTCGAAGGATGGCGACGATCCCTATTTCCAGACGGTCCTGCAGGGATTTCAGCTCTTGCGGGGCGTGATTGCCGGCGGCGCCATATTCCTGCTCGCCGGGCCGCTCGCGCGGTTCCTGGGCATTCCCGAGGTTACCTGGGCCTATCAGGTGCTGGCGGTGGTGCCGGTGCTGAATGCGCTCGTCCATTTCGACATCCACCGCATGAACCGGCGCATGCAGTTCGGCCCGATGCTGTGGACCAGCAGCGTACCGGCGCTGGTGGCGCTGGTCGTCGTCTGGCCGCTGGCCTGGTGGTTCGGCAACTGGCAGGTCATGCTGTGGTCGATCATCGTGCAGACGGCCATGACCGCCATCGTCTCCCATGTCCTGGCGGAGCGACCCTGGCGGCTCGCGCTGGACCGGAATATCATCGCGGGCTCCATGCGCTTCGGCTGGCCGCTGCTCGCCAACGGCATGCTGATGTTCCTTGTCTTCCAGGGCGACAGGATCATCGTCGGGCGCGAACTGGGGATGGAGTCGCTCGCCATCTTCTCCATGGGCATCACCTTGACCCTGACACCGACCCTGATCGTGGCGAAATCGGCGACGAACCTGTTCCTGCCGAAGCTCGCCGCGGCGCAGCGGACGGATTTGCAGCGACTCTCGGAGCAGGCCTATGAGTTCCACCTGCTTTTCGCGGCGATTCTGGTGGTGGCCTGCCTGTTGCTGGGGCCGGTCTTCGTGCATGTGGCGCTCGGGGCGAAATATGCGGCGCTGATCCCGATGCTAGTGTGGCTCGCCATCCTGCAAGGCTTGCGCATCTTCAAGGGTGGACCTTCGACCGTGGCGTTGGCGGTGGCGCAGACGGAAAACGCGGTGATCGCCAATATCCCGCGGATCGTCCTTTTGGCCCCCGCATGGTGGATCGCCTATCGGACGGGCGAGGTCGCACCGGTGATCGCCCTCGCCATTCTGGGAGAGATGCTGGGAGTCGTCGTTGCCTTCTGGCTGGCCCGGCAGCGCAACGGACTGGATCTTCGGCCACTGATGCTGCCGACGTTCCTGACCTGCGCCACCATGGCTGCGGCGGGGCTCAATGCCTGGGATGCCGCCCCCATCGCTCCGGCCTGGACCGTCGGCCTGACCATCGCTTCTTGCCTCGCCGCGGCGGCCTCAATGCGCCCACTTTGGCAGCTGCGACGATAGTTCGGCGATGGGGAAGGGGTCTTACCTCAAAGGTTCGTGATGGTCGCCGGGCAGTCCTTGTCTGACCCATCCGGTCAAGCGAAGTTGGTCACCTCGGCAGGAGCATGTCCCCGATGACGGTGTCCGGTCCGCTACGTTGCTTTGGCTCGTTCCTCGCGCTGATCCTTACCGCCCTGCCGGCGGTCGCGGATCAGACCGCCCCGCGATTTGCGGTCACCAACATAGGCACCGGCGATACGCTGGCGATCAGGATCGATGCACTGCCGGAAACCGGACCGGCAGGGGGCGAATATCTTTACACCGAATACAGCCTGAACGGCGGTCCGCCGGTCGCCATCGCGCGCGACTGGCACGAGGATCGGCGCGTCGTCTTCCTGTCTAACCTCCCCCGTGGCAAGTCGGTAGAGGTCCGCCTGCGCGGGCAGTTTTTCGTGAAGGGCAAGATCGTCGATGGCGCATGGAGCGCGCCGCAGACCGCGACGCCGGCGGTCGCGACAGGGGCAGCCGCGCCCAGGGCCTTCGCCCCCGAAGATTGGGACATCGAGGCAGACCCCGAACATGCGAACGCCTTGCGTGTCCGGCTGAACCGTCTTCCCTCGACCGGCGGGGCGGCCATCCACTCGGTTAGCTTGCGCCGTACCCCGCGCCAGGCACTGGCCGACCTGTCTCCTGAAACCGGCGTCTGGCAGAGCGTGCCGCTCGACCCGGCCGATATATTGCCGGGCCAGATCGAGGGCTATTCGATCCTCGCCATGACCGAACGCAGGCCGGGCCCCGCAGCCCCCTGGTCGGCGCCCAAGCCCGCGGCCAGCGGCTGGCCCGTCTCGGCCCCGCCCGAGACGCCCGCTGCGCCCCTGCCGTGGTCCTGGTTCCTGCGCCCGTCGGGGGGCTCCGGCGAGGCGGTCGTGGACATCGCCGAGCCCGTGCTGGCGCGGGGCAGCCCGATCACTGGGTTCGAGGTCCGCTGGGCCCGGGCCGACGTTCTGTTCGCGCCGATCGGCGGCTGGGGCGACTGGCAAGCGCTGCGGGGCAAGCCCGCACCGGATGGCCGCGGGGTGCTGACCTTGAGCGGCTTGCCTGACGGCCAGACCGTGGTGGTGGAAATCCGCGCGGTCAACGCGCTGGGGGCTGGCCTCCCGGCCGTGCGCAAGCAAGTTGTGACCCGCGCCTTCGGCCTGCCGGCCCGCGCTACCCTCGGCGCGCTGAACCCCGAGGGTACGGGCGCCATCCGCATCCCCAAGGGCGTTCGGATGGAGAGCGCCTCTGCCGGGAAGGCCACGGACTGGCGTGTCGTCCCAAGCAAGGGCGGCCCATGGGATTACCTCTTCCCCGCCGTCGCGGGAGAAAAGCTTTCCGACGCACGGCTGGCCCTCTCCGACGGTCATGCCGTCGAGGTGCACATCGCCCCACGCACTTTCGCGGCCGAGACCGCGGCCGATATCCTCGCCTTCCTTGCCCTGCGGCCCGAGGTGAAATCCGGCGCGACCCTGCTAGTGGGGCCGGAATGGATCAATCTCGCGCGGGAGCACCGCGCCTTTATCGGGGCTTTCTCAGGCCTTGCCGCCCCGGTGACCATGCAACCCCGCGAGCCAGACAATGGCACGCTGCTGTCGAACTGGGTGATCAGCGAGGGGAAGGCCAGCGTGTCGGCTGGCCATCTGCATGTGGAGGACATGACCTTCTTCTCCCCTATGGCGCAGAATCTCGACGCCATCTTCAACATCTCGGGCAATGGCGACTTCAACGACATCACCTTCGACCGGGTTCGGGTCGTTTCCGACCTGATGCCGATGCGGCTCGGATCGAGCTACCGTTTCAACACCCAGACCCGCGCCATCAACCTCGCCGGGGCTCGGAACGTGGCAGTGCGCGACAGCGAAGTGGCCTTCGCCGTCTATGGTGTGGCGGTGGGGGCGCAGGATGCGCTCGCCACCGGTAATCGCATCCACCATCTGGGCGCCGACCCTTTCAACCTGATTTTTCGCAAGGGAACAGCAGAAAAGCCAACGCTGCTGCACGACATCCGCATCGAGAACAACACCGAATTCGACTATATGGGCGACACCACATTGCTGCATCCCGATGGCTTGCAGATGTGGATGATCGGCACCGGCACCGACCCCGATCACAGCCGGATCGAGAGGCTGTCCTATAGCGGCAATGTCAGCTTTCCGGGACGCGAGGGCGCATTGGCGCGGCCGAACATCTCGCAATTCTATCTCATACGCGGTGTTTCGGCCGACGGACCGGTGCTGGCCACCGATGATCGCCGCTTCCTGCGGGTCGATGCTTCGAAGGGCCCCGTGACGCTCACCCTCCCGCCGCTGGACCAGACTCCGGTGATGCAGCGCCATCCCAGACAGCCGATGGAATTGGCGATCCAGAAGATCGATCTCGGCGACAATCCGGTCCATGTGCGCCAGGCGGCAGGCGAACCGCCCGAGGAATTGTCCGACGAATTCAAGCGGCAGCTAGATCTGCTGCGCCCCTACCAGGCGGTTGTCCTGACCGCCGAGCCGGACAAGCGGCGCTGGAAGGTGCGGATCCCCGGGCCGGCGCTGCAGGGCTTCTTTGCGGATCCGAACGAGGTTCCCCTGCAAGGGCTCGTGGTCGAGGGCAATGTGCTCTGGGGCACGGCGCCGAACCAAGTGCTGCCGCAGAACCGTCCGCAGGACGGGGTCGAGATCCGGCACAATACGGTGCTGCCCTTCTGGCCCGGTGATACCGACGGCGACGGGCATTTCAACACGCCGGGCGACGGCGCTGGGCCCTTTCCCCTGTGGATTCGCATGCGCGCGGCGGACGGGACGGTGAACGTCTGGGGCAACGTCGCCCAGCGGGTGGAGGCGCAGCCGGGCAGCACGCCGCTCGCCAATTGCGATCCGGTGATCTGGGGGAACGAGGCTTTCCTCGACCGCAAGTCCTCCTGGCTGGAAAAGCAGTTTCCCGGTTTGAAGCGGGAGGTCCCGGACCGGGCCGACAGCCTGCTCTGGTTCCCCACCACCCGGGAAGAGGCCATCGCCATGGCCCGGCCCGCGCCGGATTCCGAGATCGCGCGGCGCGGACTGGGCGCGCTCGGGGCGACGCCGCAGACCGACTGGTGGGATTATGCGGCGAACCGCCGCAATCCGGCGGCGCTGCCCGCCCTCGGCGTCGTGGACTTGGTTCCGGCCGACGGGGCCGGCGCGGTTGCCGCCAACGCCTCTCTGGAACTGACGGCCAACCTGCCGCTCCGCCATCCGCCAGACCGTGCGCTGGAGACCGCGGAAACCGGGGGGAGGGGGCCGGTTCGATTGGTCGAGAAGCAGACCGGCGCGGTGGTGCAGGAATGGAACCTTGCCTCCACCCCGGAGGCGGGACTGTTCGACATCGCAGGCCCGCGCTTGCGGCTTGATCTCGCTAGGCCACTGAAGCCGAACACGGCCTATCGGGTCGAGATGAGTCAGGACACTCTGGTCGACGTCTTAGGGCAACGGCTGGCGCCGGAAGGGCATGGGCCGGGCTGGCAGTTCACGACTGCGCCATGAACCGATAGAAGGTCCGATAGACTGACTTCAGCAAACGCCGATCAAGCGCTTTGGCTTGGCCGGGCTGACGCGGCCGCTCCGTCTTGATCCATCGTGAAATTTGCTCTGGCCTGACGAGAGGACCCGAACCGAGGTCTGCCGACCGCACACCCTCGGCCGACCCCCGCCGCTTCGTCTAGAGCGTTTCATGTTTTGATTGAAGCGTATCCTGCGTTTGCGAGATAGTTTGCGCACTCGGCGGGTTCGATGCTCTCGACCAGGTCACCGACATGTCGCCATGTGTCCTCGACGGAGCGCTTTGTGCGGCGCGCATCCAGTGCTTGATCTTGGCGAAGGCCTGCTCGATCGGATTGAGGTCGGGCGAGTAGGGCGGGAGGAACCAGAGTCTGGCGCCGGCGGCCTTGATGAGGTTGCGGACGGCCGCGGATTTGTGACTGCCCAGATTGTCCATGATGACGATGTCGCCGGTCTTCAACGTGGGAACGAGCACCTGCTCGTACGTCTCCGCGGAAGGCCGCCTTGCGGGCTGGGGCGCTGGGATTAAGGTATGACCTTAAGTTCAGACTTAAGGTGATCGGGTCGATGAAGGTCGAGGTGCTCGGGGCCGAACGGCGACGGCGTTGGCGGGACGACGAGAAGGCGCGGATTGTCGCGGAGACGCTGGACGGCACCGCGAGGGTCAGTGAGGTCGCGCGCCGACACGATGTCTGTCCGAGCCTCGTGTTCACGTGGCGACGTCAGGTGCGCCAAGGGCGGCTCGGGGGCGTCACCGAGGTCTCGTCGCTGCTGCCGGTGATGATCCAGGCCGAGAAACCACCCGCGGTGAGCGAGACGCAGAACTGGCCGACGCGATCTCGGCACGCGACCTGTGTGATCGAGATCGCTCTCGGCCGTGGCCGGCGGGTTCGGGTCGATCGGGACGTTGATGCCGCTGCCCTGCGTCTCGTCCTTGATCCGCTGAGCGCCCGATGATCCCGGTTCCAGGCGGCGTGAAGGTCTGGCTCGCGACGGGCCACACGGATATGCGCAAGGGGTTTGACGGTTTGGCCCTGATCGCCCAGGAGACGTTGAAGCGCGATCCGCATTCCGGGCATCTGATCGTGTTTCGGGGCCGCCGTGGCGACCTGGTCAAGATTCTCTGGCACGACGGACAGGGCATGTGCCTGTTCGCCAAGAGGCTGGAGCGGGGTCGGTTCCTGTGGCCGTCGACGGTCGACGGCACGGTGACGATCACGGCCGCGCAACTCGGCTATCTACTCGAAGGGATCGACTGGCGGATGCCGCAGCAGACCTGGCGGCAGACCGCGGCGGGATAAGATAATACCAACGGCCATTGAGGGTGACTCTCAGGGGCTTTCGGGGGAGTGTCAGGAATTTCGTGTGGGGGCGGCGGGTTGAAGATCAGGCCGCCATGGCCTTTGTGAAGCGCTCGCCGAAGATGACGGCGAACTGCGCCTTTGCCAT
>NZ_JAIVFO010000064.1 GCF_029991245.1 Xanthobacter autotrophicus
GGGAGGGGGCAAGCCGGTTCCGCATTCCCGCCGCTGGGGCTCGTCGCCTACAGCCCATCCCGGTTCAAACTGCCCCACGCCCGCGACGCTTCCCTTTATGGCGCCGGCCGGGATCATCCGATAAGGTCCCGGCCCGAAACAACAGCGTGCGGCCAGATCTCCATGACGGACCTGAATACGGACCCGAATTCCCAGCCCGGCGCCGGCGCGCCCCGGACCGAGACCCATTTCGGCTACCGCACGGTTCCGCTCACCGAGAAGCAGTCGCTGGTGGACGACGTGTTCCACAAGGTGGCGCGCCGCTACGACATCATGAACGATTTCATGTCCGGCGGCCTGCACCGGGTATGGAAGGATGCGCTGGTCTCCAAGGTGCGCCCGCCCCAGGGCACGCGGCCGTTCGAGCTGCTGGATCTGGCCGGCGGCACCGGCGACGTGTCGTTCCGGGTGGTGAAGGCGGGCGGGGAGGGCACACGCGCCACCGTGGCCGACATCAATGCGGAGATGCTGGCGGTGGGCCGCGAGCGGGCGGAAAAGCGCGGCCTTGGCGACAAGGTCACCTTCACGGAAGCCAATGCCGAGGCGCTGCCCTTCCCCGACCGCTCGTTCGACGCGGTCACCATCGCCTTCGGCATCCGCAACGTGCCGCGCATCCCGCTGGCGCTCACCGAGATGCGGCGGGTGCTCAAACCCGGCGGGCGCGCCTTCGTGCTGGAATTCTCCAAGGTCGACGTGCCGCTGCTGGACAAGATCTACGAGGCCTATTCCTTCAACGTCATCCCGCAGCTCGGCAAGCGGGTGGCCGGGGATGCGGAGCCCTACCAGTATCTGGTGGAATCCATCCGCCGCTTCCCCAATGCGGAGGTGTTCGCCAACATGATGCGTGATGCCGGCTTCTCCCGCGTGGACTTCACGCGCATGACCGGCGGCGTGGTGGCCCTGCACTGGGGCTGGCGCATCTGATGGCGCGCGGCCTTTGACCATGATCTTCTTTCTCGCCGCCGACGCGGCGCGGCTTGCCCGCGCCGGCTACGTGCTCGCCCGCGAAGGTGTGCTCTCCCTCATGTCTGCGGCCGCGGCGCCGCCGCTGGCGCGCCCGCTGCTGCGCATCGCCCGGCTGATTGCCCGCAAGGATGCCGGCAGCCGGCCGGCGCGCTTCTCGGCGGCCCTGTCCCGGCTCGGCCCGTCCTATGTGAAGCTCGGCCAGTTCCTCGCCACAAGGCCGGACGTGGTGGGCGCCTCGGTGGCGCGGGACCTCGAAGTGCTGCAGGACCGCATGCCCATCATCGGGCAGGAGGTGGCGGAGGCCACCGTCGCCGAGGCCTTTGAGCGGCCGGTGCGCGAGGTCTATGCGGAATTCGGCCCGGCGGTGGCCGCCGCCTCCATCGCCGAGGTCCACAAGGCCGAGGTGGCGGACAGGGACGGCACCCGCCACACCGTGGCGGTGAAGATCCTGCGTCCCGGCGTGGAGCGGCGCTTCTCCTCCGACATGGGCTCGTTCCGCCGCATCGCCCATTTCGCCGAGACCAATTTCGCCGAGGCGCGACGGCTGCGGCTCGAAACGGTGGTGGATACGCTGGCCCGCTCGGTGTCCATGGAAATGGACCTGCGCCTTGAGGCCGCCGCCTATGCGGAACTGGCCGAGAACATCGGCGCGGACAAGGAGATCCATGTCCCCCGCGTGGACTGGGACCGCTCCGGCCGCGAGGTGCTCACCACCGAATGGATCGACGGCATCAAGCTCTCCGACAAGGAGGCGCTGATCGCGGCCGGGCACGACCTGAAGGAGATCGCCCGCGTCGTCATGCAGTCGTTCCTGAAGCAGGCCATGCGCGACGGCTTCTTCCATGCCGACATGCATCCGGGCAATTTGTTCGTGGACGCGCAGGGCCGGCTGGTGATCGTGGATTGCGGCATCATGGGCCGCCTCGGCCTGAAGGAGCGGCGCTTCCTCGCCGAGATCCTGTACGGCTTCATCACCCGCAACTGGCGGCGCACGGCGGAAGTGCATTTCGAGGCCGGCTACGTGCCGCTCCATCACTCCGTGGACGATTTCGCCCTGGCCATCCGCGCCATCGGCGAGCCCATCCATTCGCGCACCGCCGACCAGATCTCCATGGCGCGCCTGCTGGCGCTGCTGCTGGAGGTCACCGCCCTGTTCGACATGCAGACGCGGCCCGAGCTGCTGCTGCTGCAGAAGACCATGGTGGTGGTGGAAGGCGTCGCCCGCTCCCTCGACCCGCAGCTCGACATGTGGAAGACGGCGCGCCCCGTGGTGGAGGACTGGATCGCCGGCAATCTGGGACCCGTCGGCCAGCTCAAGCGCGCCGGCGGCGGGGTGTCCGAGATGGCCCATTTCGCCGCCACCCTGCCGGGGCTTCTCACCCGCACCGCGCGGGTGATGGAGCAGCTCGACGTGGCGACGCGGGACGGGCTGAGCCTGTCGCCGTCTTCGCTGGAGGGCATCGGCCGCGCCGAGGCCAAGCGCGCCTTCTGGGGCAATTTGGCGCTGTGGGTCATCGCCGCCGCGCTGGTGGGCATCTGGCTGGGGTAGGGGCGCTCGCCGCAACCCGGAAGCGGCTAAAGCTGCCGCGTCAGGTTCGCCGCGAACGACAGGATGTGCGCACGGGTCGCCTCCTCGGCGCCGTCGCCGTCGCGGGCGGTGAGGGCGGCGGCGATGGCGGCGTGCTCGTCCACCACCCGGGCATGATGGCCGGCATCGCGGAGCGACACGAACCACACCCGCTGCGCCCGCTCGTGCAGGTTCTTCAGGATATCCCCCAGTACCGGGTTGCCCGCCGCCGCCGAGATGGTGGCGTGGAAGGCGCGGTCCAGCGCCATGGCCGCCGCCACGTCGCGCTCCGCCGCGGCCTCGCCCCCGCGTCGCACGTTGTCCGCCAGCGCGGCGAGGGTGGCGCTGTCGGCCCGCTCGGCGGCGAGGCGGGCGCAGAAGCCTTCGTTCAGAAGGCGCACCTCCACCATGTGGCGCACCTCGTCGGCGCTGATGGGGCGCACGATGATGCCCTTGCGGGGCAGCACCTCCACGAGGCCGTCGCGCATGAGCCGGTCGAATGCCTGGCGCACGGGGGTGCGGCCAAGGCCGAGGCTTGATGCCACCTGCGCCTCGCTCAGCGCCTCGCCGGGGCGGAAGACGCACATGATGATGCGCTGCTTGAGCACCTCATAGGCGGTATCGCGGAGCGAGCGGACCGGGGCGGCGCCGGCCTCCTGCGTCCCCTCCCTCACCTCTGCGTCGATCTGCATGGGCGTCCTCCGGCGGCTTCTTCCTTGCGCGTTCAGCCGGCGACCGGCAGGACGCTCACATCATAGGCGTGGCGGATGGTTCGCCCCAGCACCGGGTCCTCCAGCTCGAAGGCGAAGCGCGCCGCCGGGCGGATGCCGCCCCTGGCGGCGAGCGTGCCGCAGAACATGGCGGTGCCGTCGCCAAGTCCCGGGCCATAGCCGTCGATGATCTCGCCCGGCGGCAGCATGGCCCATACCGGGCCTTCCTGGTAGAGCACCGTCGCACCGTCGATGGTGGCGAACGAGCGGATGATCAGGCTGTCCCAATGGGGCAGAACGTCGTCGAGGACCCACAATTCGGGGGCCACCGGCTTGTCGCACATCTGCTTGGAGACGGTGATGCCGTAGGTCTCCACGGTGCGGTCGGTATGGTCCGAGCCGACGCCGAGGAAGCGCCTCCCGCCGCTCTGGAGCACCATGAACTCCACCTCGCCGGAGGAATCGCCGCCGGTGCACTCGATCGCGTCCGCCGTGGTGAAGCGGGCGGCCGCCACGCGATAATAGATGGGGGTGGAGGCGGGGCGCGGCACGCCCAGCTCTTCCAGCTCCACGATGTGCTTTTCCAGCGCCGCCTTGTCGCGGCCGGTCCAGCCGGCGATCACCGCGTAGCGGATGTCCACCGTGAGGCGCGTGGCGCCGCCATCGGCGTGAAGGGTGAACTCAAGCGTCGTGCCCGGCATGGGTGTCTCTCGTCGGAATGGGCAGGGAGAAGAGCCGGCGCCTTCCGGTCAGGGCAGAAGGAAGGCGCCGGCCGCACGCAGATGCGTCGAGGTCAGTTCGGCATCCGCGTATCCAGAAGGGTCCACTTCCCGCCCTTCACCTCGAGGATGTAGACGGGCTTCACGGCGTCCCCATCAGCGAAGGAGATGGCGCCTTCGAGAGCCGGAACGTCCTTCAGCTTGGCCACCTGGTCGCGGACCGCGGCGCGCTCGGCGGCAAGCTTCGCCTTGTCGCCGGTGGTGCCGGCCCGGGTCATGGCCTCGGCGTAGAGGTAGACGATGTCGTAGACCGAGGCGTCCATCTGGTTGGGGTCGGTGCGGTTGAGGCCGGCGGCCTTGGTGCGCTTGGCAAATTCCGCCGCGAAGGCGCGGGTCTTGTCGTTCACCTCGGGGAAGAAGGTGGTGCCGATGGTGAGCGTCTCGCCGGCGCCGTCCATGCGCTTGGGCAGTTCCGGATCGGCGATGGTGGTGCCGCCGATGAGGCGGGTCGAGACGCCCTGGCGCTTCAGCTCCTTGGCGAGGGTGATGGCGCCTTCCGGCGGCGAGCCGAGGCCCACCACGTCCGGGGCCATCTGCTTCAGCTGCGCCACCTGGGGCGACAGGTCGAAGGCGGCGAGCTGGAAGTCCACGGCGCCCTTGGAGGGGATCGAATACTTCTCGAACATCTTGGGCACCACGCCGGTGCCGATGGATTTCGACACCACGTCGTCGGTGGCATAGGCCGCCGCACCCGTGGCCATGGGCAGCTTCTTGTCCTTGAGGGAGGCGAGCACCTGGTCGATGACCTTGCCTTCGTCGGTGGTGTTGCGGAAGCCGTAGGTGAAGCCCTTGGTGAGGCCCGGCGCCGAGGAGGCCATGGACATCTGCGAGATGCCCTCGCGCTCGCCCACCGGGAAGGTGGTGCGCACTTCCGAGGAGGAGAACGGCCCGATGATGGCCAGCGCCCCGGCATCCTGCGCAAACGAGCGCACGGCGGTGGTGGCCTGCTTGGGATCGCCGGCGGTGTCGAACTTCACGACCTTGATCTTGCGGCCGTTGATGCCGCCTTTGGCGTTGATTTCCTCCACCGCCATGTCCACCGCCACCTCATTGGTGTTGGCGAGGCTCACATAGGGGCCGCTCTTGGCCATCATGTAGCCGAGGACGAGGTCTTCCTCGGCCCGCGCGGTGCCGGCGGCCACCAGCGCGGCCAGAAGGCCGGCGCCAAGAAGCAGACTTTTCTTCATGTCCAACTCTCCTCTGGATTGGTCTGGTTTTTCTTTGTGTCGCGCGTGGTTTCATCACGCGAACCGGTGTTCACCTCGCCTGGAAAGATCAGTGGCCACCCGCCCCGCCGAGATAGGCGTCCTGCAGCCTTGGATCGGCGGCGAGCGCCTTGGGGTCGCCGTCCATGGTCACGCGGCCGAGTTCCAGCACGGTGGCGGCATGGGCGACCTTGAGCGCCTTGCCGGTGTTCTGCTCCACCAGCAGCACCGAGAGGCCGTCGCGGTTCAGTTCGCAGATGAGGTCGAACAGCTTTTCCACGAACAGCGGGGAGAGGCCGAGGGAGGGTTCGTCCAGCATCATCAGGCGGGGCTTCGCCATCATGGCGCGGCCGATGGCCAGCATCTGCTGCTCGCCGCCGGAGAGGCAGGAGGCCAGCATGTGCCGGCGCTCCGCGAGGTTGGAGAAGCGGCCATAGATGGCGTCCATCTCGCGGCGGATGGCAGCGGTGTCGCGGCGCATGTGGGCGCCCAGCAGCAGGTTCTCTTCCACCGTCAGGGAGATGAGGATGCGCCGGCCCTCCGGCACCAGCACCAGCCCCGCGCCCATGCGCTTGTGGGGGGCGGCGCGGGTGAGGTCGGTGTCGGCGAAGGCGATGCCGCCGCCCTTCACCGGCACCGCGCCGAGGATGGCCTTCAGCAGGGTGGACTTGCCGGCCCCGTTGGCGCCCAGCACGGTGACGATCTCGCCTTCCTGCACCCGCAGCGACACGTCGGTGAGCGCCGCCACGCGGCCGTAGGAGACGGAGAGGGCGGAGACTTCGAGCAGCGCCATCTCAGGCCTCCCCGTCCGAGCCGATATAGGCCTCGCGGACCCTGGGATCCTGCCGCACGCGGGAGAGCGGGCCTTCGGCGATCTTCTCGCCGAAATTCAGCACCACCACGTTCTGGCAGATGGACTCCACGAAGTGCATGTCGTGCTCCACCACCAGCAGGGTGGTTCCCTTGGCCATCAGCGCCTTGAGGTGATCGCGCAGGGCATTGGTCTCGGAGGGATTGAGGCCGGCGGCGGGCTCGTCCAGCATCAGGAGGCTGGCGCCGGCGAGCGTCGCGCGCACCAGATCGATGCGCTTTCTCACGCCGTAGGGCAGGGCGGAGACGGTCTCGTCCGCCCAGCGGCCGAGACCGCTTTCCTCCAGCGCGGCGCGGGCCTCGCGCTTCCAGCGGTGGTTGGGGATGAGGCGGTAGGGGGTGAGCAGCGCGCCGAGCGAAGAGGCGCGCACATGCTGGCCCACCAGCAGGTTTTCCAGCACCGACAGGTGCGGCATCAGCCGGACGTTCTGGAACGAGCGGGCCACCCCGGTGCCGATGCGCTGGCGCGAGGGCATGCCTGTCACGTCCACGCCGTTCACCGTGATGCGGCCGGCATCGACGCCGTAGACGCCGCTGACCATGTTGAACACCGTGGTCTTGCCCGCCCCGTTGGGGCCGATGAGTGCCGTGGAGACGCCCTTCGGCACGGCGAAGGAGAGGTCGCGGATGGCCTGTACGCCCGCGAACGACTTGGACAGGGCGGAGATTTCCAGCGCCGTGCTCATGAGGAAGCCTCCGGCGCGCGGCGGCGGAACAGGCGGAACAGGGCGGCGGTCACCAGCCCCTGCGGGCGGATCGCCATGAAGACGATGATGAAGACGGCGAAGAGCGCATAGCGCCACTGGTCGGAGGCGCGCAGCAGCTCCGGCACCAGGGTGAAGAAAGCGGCGCCCACCAGCGGTCCCCACACCGTCTGGGTGCCGCCGAACAGCACGTAGAGCACGGTGAAGACCGAGAGCAGCACGTTGAAGTGCTGGGCCTCCACGAAATTATAGTGGTGCGCATAGAGGGCGCCGCCGAAGCCGGCCACCATGGCGCCCAGGGCGAAGGCCGCCACCTTCATGCCGCGCACCGGGACGCCCAGCAGGTCCGCCACCGTGGCGTCGCTCTTCACCGCCGTCAGTTCGAGGGCAAAGCGGGTGCGGGAGATGTAGAGCATCAGCAGCACCACGCCGGCCGCCGCCGCGAACACCACGTTTGGCCCGGCATAATCGGTGACGGGATAGCCCGCCGCGCCGCCCACCACTTCCAGGTTCAGGAACACGGCGGAGATCACCTGTCCCAAAGCGAAGGTGGCCATGGCGAAATAGATGCCGTGGGTGCGCAGCACCGGCAGGCCGATGAGGAAGCCGGTGAGCCCCGCCGCCAGCGCCCCCGCCGGGATGGCGGCCCACATGGGCCACATATATTCGTTGGTCAGGAAGGCCGAGCCATAGGCGCCGATGGCCATGAAGCCGGCGATGCCAAGGTTCAACTGGCCAGCGGCAAGCGGCAGGTACACCGCATAGGCCGCCATGACGTTGAAGGCGAGGACGACGAGGACGCCCGTCAGATAGCCGCTCATCTAGAGCTTCTCCCGGCTGGGGGCGCGGCCCATGAGGCCCTGCGGCCGCACAATGAGGATGAGGAGCAGCAGGCCGTAGACGGTGATGTTCACCACGTCCGCGCCGATGAAGGAGATGGAGACCACCTCGGCAAGGCCGATGAGGAGCCCGCCCAGCACCGCGCCCCAGATGGAGCCCATGCCGCCCACGATCATGGCGGCGACGCCCTTGAAGCCCACGCCCTCGCCCATGAAGGGCGACACCTGCTGGTAGTTCACCGCGAACAGGATGCCGGCGAGCGCCGCCAGCGCCGCCGAGGCGACGAACAGCTGCGGCACCAGGCGGGCGATGTCGATGCCCATGAGCAGCGCGGTTTCCCGGCTCTCTGCCACGGTGCGGATGCGCCGCCCGGCGGCGGTCTTCGCCAGCACGAAGGACAGCACCGCCACGAGGCCCAGCGACAGCAGCAGCGAGGCGAGCTGGGCATAGCCGATGACGAGGCCGCCGAGGCGCAGATTGAGATCGGGCAGCAGTGCCGGGAACGCCTGCTGGTCCGAGCCGAACTGCACCAGCATGAGGTTTTCCAGGAGCACCAGGAAGCCGAGGGAGGACACCAGCGGCACCTCCGGATCGCCGCCCTGCATGGGCCGGTAGGCGAAGCGCTCCACCAGCAGCGAGATGAAGGCGGCGGCCGCCAGCGCCCCGGCGGCGGCCAGCAGGAAGGGCCAGCCGGCCTTCATCAGCCCGAAGGCGAGCATGCCCCCGGCCATGAACAGGCCCGGGAGGGAGAAGTTGAGGAAGTTCAACACACCGATGGCGAGGGTGAAGGCCACCGCAACCAGCATGTAGATGGCCCCGAGCATGAGGCCGTTGACGATCTGCTGCGCGACCATGGCGACGGGGCAACCTCGCTGGAACGCTGGGTGAAGCACCCGCCGGCCGCTGTCGCGACCGGCGAATTAGCTAATATACAAAGCTATCTGACTTTCCCATGCAAGCTGAAATTTCAGGCGGATTTCAATTGTCGCCAGGTCGCCGCACATCGCGCTCGATCTGCCACTTTCCAGTCTTGCTCCAATGGCTTGTGCGACGGCATCCCGACCCTTTGCGGCCCGTGGCTGATGCGGCGATGGGCGGGCCTGTGCTCAAGCCCGCAGCAGCGAAGGTGTCTGCCTGCGGGCGCGGACCCGGCTGACCGAAGGGGACCCGGCCTCGATCTTGCTATGGCCCTTTCAACCCATCGTCCGATGCCAGGGGCTGTCGCAGGCTGACCAATTTTGTCGGAGCCCGGACATCGGTCGTCACCGTGAGGCGGTCATGAAGCTCATCGTCGAACGTCTGGTCGTCGAATCCCTCGTCGAGGCCTTTCCCGATCGGGCCCATCTGCTCGCCCAGCCGCGCCTTTCCACCCGCATGGAGCTGGGGCTCGATACGCTGAAGCCCGACGAACTGGCCCATCTCCACGATCTCGTTCTGAAGAATGGCGGCACCGCCGTGCGCGGGCAGGAGGAGCAGCTCGCCAACCTCGTCGGCGTGTTCAAGGACGAGGGCCAGCGCTTCGCCCCGGAGGAACTGGAAGACCTCGCCGGCGCGCTCGCGCTTTATTTCGTGAATGCCTCCATCCGCGGCTGGCTGTTCCGCATGAATTCGGGCGGCAAGCCCGAGCCTTACCTCATCACCCGGCTGGACTACACGCCTCCGGGCGAGGAGGAGGCCGGCCGCGTCATCATCGAGCTGAAGGCCAACAATCGCGGCAAGGTCCATGTGGAGAATTTGCTGATCCGTTCCAAGGACCTGCGCGGGCTCACCATTCCCGGCACGCTGGCGGCCAAGGGCTGGCTGATGGAGGACGAGGGACTGCTCGCCTCCTTCGACGACCAGCTGGTGCGTTATTTCGAATGGCGGGCGCGCTACGGCCACCAGTTCTCCGGCAAGGGCACCGGCATCTTCGCCGAGGACCCCACCGCCAACCGCCGCGACACCGACTGGTCGCGCAAGTCCGTCATCGTCCTGTCCTCCTCGGGCTCCGAGGCACGGCTCGTGAACGATGAGGAACTGCTGGGCGAGCGCACCCTGGGCAACGAGACCTCGGGCTTCTTCCTCGACAAGATCGTGAAGAAGGCGGACAAGCAGAACCTCTTCCACATGGCGGTGGACGAGGCGCTGAAGGCGGCGCAGGCGAACGTGCGCAAGGGCTCGTTCACCGACATGCCGGTGCACCCCCTTATCCTCATGTTCCATCTGGAATTGCACCACCATGTGTGGGTGCATGTGGACGACATCGCGCCCTATAAATACCACCCCGAGCTGAAGCAGAAGCTGGTGCTGCCCCCCGAGCAGACCGACCTCATCGACATCCTCACCGCCGAGATGAACACGCTCATGGACGACGTGGTGGCGGGCAAGTCCGGCGGCACCACGGTGCTGTGCGCCGGCCCGCCCGGCGTCGGCAAGACGCTCACCGCCGAGGTCTATTCGGAGATCATCCAGCGCCCGCTCTACCGGGTGCATTCCGGCCAGCTCGGCCTCGACGTGGCGCACATGGAGCAGGCGCTGAAGGATGCCCTCACCCGTGCCCAGCGCTGGGGCGCGGTGATGCTCATCGACGAGGCGGACGTCTACATCAAGCGCCGCCAGGACAACCTCACCATGAATGCGGTGGTGGGCGTGTTCCTGCGCGTGCTCGAATACTTCAACGGCCTGCTCTTCCTCACCACCAACCGGGTGGACGACATCGACGAGGCCATCGTCTCGCGCTGCATCGCGCTCATCAAATACCATTCGCCGGGGCCGGAAGACCGGCGCAAGATCTGGCGGGTGATGGCGGACCAGTTCGGCCTGCCGCTCTCGGACGAGCTGATCGGCAAGCTGGTGGTCATGTTCCCGGAGACCTCCGGGCGCGACATCAAGGGCCTCGCCAAGCTGGTGGCGAAATACTGCTCCCAGAAGAACGAGCCGCCCTCCATCGACGCCTTCCGCCGCTGCGCCATCTTCCGCGCCCTCGACGTGCCCCCGGTGGAGGCGGCCTGACCCTTCGGAACGACGTTGTCCCCTGCGCGACCTTGCGCCCGTCCGGTCTCCGGGCGGGCGTTTCTTTTACGGCGCGGGGTTCCGGGGCCGCTTCAGCAGCAATTGTAATGGACCGTGCCGAAGCCGGACACGTCGTAGCCGCCGAGATCGGCGGCCCGCGCCTCGAAGAGCGGCTCGCGGCAGAAGGCGACCAGCTTCTGGAACGGCGGATCGAAATAGGCCTTGCGCCAGACCAGGAGATCGAAGCGCTCCTCCAGCAGCGGCAGGAAGCGCAGATTGTTGAGGCGCGCCGCCGCCGCGATGCCGAGCCCCACGTCCGCCCGCCCGGTGGCGATGGCCAGCGCCAGGTCGGTTTCGGTCCGCTCGATGGTGTCCACCATCCTGAGGTCGGTGCGCCGCATCTTCTCGGCGGACAACAGCCGGTCCAGCACCAGTTCGCTTCCGGCTTCCGGCTGCCGCCCCTGGAAGCGCAGGCCGCGGATGTCCTTCAGGCTGTTCGGCGGGCGGGCCATGTCCGGCCGGTAGATCAGGCCGCGCACCCGCCGCGCCCACTCGATCAGCACCCACGGCTCGCGGCAGAAGCGGCCTTCCACCGCGCCCACGTTCCAGCCGTGCGGATCGGGCACGTGCAGGCCCACGGCGACGCATTCGCCCCGCCCGGCGCGGGCAAGCCCGTCGAGTGCGCCGTCGAGGAAGGCGGCGATGCCGGAGCGCGATTCGCGCAGCGCCCATTCGAGCAGGGGATCATGCCCGCCGGCGAGAATGAGCGGCAATGGCGCAGGATCGTTCGCCAGGGGAGCTTCGTCCGCCTCGCGCGGCTCGGCGCTACCGCCCAGCCAGCTTTCAATTTCCTTGCGGGGGAACAGGAGCTTGCCCGTCACCCGCCGCACCGGAAGGCTCCCCGTCGCCACCAGATTGTAGACCTTGCGCTCCTTCACGCGAAGCAGCGCCGCCAACTCGCGGGTGGTGAGGAAATCCGACATGCTCCGATGCACCGTCACGGCAGGGGTCCGAATAAAACGACACGTTTCACCTATATTCACATGAATACGGTTTGGCGCGAAATTCAATCCCAATCGCTGCGGTATCGCGGCGCGCCCCGGTGAAGCGCAGAAATGGACACGGGCTTGCATTTGGGCCCGGGCCGCGCCAGCACAGGCGCACCGCCCAGGAGCCGGACCCGATCGGGTTGAACCCGCCTGATCGGCGCATCCGTCTCCCGCCTTCGAGACCGGGGACGCGCAGTCGGCGCGTGCTCCAGACCAACCGGATCGCTCCCATGTCGCCAGCCCGCATCGGCATCGTCACCATCTCGGACCGCGCCAGCTCCGGCGGCTATGCGGATCTCTCGGGCCCGGCCATCGAGGCGTGGCTCCGGCGTGCCATCACCAGCCCCTGGAGCGCCGATTATCGCGTCATCCCGGACGGCTTCGAGAGCGTGCGGGATACGTTGATCGACATGTGCGACCACGCCGGCCTCGACCTCATCTGCACCACCGGCGGCACCGGCCCGGCCCCGCGCGACCTGACCCCCGAGGCCATGGCGGCGGTGATCGAGAAGCCCTTGGCGGGCTTCGGCGAGCAGATGCGCCGCATCAGCCTCCAGGAGGTGCCCACCGCCATCCTGTCGCGGCAGGAGGCGGGGGTGCGCGGCAAGACCCTCATCGTGAACCTGCCGGGCAAGCCTGCATCCATCGCGGTGTGCCTTGCCGCCGTGTTCCCGGCCATTCCCTATTGCCTGGACCTCATCGGCGCGGGGCGCATCGAGACCGACCCGCAGGTCTGCGCCGCCTTCCGTCCCAAAGGGGCGTGATTAAAGCACCACCACGCCGCGGTGCTTGGCTTCCTCTTCCGGCTCCACATGGATGGTGATGACGGCGTCATCCATGTCCTGCTCGAAGGCGTTCTCGATGCGGTCGCAGATCTCGTGGGCGGCGGCCACCGTCATGGTGCCCGGCACCACCAGGTGGAATTCCACGAAGGTGATGCGCCCGGCATGGCGGGTCCGCAGGTCATGGGCCTCGATGGCGCCGGCGGCGTGGGTGGAGACCAGCTCCTTGATGCGCGCCACCACGTCCGGCGGCGGCGCCGCGTCCATGAGCCCGCCCACGGATTCCTTCATCATGCCCCAGCCGGTCCACAGCACGTTGAGGGCGACGAGGCCGGCGAGCAGCGGGTCCAGCTGCGGCCAGCCGGTGACCGGCACCAGCACGAAACCGGCCAGCACGGCGCCGGAAGTGACCACGTCCGAAAGCAGATGCTTGGCGTCGGCGATCAGGGCCGGCGAGCGATAGGCGCGGCCGACGCGCATGAGCACGACGTACCACAGCCCGTTGATGACGGTGGCCGCGCCGTTCAGCAGCATGCCCTTCACCGGCTGGTCGGGCAGGGTCGGATTGAGGAAGCCGTTGTAGGCCTCGCGCATGATGGTGAGGGCGGCGATCACCACCAGCACCCCCTCGATCACCGCCGAGATGTATTCCGCCTTGTGGTGGCCGAACTGGTGGTTGTCGTCGGCCGGCCGCGAGGACACCTGCAGCGCGATGAGAGCGGCGCCGGAGGCGGCCACGTTGATGATGCTCTCCAGCGCGTCCGAGAGCAGCGCCACCGAGCCCGTCACCCACCACGCCAGCGTCTTGAGGCCGAGCACGATGATGCCGACGAGCACGCTCGCCGCCGCCACCCACAGCGTCTTGCGGCTCATGTCCGCCTCCTGTCCCGTCAAAGGCCGGCGCTGCCGGTTGGGGTCGCGCAGTCCCGTCCGCGGGCGCGGACTGCGTGCCTGGGGTGCGCCTTCCGACCGGAGCAGAAAGCCCCTGCCGATTGAAGTTTGACGTAAATTCAATGAGTTGGGCATGTCGCCCGGCCCGGAGCGATCCAGGCGCAAAACCGCTGCGCCCTTGTGCTGGAATTGCTCTAGCCGCTGGGGGGATGCAGTGCAACGGCCATGACGCCGCTGAACCGCTCATCCCCAGCCGCCGGCCCGGCCGGGCGCGGCGGCCGTCGCCGGAAGCCTACTTCACCATATGCTGCAACGCCTTCAGCATGGCGTCCGGCGATATGATGATTATGCCGTCGAAGGGCGTGCTCATCTCCAGGATCAGGAAGATCGCCCCGCCCAGCGAGAGGGCGCACAGGAAAAATATCGATACCGACACCGAGTTGACCGGCGAAAACAACCCGAAGCTCATGAAGATGAAGGTGAGCCAGACGATCAGCACGACCGTGAAGATGGGCGGCACCTGGACCGCGCTTTCCTCGATCAGCACCCAGCGCAGGGCGGCCAGGGATTTGTAGCGGTCGAGCGCCTCCGTCTTGAGCTCCACCTGGTCCGGCGTCTTCGGCTCGAGGGCGCGGACCATATGCCCCACATGCGACAGGGTCTGCTCGGACGTGTCGCTGTTGACGAGGGTCTTTGTGGCGTCCGCCGGCCAGGTCTCGTCGAGGGCGTGCTCGGTGTAGCCGCGCAGCGCGGCGCGGACCGGATCGGCATCCGGCCCATAGTGCCGCAGCGACAGGTCGAGGGTGATGAGATAGGTGGCGTATTGCTGCACGTCGCGGCTGGTGGTGTCGAAATTCCCCTTCACCGACGCGGTCATGAGGCCGAGGATCAGCGAGGCCATGGCCGCAACCATGCCCACGGCGAGCTTCACCGCCTCCTGGGTTTCCTTGGAGAGGTGCTGTTCCTTCAGCCTGCGGGAGGCCCCCATGCCGGCCATGGCGCCGCCGAACAGACACACGAAGACCAGCCCGGCGACCACCAGTGCGTCCATGCCCTTACCCACCCCCAGCATGCAGCGGTTCCGGCTCAAAATCTCAGAGCAGCCCGTGCCGACACGTAGCGTGCCGGCGCAGGAGGTAAAGACGTAATTGCGCCCGTCGCTGGGTCAGGTCCGGTGGATCATCGACACAGGCCCGAGGGCTGGCGCTATTCCGCAGCCTTCACGGGCGTTTCGGCGAGCTTGGCCTCGGCGTCTTCCTGCTGCTTGAGCACGTCGGGATGCGGCATGGACATGATGTTGTAGCCGGAATCCACGAAATGGATCTCCCCCGTCACGCCGCCCGACAACCCGGACAGCAGATAGAGGGCCGAGCCGCCCACTTCCTCGATGGAGACGGTGCGACGCAGGGGCGCGTGGCGCTTCTGGTAGTTGAACATCAGCCGGGCGTCGGCGATGCCGGCCCCGGCGAGGGTGCGCACGGGACCCGCCGAGATGGCGTTCACACGGATGCCGGCCGGGCCGTAATCGGCGGCGAGGTAGCGCACGGAGGCTTCCAGCGCCGCCTTGGCCACGCCCATCACGTTGTAATTGGGCATCACCCGGGTGGAGCCGCCATAGGTCAGGGTGACGAGGGAGCCGCCATTGGGCATCAGAGCGGCGGCGCGCTTGGCGATCTCCGTGAAGGAGAAGCAGGAGATGACCATGGTGCGGGAGAAGTTCTCCCGGCTGGTGTCGGCATAGCGGCCCTTCAGCTCCGACTTGTCGGAGAAGGCCACCGCGTGCACCAGGAAATCGATGGAACCCCAGCGCTCCTTGAGCGCCGCGAACACGGCGTCCACGCTGGCGAGGTCTTCCACGTCGCACGGCAGCAGGATGGAGGAGCCGAGGCTCTCCGCCAGCGGCTTCACCCGCTTGGCCACGGAGTCGCCCTGGTAGGTGAAGGCGATCTCGGCGCCCTGGCCGGCCAAGGCTTTGGCGATGCCCCAGGCGATGGAATGGTCGTTCGCGACCCCCATCACCAAGCCACGCTTGCCTTTCATCAGGTCCTGCATCACCCACCCTCTCGCGCCTGAAACGCCGATAGCAGACCGTTCGGGCCAGCACCACGGTGCGGCCCTTCACCTTTCATGACCGACCCTGACGAAGGGCCGCCTTGCGGTCACGCATCCACGTGCTTGATGATGAGCGAGGCGTTGGTCCCGCCGAAGCCGAAGCCGTTGGACAGGATATGTCCGAGCGACACGTTGTCGATGCGCTTTTGCACGATGGGCATGTCCGCGAACGCGGGATCCATCTCCTCGATGTTGGCGCTCTCGCAGATGAAGCCGTTCTGCATCATCAGGATGGAATAGATCGCCTCGTGCACGCCGGTCGCGCCCTGGGAATGGCCGGTCAGCGACTTGGTGGCGGAGATGGGCGGGCACGCGCTGCCGAACACCGCGCGGATCGCCTCGATCTCCTTCAGGTCGCCGATGGGGGTCGAGGTGGCGTGCGGGTTGATATAGTCGATGGGAGCCTTGATCTGGGACAGGGCGAGCTTCATGGCCCGCTCCGCGCCCTCGCCCGAGGGTGCCACCATGTCCACCCCGTCGGAGGTGGCGCCATAGCCGGCGATCTCGCCATAGATGCGGGCGCCCCGCGCCTTGGCGTGCTCCAGCTCTTCCAGCACCAGCACCCCGGCGCCGCCGGAGATGACAAAGCCGTCGCGGTTCTTGTCATAGGCCCGCGACGCCACCTGGGGCCGGTCGTTGAAATTGGACGACATGGCGCCCATGCCGTCGAACAGCACAGAGAGGGTCCAGTGCAGGTCCTCGCAGCCGCCGGCGAAGATGATGTCCTGCTTGCCGTACTGGATCAGCTCGTAGGCGTTGCCGATGCAGATGTTGGTGGTCGCGCAGGCCGCCGAGATGGAATAGCTGAGGCCCTTGATCTTGAACCAGGTGGACAGCGTCGCGGAGGCGGTGGAACTCATGGCCTTGGGCACCGCGAACGGTCCCACGCGCTTGGGGCCCTTCTCGCGGGTGATGTCGGCGGCGTCCACGATGGCGCGGGTGGACGGGCCGCCGGAGCCCATGACGATGCCGGTGCGTTCGTTGGAAACCTCGGACGGCTCAAGGCCCGAATCGCGGATGGCCTGGTCCATGGCCACGTGGTTCCAGGCGGTGCCGCCGCCGTGGAAGCGCATGGCGCGGCGGTCCACCACCTCCTCGGCGTTCAGCGTGGGTGCGCCGTGGACCTGGGAGCGGAAGCCGATTTTCGCGTAGTCCTCGGCAAAGGAGATGCCGCTCCTGGCCTCGCGCAGGCTGGCGAGCACCTCTTGCGTGGAGTTGCCGATGGACGAGACGATGCCCATCCCGGTGACGACGACGCGCCGCATGTCAAATCCCCATTGGAAAGCAGCAGTATGGCCGCGGATCGTGGCGATGCCCTGTCAGGTGCCCACAGGTCCCGCGGCGGGTGCCGCATCGGCCTGGAACAGGCCCACCTTCAGATCCTTCGCGCGATAGATGGTGGCATCGTCCGCCGAAAGCCAGCCGTCGGCGATGCCGAGCACCAGCTTGGAGCGCATCACGCGCTTGAACTCGATGCCGTAGACCACCTTCTTCACGCCCGGCAGAACCTGGCCGGAAAACTTGAGTTCGCCGAGGCCCAGCGCCCGGCCGCGGCCGGGGGAGCCCAGCCAGCCGAGATAGAAGCCGACCAGCTGCCACATGGCGTCGAGGCCCAGGCAGCCGGGCATCACCGGATCGCCCTTGAAGTGGCAGGCGAAGAACCACAGGTCCGGGTTCACGTCCAGCTCGGCGCGCATGAAGCCCTTGCCGAATTCGCCGCCGGTCTCGGAAATCTCGACGATGCGGTCGAACATCAGCATGGGCGGCAGCGGCAGTTGCGCGTTCCCGGCGCCGAACAGCTCGCCACGTCCGCAGGCGAGGAGATCTTCATATGCGAAGCTGGTTTGCCGGTCCGCCATTCTCAAGCGTGTCGCCATTCTGCCCGGAAGGGGTTGACCCGAGGGGGTCCCCGTGGGGTGTTGCCGAAAGAGCCCGAAGGCCCGCCCCCGTCATCGGCGGCGGGCACTCCCTAACATAGGGACGGGCGCACTCAAAGTCATGAAAGCGTCACGCCGCGCCCAACTGCGCCGTAACGGCGCGATCCGTTTGGCTGGAAGCGGTTGCGCATGCGTGCAAGGGGAATCCGGCGGTCGGCGTGAACCCGGCCCGCCCCGGGCGCGTTGCCCGCCTGCGGCCTGCGCTGAGCCTTGGCGCAGCGTAAGGAGGTATCGCAAGGACTTTGGTGCAAGGACTCGGACGCGGGGACTTTGACGCAACGGTGCGATCTCAAACGGTTCGGGAGACGGACATGCCGGTCTTGAAGGAGTTCAGGGAATTCGCGGTCAAGGGCAATGTGATGGACCTCGCCATCGGCGTGATCATCGGCGCCGCCTTCGGCAACATCGTGTCGTCCCTGGTCGGCGACATCTTCATGCCGGTCATTGGCGCGATCACCGGCGGCCTCGATTTCTCGAACCACTTCATCCCCTTGTCCTCGGCGGTCACGGCGGAGAACCTGGTGGACGCCAAGAAACAGGGCGCGGTATTGGCGTATGGTTCATTCATCACCATCGCCATCAACTTCCTGATCGTGGCGGGGGTGCTGTTCCTGGTGGTGCGGACCATCAACACCCTGCGGCGGGCGGAGGAAAACAAGCCGGCGCCGTCCCGCTCCGAGGTCCTGCTCACCGAGATCCGCGACCTCCTCGCCAAACGCCCAACCTGAAGCAGCCGGCGTTTCAGCGCACGTCCACGCCCACGGCGTCGGCGATGGAGGCGAAGCCATCGGCCTTCAGGCGGGCAGCCAGATCCGTCTTGATCCGTCCCACCAGGCCGGGGCCGTGGAACACCAGCGCGGAATAGATCTGCACCAGGCTCGCCCCGGCGCGGACCTTGGCATAGGCGTCGGCCCCGGAGGCGATGCCGCCCACGCCGATGATGGGCAGCCGGCCCCCCACCAGGCGATAGAGCGCGCCGAGGCGCTCGGTGGACAGGGCCAGCAGCGGCTTGCCGGACAGGCCGCCGGTCTCGTCCTTGAACTGGCTTTGCAGGCTCGGCGGGCGCGACAGGGTGGTATTGCCCATGATGATGCCGTCCACCCCGGCGGCGAGGGCGGCTTCCGCCACGTCGGCCAGGGCCGCATCGTCGAGGTCGGGCGCCACCTTCACCAAAAGGGGGGTGCGCGCGGCGGGATCGGGCATGGAGGCGTTGCGCACGCCGATGACGTGGGCGAGCAGGGTTTCCATCTCCGCCCGGGCCTGGAGCGCCCGCAGGCCCGGCGTGTTCGGCGAGGAGATGTTGCACACCAGGTAGTCGGCGAGGCGGCAGGTGGCCGAGACGCCGGCGGCGTAATCCTCCACCGCGTCCTCGCTCTCCTTGTTCTTCCCCACGTTGGCGCCGACGATGCCGCGCCTGCCCGCCGCCCGGCGCTGGCCCAGGCGGAAGATGAAGGGGGCAAGGCCCTCGCTGTTGAAGCCGAAGCGGTTGATCACCGCTTCGTCCTCGTCGAGCCGGAACAGGCGGGGCAGGGGATTGCCCGGCTGCGGCCGCGGCGTCACCGTGCCCGCCTCCACGAAGCCGAAGCCGAACTTGAACAGCGCGTCCGCCACTTCGCAATGCTTGTCGAAGCCGGCGGCAAGGCCCACCGGATTGGGGAAATCCAGCCCCCACACCCGCGTCGCCAGCACCGGGTCGTCGGGCCCTCCCGACAGGTCGGGCACCAGGCCGCTCTTCAGCACGCGGATGGACAGATGGTGCGCCTGCTCCGGCGTGATGAACCGGAACAGGGGCCTGAGGACGCCGTAGAGGTCCATCCGCCTGTTACTCGCCGGTGACGGCGGTGCCGCCGTGGGCCTTCGACCAGGAGTGGGGATCGTGGAGGAAGGATTCGATCTCGGCGATCTGGGCCGATTCGAACCGGTTCATGGTCTTCACCGCCGCCAGCACGTCCCACCAGGTGGCGAGGCGGTGCAGGCTGAGCCCGGCCTGGTCGAAGATGCCCGAGGCCTCGGCGAAGATGTCGTAATAGAAGAACACGAAGCAGTGGGAGCACTCGGCGCCGGCCTCGCGCAGGGCGTTGACGAAGGTCACCTTGCTCTTGCCGTCGGTGGTGAGGTCCTCCACCAGCAGCACCCGCTGGCCGGGGGCCAGGTGCCCCTCGATCTGGGCGTTGCGGCCGAAGCCCTTGGGCTTCTTGCGCACATACTGCATGGGCAGCATCAGCCGGTCCGCCACCCAGGCCGCGAACGGGATGCCCGCCGTCTCGCCGCCGGCCACCGTGTCGAACTGCTCGTAGCCGATCTCGCGGAAGATGGTGGAGATGCCGAAATCCACCAGCGTCTGGCGCACCCGGGGGAAGGAGATGAGGCGCCGGCAGTCGATATAGACCGGGCTTGCCCAGCCGGAGGTGAAGATGAACGGCTCGCCGGAGGAAAAGCGCACCGCCTCCACCTCCAGCAGCATCCGCGCGGTCTGCTCGGCGATGGTGGCCTTGTCCGGAAAAGCAGTGACGTTCGCCATGGGGAAGGGCCTTCGTGGCTCGATAATGTGACGCGCATATATCAGAGCCGCGGCCCAATGCGACAGCGAAGGCGCGCAAGGATGGGGAAATGAGGGGGAGGGCGGCGACGCTGCCGTCACCTGTGCCCGTTCCGCCCGGCCCTGTGCCCGAAGTCGGCTGTTGCCGAGGTCCGGGACAAGCCCGGCCATGACCGTCGTTCCGTCACCCCGGGGGGACTTTTTGTCCCAGCCACAAGACGACCTTCGGAAGAAGCTCAGCCCTCGCCGCGCCGTCCGGGCTTGCGGAAGCCGCTCACGTCGAATTCCAGCCCGTCGGCGGTATAGCGCGCGTCCGGCCCGGCGCCCGCCCCCTTGGCTCCGCCTTTCGCGCCACGGCCCAGCAGGCCGAGGGAAAGACCCATGCGCCGCTTGCGAGCGGCGATTTCTTTCCGCAGCGGGAAGACGGGGACGTTAATCGTGATCGTCATAGCCACGCTCCAAAAGTATATCGCGCGTTCAAGTCAGCATGGATCAGTTACAAACTTTAACAAAATAGTAACATTTCCATGCCCCGAGGGCGTGCTTCTATGGCACGGCCACATAACGCTGGCTGAAGGCGGCGTTTATTGGGCGTTCATGCGGATGAACGGGGGCTTAACCCGGACGCTCCGGGCCTGTTGCAAAATGGCCGCGCGCGGGGGGCGCAAAAGGGCCTATTCGGCGGCCGAGCGGGCGAGCCGCCAGTGGGCGAGCAGGGCGCGCAGCGCCGCCGGTTTCAACGGCTTGTTGAGGATTTCCATGTCGGCCGCGCGGGCCGCGTCGCGCACTTTCTTGGTGCGGTCGGCGGTGATGAGCACGGCCGGCAGTTTCCCCAGTTTCCACCTCAGCGACATGACCGCGTCGATGCCGTGGCCGTCGTCGAGGTGATAGTCCACCAGCGCCACATCCGGCGTCTTGCGCGTGAGCCGCACCGCCTCCAGGGCGCCGGCGGCGCTCGATGCGGTGATGACCTCGCAGCCCCAGCCGGTGAGCAGCAGTTCCATGCCTTCGAGGATGGCCGGCTCGTTGTCGATGGCGAGGATGGTGAGGCCGTCCAGCTGGGCGCCGCGGCGGGCGGGCGTGGGGGTGGCCTGGGGCTCCTCCGGCATGGACACGGCGATGGGCAGGTCCACGCTGAAGGTGGAGCCCCTGTTGGGCTGGGAGGTCACCTGCACCTTGTGCTCCAGCACCCGGGCGATGCGCTCCACGATGGACAGGCCGAGGCCGAGGCCGCGCGCCACCTTCGCGCCCTGGTCGAGCCGCTGGAACTCCTGGAACACCACCTTGTGCTTGGAGCGCGGGATGCCGACCCCGGTGTCGTGCACCTCCACGCGCAACCGGCCGGCGTGGCGGCGGCAGCCCACCAGCACGCGCCCGCGCGGGGTGTATTTCACGGCGTTGGAGATGAAGTTCTGCAACAGCCGTCGCAGCAGCCGACGGTCCGAGCGCACGGCAAGCGAGCACGGCACGAAGGTGAGGTCGAGGTTCTTCTCCCGCGCCAGCGGGGCGAACTCCATCTCCAGCGGCTTCAGGATGTCGGCGAGGCGGAAGGGCGCGATCTCCGGCCGCATCACGCCGCTGTCCAGGCGGGAGATGTCGAGCAGGGCGGAGAGGATCTCCTCCACCGATTCCAGCGAGGCGTCCACGTTGCCGGCGAGGCGCTCCTCCTCCTGCCCCTTGGCGCGCTCCACCATGGCGGTCACATAGAGCCGGGCGGCGTTGAGCGGCTGGAGGATGTCGTGGCTCGCGGCGGCGAGGAAGCGCGTCTTGGAGACGTTGGCCTCCTCCGCCTCGCCCTTGGCCTTCTCCAGCGCCTGGTTGAGGCGTTCCAGCTCCTCGGTGCGCTCGCGCACGCGGCGCTCCAGGGTCTCGTTGGCCCGCTCCAGGGCCAGGGCGGCCTCCACGCTCGCGGTGATGTCGGTGAAGGTGACGGCGAGGCCGCCGTCGGGCATGGCGTCGGAGCGGGCCTCGATCACCGCGCCGCGCTGGTGCAGGCGCTCGGAGAAATCGGGGCTGGGATGGGTGTAGCGGGTGATGCGCGCGCCCACCCCCTTCACCTCGTCGTCGGCGGGGGCGGAGGCGAGGATGTCGGCGAGCGGCACGCCCACGGCGTAGCATTCGGCGGGCAGGTCCAGCATCTGGCCGAACTGGCGGTTCCAGCACACCAGCCGCAGGTCGCGGTCGAACACGGCGATGCCCTGGTGCACATGGTCGATGGCGCTTTGCAGCAGCTCGCGATTGTACTGGATGGCGGCGGAGGCATCGTCGAGCAGCTTCAGCGCCGCCTTGGTGGAGACGGTGCGCTTGCGCAGCAGCAGGGAGAGCACGATGCGCGAGGACGCCGCGCCCACCGCCGAGGCGAGCAGGTGCTCGGCGTAGCGCACCATGCCGGCGTCCGCCTCCCGGTGGGAATCGAGGGTGAAGCCGTGCTGGCGGGCGTAATTCTCGAAGGCGGCGCGGGCCCGCTCGGTGCCCAGATAGCGCTCCACCGTGGCCATCACCTCGCCCAGCGTCACCGAGGAGCGCCAGCGCAGGAAGGCCGGGCGCATCTGCCCGCGGTCGCCGCCGCCGGCGAACAGGCGCGCCTGCACCCGCTCGATGGGGCTCGGCTGGGTGAGGAAGGACACCACCACCAGCACCAGCGTGTTGATGCCGAGGCTCCAGGCCACCCCGTGGGCCAGCGGGCTGGCGGAGAGGCCGAGCAGCGCGGTGGGCTTCAGCAGCCACAGCCCGAATGGGCCGTTCTGCACCATGTCGGAGGAGATGAGCCCCGCCTCGGCGAGGCTGGGCAGCAGGAGCGTATAGGCCCACAGCGTGCTGCCGGTGATGATGGCGGCGATGGCGCCGGTCGCCGTCGCCCGCTGCCACAGGATGCCGGCGGCAAAGGCCGGACCCACCTGGGCGATGGCGGCAAAGGACAGGAGGCCGATCTGGGCCAGCTGCGCGTCGCCGGTGATGCGGTGATAGAGATAGGCGGCCAGCACGATGACGAAGATGGCCACCCGCCGCACCATCAGCAGCAGGCTGGTCATGTCGTCGGGCGGGCCGCCGTCCGCCTTGGCGGCCCGGTGGCGCAGCAGCAGGGGCATCACCAGGTCGTTGGAGACCATGATGGCGATGGCCACCGATTCCACGATCACCATGGCGGTGGCTGCCGAAAGCCCGCCCACGAAGGCGAGCAGGGCGATGGTGTCGAAGCCGGCGGCCAGCGGCACCGCCACCACATAGACATCGCTGTCCACCATCTGGAGCGGAAACAGCGTCATGCCGGCGAGGGCCAGGGGCACCACGAACAGGTTGATGAGCACGAGATAGAGCGGGAACAGCCAGCGCGCCCGGCGGATCTCCTCCTCGCCCTTGTTCTCCACGACTGCCACGTGGAATTGGCGCGGCAGCAGCATGAAGGCGCCGCCGGAGAGCACCATCATGGTCAGCCAGTTGCCGAGCGGGAAGCCGTGCTCGAACGGCGCGGTGACGTTGGCTTCGCGGGCCGCGTACCAAAGTTCCGCCGGCCCATCGAAGATCAGGAAGGTGACGACGATGCCCGCGGCGAGGAAGGCCGCGAGCTTGACCAGGGATTCGGTGGCGATGGCGAGCATCAGGCCGTCCTGGTGCTCGGTGGCGTCGGTGTGGCGGGTGCCGAACAGGATGGCGAAGGCGGCCATGGCGCAGGCCACGAACAGGGCGAGGTCGCCGACCACGGTGCCGCGGCCGTGCTCCCCGGCGAAATGGCCGAGCATGGCCACGAGGGAGGCCGAAACCGCCTTCAGCTGCAACGAGATGTAGGGAATGGCGCCGACGATGGCGACGAGCGCCACCAGCGCCGCGATGCCCTGGTTCTTGCCGTAGCGGGCGGCGATGAAGTCGGCGATGGAGGTGATGTTGTTGGCTTTGGCAAGCCGCACCACCCGCATGAAGACGGGGGCGCCCACGGTCATCAGGATGATGGGGCCGACATAGATGGAGAGAAAGTCAAAGCCCTGGGTGGTGGCGAGCCCCACCGAGCCAAAGAAGGTCCAGGAGGTGCAATAGACCGCCAGCGACAGGGAATAGATCATGGGCCGCGGGGCGCGCCGCGCCGCCTTCGGCCGCAGCCGGTCGCCATAGCTCGCGATGGCGAACAGGAAGCCGATGTAGGCCAGCGCTGCGAAGATGACGACCGAGGCCCGAAGCATGTCTCCCGTCCGGCGGCCTGCTCAGAAGCCGGCCCACTGTCTTGTTTTCATTGGGGCCAACTCATCACTCGCCGCCGGCCTTGTCCAGCGCGGGGTTTCCCGGTGGGTCCGCTTCGCGCTCTACGGCGACAGGAAGAAATCCACCGCCAGCGCCACCACCGGCGGCTGCCAGGCGTGGGGGCCGTTGTATTCCATGGTGGTCACGTCGTAGCCGGCGTCCTTGAGCAAAGCTGTGTGCACCCGCGCGCTGCGCGCGATGGGGATCTGTTCGTCATGGACCCCGTGGGAGATGAAGACGCGCGGCGCGCCCTTTTGCCGGTGCACCGACATGAAGCCGGCCGACGAGGCGATGACGTGGGTCACGAAATGCCCGTTGGTGAGGCCGAGGGACAGGGCATAGCTGCCGCCGTCGGAGTGGCCGGCGAAGGCGATGCGTCCGGGATCGATGGCAAAGCGCGCGGCAACGGCAGCGAGCGCCGCCTCGACGCGCTCGCGATCCGGCCCGTTGCCGGCGATGACGATATCCCAGGTGGGGAAGGCCGATTGCGGCACCAGCAGCAGGAAGCGATGGCGCGCCGCGTGGGCCTCCATCATGGGCAGGATCTTGTCGGCGCTGCCGCCGCCGCCGTGGAACAGCACCATCAGCGGCACCGGCGCGCGGGGTGCCGAGCCCTCCGCCAACCCCTCCGGCACCACCAGCACCGCGTCGCGCTCGGCGGCGATGCCCAGGTCATGCCGGCCGGGGGGCAGCGGCGGCAGGACCGGCGGCGTGGGGGTGAACAGGACCGGCGGCGTGGGGGTGAAGGTGATATGTCCGACGAGATTGGAATCGAGCATGACCAGGCCCTGTTGAGCTTCTTATATCTGGTCTACCGTATGCCAGTAGTCGGATGAAGTCTCTTCGCACGGGATGCTGCGCGCTGCGGCCGCCTCTGCCTTCGACCGATGCCGGACGGGGCCCCTCGGCTGCACCGCCGACTTGCCCCATGGCCCGTGCTCTGACGCGGCGGCATGGGGGCTCAGCCCTTGCGGGCGGCCGCCTTCAACAGGGCATCGCGCAGGGTGGTGACCTCCTTCTGGAGCCGCACCGCGTCGGCCAGCTCAAGGCCGGTGGCTTGGAGGATGCAGGCGGGAATGGTCCGCGCCTGCGCCCGCAGCGCTTGCCCCTGATCGGTGAGGCGCACCCGCACCACCCGTTCGTCCGCCGGATCGCGGCTGCGGGAGACGAGGCCCAGGGCCTCCAGCCGCTTCAGCAGCGGGGTCAGGGTGCTCGATTCCAGGGCCAGCTTCTCGCCGATGCCGCCCACCGTCTGGTCGTCCTTTTCCCACAGCGCGACCATGACCAGATATTGCGGATAGGTCAGGCCGATGGCGTCGAGCAGTGGCTTGTACACGCGGGTGAAGGCGTGGCTTGCCGCATAGAGGGAAAAGCACAGCAGGTCGTCCACGGGCACCAGCGCCGGGGCGGGCGCGCCGGTCGGGGG
>NZ_JAIVFO010000065.1 GCF_029991245.1 Xanthobacter autotrophicus
GGGGGGCGGGTCGGACGGCGGCAGCGCCCTCACCGTCATCGAGGCGCCGTCCTGGACCGACGCCAAGGCCTATGTGGCCGGCGACCAGGTGAGCGTCGGCCATCTCGTCTACCAGGCCAATTGGTGGACGCTGGGCACCGATCCCGCGAGCGACCACGGGCCCGTGGGCACAGGCCATGTGTGGAGCGTCATCGGCTATGCCGACCTCACGCCCGTGGCCCCCGACGCGCCGGACGACCTGCATCTCCTGACCACCACCGAGACCTCTGCGACCCTCACCTGGGATGCCGCGGAGGTTCTGGGGGTGGGCACCGTGTCGGGCTACGCCATCTATCGCGACGGCGAGCTGGTGGGCACCACCACGGACCTGAGCTTCAAGGTCGCGGGCCTTGCGGCGGACACCACCTATCATTTCTCCGTGGTGGCCATCGACGAGGCCGGCACTTCCCCCGCCGCCACGCCCATCGTGGTGACCACCGACGCCCCCGGCACCGATGCGACGGACCAGCAGTATTTCTCGCCCTATTTCGAGATGTGGCTGCCCGAAAGCCAGAACCTCGTCCAGATCGTCGAGGACGTGGGGCTCACCTCGGTCACCCTCGCCTTCGTGCTGGGCACGGCGCCGGACCAGATCGGCTGGGGCGGGCTCGGCTCCATCGACAACGACACGCTGGCCAACGGCACCACCATCTCCTCCATGGTGAGCGAGTTGCAGCAGCAGGGGGTCGATGTCACCATCTCCTTCGGCGGCGGCTATGGCCAGGAGCCGGCGCTGTCCTTCACCAACGTGGCGGACCTGACCGCCGCCTACCAATCGGTGATCGACAAGTACAACGTCACCTCCCTCGACTTCGACATCGAGGCCGACGCGCTGACCAACGCCACCGCGAGCCACCTGCGCAACGAAGCCCTGGTGGCGCTGGAAGAGGCCAACCCCGACCTCACCATCTCCTTCACCCTGCCGGTGCTGCCGACGGGGCTGACCCAGGATGGGCTCGACCTGCTGGCCCAGGCCAAGGCCGACGGGGTGGAGATCGACACCATCAATATCATGGTGATGAACTACGGCGACTATTACGACAGCGGCGACATGGGGCAGGACGCCATCGACGCGGCCGAAGCCACCATCGCGCAGCTGCAGCAGCTGGGGCTCGACGCCAAGGTCGCGATCACCCCCATGATCGGCCAGAACGACATTCCCGGCGAGGTCTTCACCCTGGAGGATGCCGAGCAGCTGGTGGATTATGCCGAGGGCAACGACAACATCGCCTATATCGCCATGTGGTCCCTGGGGCGCGACCATGGCGATGCCGTGGGCCACCTGACCGACAATAACAGCGGCATCGCCCAGCACGATTACGACTTCGCCCAGGTCTTCGCCATGGTGTGAGGTCTTCTCCATGGTTTGAGGTCTTCTCCATGGCGTGATCACCGCCTGGGAGCCGCAGATTGCAAGCCGCCAGGGCATCCGCGGGTCTTGGCTTCCTGCCGGCACCGATCGGCAGACGCGAAACGGACCGCGATCTGCCGCCGGACATCGCCCCCGGACGAGGCCGACGCGCCGCTCATCTCCGCCGCGGTCGGCGCCAAATGTCCTGCCGACGGACCGTCGATCTCCGGCAAGGACAGCTGAGCCTTGACCGGACGTTTCTGCCCGCATGGACCGCGCGATTGCGCCTGCTCTCGGAGTGGACCGGCCTTTGCCCATCTGGTCTGGGTGCGAGGGTCTTGAGGGCCTCGTCGTCGAGATAGCACGGTATCAAAGAACCGCATTGTGATAATGGGGCGCCTTCGCGGCTTGGTATAGCAACACCGGCCAAGACAGACTCAGGCGCGGGCGCCCTCCTGCCACCCCGGCACGGCCGCAGAGCGGGATGGAAGCCCTGCCTGAAAATTCATCTGGATCGGCGTTTGGACGCGGCTGTCGTCCTTGGCCAGCGGGGGGAGGCCTTGATCAGCCGTCCTCTGTTCCCTGGTCCGGTTCCTCGCCATCCGTGCCCATATGGGAAGGCAGACCGCCTTCGCTCACGATAAATCACGCATGCAGCCCTTGCATCGCGCTGGAGTCATGACCACCTACCATCCGTGTGGATGGTGTGAGGATGGTGAAATGACCAACAAGGTGCACGAGCTGCGTCCAAGGCCGGCGGAGAGCGAGAAGATCACCATCAATCTCGGCTATGTGGACCTGGGCCAGGTCGACCTGCTGGTGCGCGAAGGCTTCTATTCCAACCGGACCGATTTCATCCGCACCGCCATCCGCAACCAGATCGACCGCCACGACGAAGCCCTCAAGAAATCACTGGCGCGACATCAAATGGACCTCGGCCTGCGGCGCTATAGCCGCGCCGATCTCGAAGCCGCGCAGCAAGCCGGCGAGATGCTTCATATCCAGGTCCTCGGAATGGCCGTCATCGCGGAGGATGTCTCCGCGGAGCTTGCACGCTCGACCATCGCCTCCCTTCAGGTGCTCGGCGCCCTGCAGGCCGGCGCGGCGGTCAAGGCGGCGCTGGCCGATCGTATCCTCTGACCCTTCGAACCCACCCGTGCTGGACGCCACCGGCCCGCCCTTGCGCGCACCCGCGCTTTGCCGAATTGAACCGACAGGAGTCTCGCCCCATGGCCAGACGATCCAAGATCGACGTTTTGGAAGCCACCCGCCTCACCCGCCAGGGCCGGCTTGAAGAAGCCATGGCCGTTCTGCGCGGGAGCGTCGATACCCCCCACCCGTCCGATACGTCGCCCGACGCGGATGGCACGACGGCGTTCGTCGACCTGGTGCCCCCCTCGGCGGAAACCGGAAGCGCCTGGACGTCACCGTCCGGCGCCGCGCCAGCGTCCCCGGCGCATCGCGGCGACACGGGCTTTGCTGCCGTTCCGTGGCTCGACGGGCTGCTTGATCTGGTGCTGAACCGGACCGCGACGAGCGGGCGCGAAGCCGCGACTGCGCGCGGTGCAATGCCGGAGTTCGTGCGAGAGGACACGCGCTTTGGCACGCGCTTCGAGGAACGCAGCTTTGCCAATGAGGCGGGGCGCCGGACCTACAAGCTTTATGTGCCAGGCAGCTTCGACGGGCAGCCCCTGCCCCTCCTGGTGATGCTGCACGGCTGCACCCAGTCCCCCGACGATTTCGCGGCCGGGACGCGGATGAACGCGCTTGCGGAAGAGCACACCTTTCTTGTGGCCTACCCGGCCCAGAGCCACGACGCCAATGCCTCCGGATGCTGGAACTGGTTCAATTCGGGCGACCAGCGGCGCGACCGGGGCGAACCGTCCCTGATCGCCGGCATCACCCGCCAGATCATGGACGAGTTCCCGGTCGACTCGGAGCGGGTCTTTGCCGCCGGCCTATCCGCCGGGGGCGCGACGGCGGCGATCATGGGTGCAACCTATCCCGATCTTTATCGCGCCATCGGCGTGCATTCCGGACTGGCCTGCGGCGCCGCCCGCGACATGTCGTCCGCCTTTTCCGCCATGCGCCAGGGCGGCAATCCGAGCGTGGGGACGGCGGTGCATCGCACCGACGGAAAGATCGTGCCCACCATCGTGTTTCACGGCGACGGCGACAGGACGGTCCACCCGCTGAACGGCGCGCAGGTGGTGGCGCAGGTGGCCGCGCAATTGGAGGCGCAGGCGAAAGCCGAGGCGAAGCTGGCGGTGACCATCACCTCCGGCCAGGCTCCGGGCGGCATCGGCTACACTCGGGAGGTGCAGAGCGACGACACGGGGCGCAGCGTGCTGGAGCACTGGGTGCTTCACGGCGCCGGCCATGCCTGGTCGGGCGGCAGCCCGTCGGGATCCTACACCGAGCCGCGGGGACCCGACGCCAGCCGCGAAATGGTGCGCTTCTTCCTGCAGAGCGGTCCCTCGCACGGCGGCAGGTGAGCACGGGGGCTGAGCGCGGGGGCGTCGATGATCGGGATCGCGCAAAACCCGGGAGAGGTGGCCTCGCTTGACAGGCTCGGATCCGTCCCGCCGTGAGCTAGCGCACGTGCTGGGGCAGAGATGTCCAGAAGCTGGAAATCTTTTTAATTCAATGACTTGTGATGTTTACGTGGTGGAGCCGAGGGGAATCGAACCCCTGACCTCTGCAGTGCGATTGCAGCGCTGGGGAGTTTTCCCGAGTTTTCTGGAAATGGCGCGTGTATTCTAACTGCCTGATTTATAGAGGTAACTCGTTTTCTTGTGTTTTCCAGAGATGGCGCGAGGCTTCCCGGGTTTTCCGTTTCGTGGTGAGTATTTGGTGAGTTGGAATCGGGATGCAGTGGTTTGGCGATGCCAAAGCTCACCAAGTCGGTCGTCGAGGCGGCAGCGCCGCGAGACAAGCAATTCACCCTTTGGTGCAGCGAGCTTCCGGGCTTTGGCGTCTACGTCCTGCCCAGCGGCAAGCGGACCTATTTCGTCGATTACCGCAACACCGATGGTGTCCGGCGCCGCATGACAATCGGACGCCATGGCGCCCTCACCTGCGAAGAGGCCCGCAAACTGGCGATCTCCACCATGGGAGAGGCCGTGAAAGGCGAGGACCCGGCTCTTGAGCGAGCGACGCGGCGCAAGTCCCTGACCGTCGCCGAGTTGTGCGAGCGATACCTTGCCGCCGTCGAGAATGGGCTTTTGACCGGGAAGGGCGGTAGGCTAAAGAAGCCTGCCTCTATCGATATAGAGCGCGGGCGGATCAACCGGCATATCGTCCCGCTGCTCGGCAAGAAGCTGGTGATCGACCTGAAGTCCTCCGACATTTCCCGGTTCATCAAGGACGTGACGCTAGGAAAGACGGCCGTCGTGGAGAAGACGGACAAGAAGCGGGGCAAAGCCGTCGTCGAGGGCGGTGCCGGCACGGCTGGTCGCACGGCCGCGCTCTTCGGCGGCATCTTGTCGTTCGCGGTGGATGAGGGTGTGATTTCCGAGAACCCCAGTCACGGCGTGAAGCGCCCCACCGTCGCCAAGCGCAATCGCCGGCTCTCAGCCGATGAATTCAAGCGTTTGGGAGATGCCATCGCAGAGCGGGAAGGCGTAGACGCCTGGCAGGGGCAGGCCGGCCTTCGGTTGATTGCCCTCACCGGTTGCCGGCTGGGTGAGATTGCCAAGCTGAAATGGTCGGAGGTTGATGTTGACGGTCAGGCGCTGCGGCTGACCGACACCAAGACCGGCGCATCGGTGCGGCCGCTGGGGCAGCCGGCGGTGGACATCCTCAGGGGTCTCATTGATCGCAAGGATGGCGACTTCGTTCTTCCTGGCGCCCGCAACGCAGACCAGCCATTCGGTGGCCTATCGGCCGTGATCGAGAAGACCATGGCTGCTGCTGGTCTGGACGATGTGACGGCGCACACCCTTCGGCACAGCTTTGCCAGCGTCGCCGGTGACCTGGACTTCACCGAGAGCACTATCGGAGTGATCCTTGGCCATTCCTCTGGCAGCACTACGAGCCGCTATGTCCATCGGCTGGATAGCGTGCTGATCGCTGCGGCGAACAAGATCGCCAATGAGGTGCACCGCCAGATGACCGGAGAGAAGGGCAAGGTGGTGCCGATGCCGAGCCGGAAGGTGCGTTCGACCTGAAAACGCGCGCGGGATACGTTGTTTTGGCGGGGAACAAGGGGAACGCGGGGAACAGGCTGGCCGAACCAAGCAGTATCAACGCTTTTCTGGCGGTCCAGTCTGTTCCCCAAGCCGTTCCCCTGTTGGGGAACAGAGGGGAACAAGGGCTGGGGAACAGCGCGGGACGGCATGACAAAGGGCAGGAGTACAATCGCGGGTGCTCCTACCGACGCCGCCTAGAGCTTCGTCGCCTTGGTCTGGATGCAGATTTTATGTGTATTAAGGCCCCCACCCTCCCAGAATAGGTGCTCTATCTTGGTCACTTCCAGGCGGGCACTTTGTAGTAGCGATCCATGCCATAGCAGGTCACCGACTGCAATTGCTCCAAACGGAGTTTCACTTTCTACAGAAAAAGCAACTGTCCTGATATCCTCTGGCTCATAGACTTCAAGATGATATTTCGTTTTCATGCTTTGGCCTCTTGAGTAATTGCTATTGCTCGCGCAGGGGACGCAAGTTGCATGACTGCTGGTGTGGGTGCAACGTCACCCCATCTTCGGAGAACACTCCTTCCTCAGCCGCACGCCCGGCCCCTCGCCATTCTCCGCCACGAAGAGCACGCCGGCGGCTTCGAGGGCGGCGCGGATGGCTGCGAGCGCTTCGGGGCTGCCCGCATACTTCTCAGTCTCGAAATTTGAAATCGTGTTCCGGTGAACGCCCGACGCCTTGGCAAGGTCGCTCAAGGTCCAGTTCAGGGCGGCTCGCGCCATTCTCACTTGTGCAGGCTTCACAAGCCTATTTCCTTGTGCTAGCGTCACAAGTGTAGATATCACAACCGTTCGCTCGGAGCAACCCAATGCCTCGCCCCACCGCGGCGGCAAACGCCGCCCTTATGCCTGAACCCACCCGCCGCTCCCTTCTCAAGGCCTCCGGCGCCCTCGGTACCGTCGCGGCCCTCGCGGTGCCGGTGGCCATCCTCCCGAAGGCAGAGGCGGCGGAGCATCCCGACGCCGAGTTGCTGCGCCTGGGTGCTGAATTCGAGCGCGAACACGTCATCCTCGTTCATCTGAAGAAAGAGGAAAAACGCTGCAAATCTGTCTTCGAGGTCGAGAGGGCGCGGCGCGGCACGCAGGGATGGGACGACCTGACCGCGCTGCATGAGGAAACCGGGTACGAAGCGGCGATAGACCGTTCCAGCGATCAGTTCGACAAGCTGGACGCCATCACCAGCGTGATCCGCTCCATCCCGGCCCAGACCATCGCGGGCCTCGCGGTGAAGGTGCGAGCGACGGCCTACGATTGCCACTTCAGCCTGAGTTTCGACCTGCCGCCCGATCAGATCGACTGGCAGGAAGGCTGCTTCCTTCAGCTTGTCCGTGACGTAGAGCGCATGGCGAAGGTGGCGGCCCATGTCTGAGCACAATCCCTCCCGTCGCGGGTTTCTCGGGCACGTTGCCGGCGCCTATCTGGCGTCCGGCGCGCTGACGGCCGGCGTCGTCCTGGCCGATCCGCTGCAAAGCCTCGTGACGGCCTATCGCGATGAGTGCGACCGCCTGAACGCCATCCCCGGCAACATCCCGGACGATGAGCCTATGCCGGTGTGGCACGCCATAAATGGCGATTCCATCCCAGCGGCCACGACCAAGGAAGGCGCGATGAGCGCTCTTCAGCTGGCCATCGACCTGCACGAAGACTTCGCATCGGTAGACGCCATCCCGAACCTTATGAGGGCCGCCCTCGGCTTCCTTGAGGGAGCCACGTCATGAACCGCCACGGCGCGCCCACTACCTTCATCACCGTCACGCCCACGATGCGCTCGCTGATCGAGAACGTGGTCGAGGATTTGCTGCTGCTTCTCGATGAGATCGATGGCGAGCCGGACCTCGAAGACGACACCGAGGATGCCGAGCACGATGGGCGGGAACCGGATTGGTTCAAATAATCCGAAAGCCAATTTTCGTCTTGTTATAGGATGAAAATGTAATATCATCGTGTCATGTCGTTTGGAGTATTCGATATGACGCCGGGCATCCTGCATTTGCAGAGGTCTCAGATTGAGGAGGCCACCGGCGCCACCAGGGCGGAAGTCCTCGGATGGCGCCCCTACATCCGCTTTCCGCTGGCGAACGACGCTCCTGGCAAGGCCATGCGCTATTCCCTGCTCAACGGCATTGAATACGCTTTGCTGAAGCTGGGCGTTTCGCGTGGCGTGCCGCACCAGGTGATGTCTGATTTCATCGCTGCGCGGCTTGGCTACGCAATCGCGAGGGCCGATGCCCACCGGTTGGGGCTGACCTCCAGCGTCATCTCCAATCCTGCCGCGTGGCTTGAGGGCTCGGAGTTCGACGTGCTCGCCGAGCCGTGGTTCACCAACTCGCCCTTGGACAGTGCGGCATTCTGGACTTTCGATCCCACCAACAACTTCCGGGCTGAATCGCTCCACGACCTTTACGAGAAAAAAAAGGAGTGGGGGCCGCGTCTCAAGGCGGAGGTCGAACGCCTCGGCAAGGCGGTCGATGCCCGTGACACACTCTACGATCCCGTGGCGGCGGTCGAAGGGAGCGTATTCGCCAGCGTGATGAGGGGCCGCATCGTACTCGAAATCCGAGGCCCAATCCGAAGCCTCTATGCCTTCGCCTACGGCAGCAGCTTTATTCCCGGCGACCCCCGCGCGAAGCCTGCAGACGGGGAGGGCTGACGCATGGAAGCCTTCACCCTCCCGTCCCACCTGCGCAAGCCGCGCCTGCGCCGCCCCGAGGCGAGCGAGTACCTGGAACTCGCCCACGGTCTCGTCGTCGCTCCCGCCACGTTGGCGAAGCTCGTGAGTGTCGGGGGCGGCCCCGGCTTCCAGAAGGCGGGGCGTTCCCCGCTCTATCCCAAAGATGAACTCGACCGCTGGGCAGTCGAACGCCTCGGAAAGATCCTGCGCAATTCTTCGGGGATCTGCTGATGACCGTAAAGCATTCCAGCGACACCCGCCGGCGCCTCCAGTACTTCGCCACGAAGAACGAACCCACCATCATGGCTGACCGGCGTTTCTTCGAACGCCGCCCGGATCGCCAGCACCGGCTCCGCCTCGCCTCGCTGTGGGAGATGAAAGAGTCAGAGGCGATGGACATGCGCCCGCCAGTTACTGGCTTTCGCCTGTTCGTGGTGGTGAGCAACGTCTCCCCTGGAGCCCGCATCCGCGCGTTCTTCTTCGGCCCGGCGGAGAACGCGGCCGACCTCGACGATGTCGGCGAAGAGGAAGCGGTCTTTCTGTTCGAGCGGTGCTGCCAGAGAAATGCACGCCTCTCCGAAATCGTGCGCACCGTGGAAGCGGCGATGCAGAAGGGGCCGGCATGATCGACTTCCGCAGCATCAACGCCGCGGCGCTTCCGGTGCTGCCGTCTCTCCTGCGGCGATGGCTCCCGGACGGCCGGCGCGAGGGGCATGAGTGGGTGGCGCGAAACCCGCGCCGAGCGGACAGGAGCCTTGGCAGCTTCCGCGTCAACATGAACACCGGCCGATGGGCCGACTTCGCAACGGATGATCGCGGCGGTGACGTGGTGTCGCTCGCCGCCTACCTCGCCGGCATCGGGCAAGCCCAGGCCGCGCACAACCTTTCCGAGATGCTGGGACTGCACTGATGGACGGCAACACCATGTTCGCCCCGCTCACGCCCGATGAAGCGCCGGCCAGCGAGCATGCGGCTGCGAAAGGCGGGGGCAAGACGCCTATCCTCCCCGTGCCGGCCGACGCGCCGCCCATGAAATTCAGGCATCCGAAGCTCGGCGAGCCGTCACGCTCCTGGCCCTACCACGACGCCGAGGGGCGGCTGGTGGGCTATGTGTGCCGCTGGGACTTCACCACCGAGGCGGGGGCGCCGGCGAAAGTGGTGTTGCCCGTCACTTATTGCGACCTCGGCAACGGCAAGGCCGGCTGGCGCTCGAAGGGAATGCCGGCGCCGCGCCCGCTCTTCGGCCTGCCGGACATTCTCGCCCGGCCCGATGCAATGGTGATGGTCACCGAGGGCGAGAAGACGCGCGACGCTGCGGCGCTCCTGTTCCCCGACATGGTGGTGACGACGCCGGCCCACGGCGCGAAGAGCCCGCACCTTACTGACTTCAGCCCCCTCGCCGGCCGCACGGTGGTGATCGCCACCGACTTTGACGAGACTGGACGCAAGACCGACAGGGGCAAGCCGCTGCATCCCGGACAGGATTTCGGCGACAAGGTGTGCGAGCTGGCGCGCGCTGCCGGCGCCGCCCATGTCCTTCACCTGCACCCCGACCGTCTCGGCGCCTGGCGCTGGGGGGAGGGCGAGAGGGTGTTGCGGGGGGAGCCGATGCCGGACGGCTGGGATTTGGCCGACGCGCTCGAAGAGGGCTGGGCCGCTCATGCCGTCGCCGAGCTGCGAGACGATCCGGCCTTCCTGCCGCCCTACATGGATGCCGCGGAACGCAAGGCCGCTCGCACCATGCTCGGCGACGATGAGTTGCCGGAGGACGAAGAGGCTAGCGGCTGGCCGTTCCGTCTCGCCTGGAACGGCGTCGAGAAGCGGATTGAGAAGGCCGACAAGGAAACCGGCATCGTCACCGTCGAATGGCGGTGGTTCTGCTCTCTCCTAGAGGTGGAAGCGGAGACGCGCAGCTCAGAGGGCGCGGAGTGGGGGCGGCTCCTGCAGATCACCGACCGCGACGGGCGGGTGAAGACGTGGGCCATGCCCATGGCGATGCTGGCCGGCGACGGCACCACCTACCGGGAACGGCTCCTGTCGCTGGGGCTGATCATGGCGCCGGGCAGGTTCGCCCGCGACGCCTTGCACGAATACATCTCGACGGCGCGGCCCGACACGAAGGTGCGATGCGTCTCCCGCGTCGGCTGGCATGCGCGCGCCTTCGCCCTCAGCAACGAGACGGTGGAGCCGGGCCATGGGTGAGCGCTTCATTCTCCAGACCAACGGCGCGGTGGATCACGCCCTGCGCGAGGGTGGCACGCTGGAAGGCTGGCAGGAGCATGTCGGCCGCTATGCTGCGGGAAATTCCCGGCTGGTGCTGGCACTTTCGACGGCCTTGGCCGCGCCGCTCCTTTACCCGACCGGCGAGGAAAGCGGCGGGTTTCACTTCCGAGGCCCATCTTCCACGGGGAAGAGCACGGCGCTGGTGGTGGCGGGCTCGGTGTGGGGCGGTGGCGGCATCCGCGGCTATGTGCGCACCTGGCGCGCGACCTCCAACGGCTTGGAAGGCGTCGCGGCGATGCACTGCGACTGCCTGCTGTGCCTGGATGAAATGGGGCAGGTGGACGGCCGCGACGCTGGGCAGATTGCCTATATGCTGGCGAACGGCGTCGGCAAGGCACGGGCCGGGCGGAGCGGAGAGGCGCGGCCGGCTGCAGAATGGCGGCTCCTGTTCCTGTCTAGCGGGGAACTGAGCCTCGCCGACAAGATCGCCGAGGATGGCCGGGGCCGAAAGGTGGCCGCCGGGCAGCAGGTGCGAATCGTGGACATTCCGGCCGATGCCGGCGCCGGACTCGGTCTCTTCGAGAACCTGCACGGCTTCCCTTCGGCGGATGCCTTCGCGCGACACCTCAAGATGGCTTCGAGCGAGCACTATGGGTATCCGAGCCGCGCCTTTCTGCGCACGTTGGTGGATACCTTCGACGACATCGCACCGGTGGTCAAAGGCTACTCGGAAGAGTTCCTTGCCGAGAACTGCCCCGCTGACGTTGATGGCCAGGTGAGCCGTGTTGCCGCCCGTTTTGGGCTGGTGGCCGCCGCTGGAGAGATGGCGACGGCGGCGGCCGTCCTGCCATGGGCGGCGGGGGAGGCGACACGCGCGGCGGCGCGCTGCTTCCGGGACTGGCTCGCCGTGCGCGGTGGCGTCGAGCCGGCTGAAGAGAGCGAGGGCATCGCCGCGGTGCGCCGGTTCATTGAACTCCACGGCAACTCCCGCTTCGAGGCCATGGGGGACCTTGCGGCGCATGATGGCTACGGCGATGCCCTCGCTCAGCGGGTGGTGAACCGGGCCGGGTTCCGCCGCCGGGCCAGGGCTGGCGAGATTGAATATCTGGTGCTGCCCGAGGCGTGGCGCACCGAGGTGTGTGCCGGGCTGGATGCGGCAGCGGTGGCCGGGGTGCTGGCACGGCGTGGCTATCTGGTGACGGGAGGTGACGGCAAGCGCCAGGTGAAGACGCGGTTGCCGAACTTCGCCAGCCCCGTGCGCTGCTACATCATCTCGGCGAACATCCTCGGCGATGCCGAGCCCGCCGCCCCGGAACGGGACTTCGGGTAATGCCGGACCTCTCCCGCTTTGCCGTCTTCGCCCGAAAGAGCCGGGTTGTTCCCCTCTGTTCCCCAGCGAGGGAACAGGTTGGGGAACAGGAAAATGAATCGCAACGCATTGAAAACAAAGGGGTGACGTCGCCTGTTCCCCTTGTTCCCCACGTTCCCCTCGAAAACGATGATGCTGGGAACGAAATCGCCTTGCGAGACGCATTCGAGGAGCGGGCGGCGGTGCTGGAATACGACGCCGGCCTGCCGCGCGACGTGGCGGAGCGGATGGCGCGAATGGAGATCGAGACCATGAGGGGGTGGTCGAAAGTCTGGGCCGGCAGGGCCAAGCACCGGCAGGGTCCCGACATTCGCACCGGGAGGCGCCACGAACCAAAAAGTTGGGGCCACCCCCGTAGGGGGTGATGTGCGCTGAACACGACACGAAGGAGACCAAAGATGACTTCAGAGACTGACCACCAGGCCGAACCGGTCGAGATTGCGCGCCGGATGGCCCGACTTTGGGGTGGTGCCCGCAGTCGGCTGGAAGAGCACGGCATGCCGAAGGCAGAAATTGGCAAATCACTGGTCGCGGCGGGATTGGTCGCATGGATTGAGGCTGAAGGCGCCGAGGCGACCTCTGCAGCGTTCCACCAGCTTGCCCAAGAAATATTCGACACCGGCTTCTCGAAATCACACTGAGACTTGCGGAACATCGTGCTGCGGCTGTAATGTTCTCTCGGTTCAAGTGATTTGCACGCCGGGCGCTGCATTCACTCCGTTACGCCAGGCGCTGACGGGGAACTGGGACTGAAGCCGGTGGCACGTTGGACGCTGCTGCGGCGCTGAAGTTCAGACACGGGCCAAAAGCACCGCGTCACAGACCTTTCCCATGTCATAGGTGAACCATGTCTTATTCCCCGTTGCTGAACCGTGCCGTACCGCGTGCGGTGGTCGGTTCCCGTGTTTCCGCAAACAGCACGCCCCAAGATATGCTGGTGCAGCTGAGTGGCGCCTTCGACGACTTCAAGCGGCGTCAGAATGGCCGGCTGGAGAATGTGGAAGCCTCCATCGATGGCTTCCAGGGCATTCTGGACGATATCGCCGCGAAGGAGGCCGCCCGGGTGAACGCCGGCGGCGGCGCCCACAACGCGCGTCCCGTCGATCCGGAATACACCAAGCTCTACGCCTCGTGGTTCCGCTACGGGCAGGATGAGCGCGAGGTGGCGCAGGCCAACCGCGCCGGCGAGCGCGCCCGGGTCAATGCCGCCATGACGGTCGGCTCCAATAACGATGGCGGCTATCTAGCCCCCACCGAGTGGGATCGCACTGTCCTGCAGCAGATGATGGCGATTAGCCCGATGCGGCAGATTGCCTATGTCGTTCCCACGACTGTGAACGCCTACGCCACCATCTGGAGCGACCGCTCCATCGGGACGGGTTGGATGGGGGAGACGGCGGCCCGTTCCGCCACCAGCACCCCGCAGGTGGATCCCGTCACCTACACGCACGGCGAGTTGTACGCTTATCCGTTCATCACCCAGACCCTTCTGGACGATGCCCAGTTCGACATTGTGCAGTGGCTCGCCGACACGGTGGCCGAGGAGATGGATCGGCAGGAGGGTATCGCCTTCCTCTCCGGCGACGGCCAGAACAAGCCGCGCGGTCTGCTTACCTTCGCCCCCGGCGGTCTCCATGCGGCCTCTCACCCCGGCGGTGCTCTGGCGGTGGTGAACAGCGGCCATGCCTCGCAGCTGACCGCTGACGGGCTTATCAATCTGTCCTACGGCCTGCAGGCGCCCTACCGGCGCAACGCGACCTGGCTCATGGCCTCCACCACGGCGGCGGTGATTCGCAAGATGAAGGACGGCCAGGGCAATTACCTCTGGCAGCCGGTCACGGTGGCGGGCCAGCCCGAGACCCTTCTCGGTTATCCGGTGGCGATCGATGAGAACATGCCCAGCGTTGCGGCTGACGCTCTCCCCGTCGCTTTCGGCGACTTCCAGCGGGGTTACGTGATCAACGACCGGAGCGGCGTGCGGGTGCTGCGAGATCCCTATTCCAACAAGCCCTATGTCGGCTTCTACACCACCAAGCGGGTCGGCGGCGGTGTCCGCGATCCCAACGCCATCGTGCTGCAGAAGGTTGGCGCCTGATCCGAACCGATCCGGGATCCGGTTCGGGGGACCAGGGGCAGGTGTCCTTAACAACAGCCTCAGGCGGTCGCCTCTCCTAAGGGCGAGATCGTCAGTGCGGGCGGCAGTGATGCCGTCCGCACCTGGCGCGACGGTGGGGGGCAGGCAAAGTTCCCGCCCTCAAGACCGTGCACCGGCGGGGTCATGACTTTTTCACACGTGCAAAACCGAGAACGTTTTATGGGGCCGTGCGCCGCGGCTCCAGGGACCAGGGGGCAGGTGTCCAGAATAACAGCCTCAGGCGATTGCCTGTCCTAGAGGTGGATCGTCATAACGGTCGCAGCGGCACCAGCCCTGCGGCCGTTTTTCGTTGGTGAGTATTTGGTGAGCTAGGATCTGGCGTTTTCCGAATGCGCCGACTAAGTCTTTGATTTAATTGGTGGAGCCGAGGGGAATCGAACCCCTGACCTCTGCAGTGCGATTGCAGCGCTCTCCCATCTGAGCTACGGCCCCGATCCATGGGAGGCGCCATTTATGAGTTGGCCCCCCATGCTGTCAAGCGCCGCGGGGCGCGAAATCCGTGCCATCGCCGAGCTGTCCACCAAAGCCTTGCCTCAAGCGGCGTTCCGCTCGCCCCGCAGCACCACATAGATGGCGGGGATCACCAGCACCGTCAGCGCCGTCGAGGAGGCGAGGCCGAACAGCAGCGAGAGGGCGAGGCCCTGGAAGATGGGATCGGTGAGGATCACCGCCGCCCCTATCATGGCCGCCAGCGCCGTGAGCAGGATCGGCTTGAAGCGGATGGCGCCCGCCTCCAGCAGCACGTCGGTGAGGGGGCGGCCCGGTGCGCGGGCGTGGCGGATGAAGTCCACCAGCAGGATGGAATTGCGCACGATGATGCCAGCCAGCGCGATGAAGCCGATCATGGACGTGGCCGAGAACGGCGCACCGAACATGAAGTGCCCCGCCATGATGCCGATGAAGGTGAGCGGGATCGGCGTCAGGATCACCAGCGGCAGCTTGAACGAGCCGAACTGCGCCACCACCAGGATGTAGATGCCGAGGATGGCCACGCCGAACGCCGCGCCCATGTCGCGGAAGGTCACATAGGTCACCTCCCATTCGCCGTCCCATAAAAGGGTCGGGCGGCTCTCGTCGGTGGGCTGGCCGTGGAGGGTGATCTCAGGCTTGGGCAGGTCGCCGAAATCCGCCGCCGCCAGCGCCTTCGACACCGCCAGCATGCCGTAGACCGGGGCCTCATAGGCGCCGGCGAGGTCGGCGGAGACCATTTCGGCGGCGCGGCCGTTGTGGCGGAAGATGGGGAAGGACGCAGGCTCCCGCACCACGCGCACCACGTCGCCCAGTTCCACCACGCCGCGCCCGCCGGGCAGGGCGTTGGCCGGGACCGGGGTGGAGAGGGTGCGCGGGTCCACCGCCTGCTCGCCCTTGGGCAAGGCGAGGCGGATGGGGATGGGCGCGCGCCCGCCGCCGCGATGGGAATAGCCCAGGGTCGCCCCGGTGAAGACGGAGCGGATGGCGTCGTAAACGTCGGCCTGCTCCACCTTGTAGAATTCAAGATTGTCCTGGTCGATGGCAAGGCGCACCCGCTCGCCCGGCGTGCCGAAGCTGTCGTCCACGTCCACGATGTAGGGCACGCTCTCGAACGCCGCGCGCACCTTGCGGGCCACCGCGCGGCGGGTGTCCGGGTCGGGGCCGTAGATCTCGGCCAGCAGGGTCGCCAGCACCGGCGGGCCGGGGGGCGGCTCCACCACCTTCAGCGCGCTGCCGGCGGGCAGGGGGATGGCTTTCAGCCGCGCGCGCACGTCGAGGGCGATGGCGTGGCTCGCCCGGCTGCGCGCGCCCTTGGGCTGGAGGGTGATCTCGATGTCGCCCTGGCGCGGCGCGGACCGCAGACCGTAATGGCGCACCAGCCCATTGAAATTGAAGGGCGCCGCCGTGCCCGCATGGGTCTGGAACGCGACCGCCTCCGGCAGGTCCGCCAGCGCGGTCACCATGTCCTGCAGGGTGCGGTTGGTGGTCTCCACCGAGCTGTCGGCGGGCAGGTCGAGGAGGACGGCCAGCTCGGTCTTGTTGTCGAAGGGCAGCAGCTTCACCGTCACGCCGTGGGTGTAGAACAGGCTGAGCGAGGCCAATGTGGCCACCCCCACCACGGCGAGAAAGGCCCCCGAGCGCGCCCGCGAGGCGAGGATGGGCGCGGCCACGCGGCGATAGAAGCGCCCCAGCCGCCCGCCGTCCGCCGCCTCGGCATGGAGAGCTGCGCCTTTGTCGCGGCCGGCGAGCTTCAGCATCAGCCAGGGCGTGAGCACCACCGCTATGAGGAAAGAGAACACCATGGCCGCCGAGGCATTGGCGGGGATGGGGCTCATGTACGGCCCCATCATGCCGGACACGAACAGCATGGGCAGCAGCGCCGCCACCACGGTGAGCGTCGCCACGATGGTGGGGTTGCCCACCTCCGCCACCGCGTCGATGGCGGCCTGCGCGCGGGGACGGCCGTCCTTCATGGCCCAGTGCCGGGCGATGTTCTCGATGACGACGATGGCGTCGTCCACCAGGATGCCGATGGAGAAGATGAGCGCGAACAGGCTCACCCGGTTCAGGGTGTAGCCCATGAGCCGGGCCGCGAAGAGGGTGAGCAGGATGGTGGTGGGGATCACCACCGCCACCACCAGCGCCTCGCGCCGGCCGATGGCGAAGCCCACCAGCACCACGATGGACACGGTGGCGAGGCCGAGATGCAGCAGCAGCTCGTTGGCCTTCTCGTTGGCGCTCTCGCCGTAATTGCGGGTGACCTGCACCTCCACGTCCGCCGGCAGCATGCCGCCGTGAGCAGCCTCGATCTGGCGCAGGACGGCTTCGGCGATCACCACCGCATTGGTGCCGGGCCGCTTGGCGATGGCGAGCGACACGGCGGGGCGGCGGGCAAGTCCCTCCGCCGTCTTCGCCACATGGAAGACGCGGCTCTCGGCGGTGTCGGTGGCAAGGGTCACCTTGGCCACGTCGCGCACATAGACCGGGCGGCCGTCGCGGGCGGTGACGAGGATGTTGCCGATTTCCGCCGGGGTCTGGAGTGTCTGCCCGGCGACGAGGGTGCGCTGGGATGCGGCCTCGCGCACGGTGCCGGTGTTGAAGGTGCGGTTGGCGCCCTCGAGCTTGCCGGCGAGCTGGGCCAATGTGATGCCATAGAGCGAAAGCCGCTCCGGATCGGGCGCGACGCGGATCTGTTCCGGCTGCTCGCCCACCATGTAGGTGAGGCCGATGTCCGGCAGCTTGGCGATGTCGGCCTGAAGCTCGCGGGCGACACGGGTGAGGGCGTTGGCGGTCCAGCGCTCCGCCGCCTCCGGCTTCGGCGTCAGGGTGAGGACGAGGATGGCCACGTCGTCGATGGAGCGCCCGACGATGAGCGGCTCGGTGATGCCCACCGGGATGCGGTCGAGATTGGCCCGCACCTTCTCGTGCACGCGCAGGATGGCGGCATCCGGGCTGGTTCCGGTGAGGAAGCGGGCGGTGACGATGACACCGTCGTCCTGGGTGGTGGAATAGACGTGCTCCACCCCGTCGATGGCCTTGACGATGGTTTCCAGCGGCTCGGTGACGAGCTTCACCGCGTCTTCCGCCTTCAGGCCCTGGGCCGAGACGGAGATGTCCACCATGGGCACGGAGATCTGCGGCTCCTCCTCGCGCGGCAGGGTGACCAGCGCGATGAGGCCGAAGGCGAAGGCGGCGATGAGCAGCAGCGGCGTCAGCGGCGAGGTGATGAAGGCGCGCGTGAGCACGCCGGCGAGGCCGAGGGAGCGGGGCTGATCGATCATGTCAGTGCCCCGGCGCCTGGATCCGGTCGCCATCGGCAAGGCCGGTGAGCACCTCCACCCGTTCGCCGGCGGCGTCGGTGAGGCGGGCGCCCAGCACCACGGGCACGTCGAGGGGCCCGCGCGGGGTGGTCACGCGCACATAGTCTATGCCGTGGCGGGTCGAGACCAGGGCAGGGGGAATGGCGAGCACGGCGCGGCGGGCGATCTCCACCCACACCAGGGTGCGCTCGTTGACGAAATAATCGCCGAGGCCGTCCACTTCCACGTCCGCCATCACCCGGCCGGCGGTGATTTCCGGATAGACCTTGACCACCCGGCCAAGGCGGGCGGTGGCCGGCGTCCCGGCCGTGTCCTGCGTGATGCCGCGCCGGCCGATGCGGACCGTGCCGCCCTCGCGGAGGTCGGCGGCGTGGCGCTCGGGCAGGCTGAGGCGCAGGTAATAGGGGCCGGAGGCGATGCGGGCGATCTCGTCGCCGGCCAGCACCACGCTGCCCGGCGTCACCGGAACGGTGAGCACCCGCCCGTCCGCCGGCGCCAGAACGGCCCCCTCGCGGGCACGCTGGAGCACCACGGCGCGGTCGGCCTCGGCGGCGGTGACCTGGTTGGTGGCCACGTCGAACAGGGTCTTGCCCGTGTCCAGCCGGCTCTGGCTGGCGACGCCCCTGGCCACCAGCTGCTGGGTGCGGTCCAGCTCGACGCGGGCGTTTTCGAGCTGGGATCGCAGCTCCTTGATCCTGGCCTCGGCGGCGTTGAGGCTGAGGGCGAGCTTGTCGTCCACCACCAGGGCGATCTCGTCGCCCTCCTTCACCAGGCTGCCCTCGGACACCGAGACCGCCCGCAGGCTGCCGCCGATGCGGGCGCGGGCGGGCACCACGGTGCGGCTTTCCACCTCGCCGAACACGGCTTTCAGCTCCGGCACCTGCTCCAGGCGCACGGTGAAATCCCCCGCCCAGGCGGCGGAGGAGGCCAGGGGAGCGGCAAGGAGCGTGGCGAACAGCGCGATGGCGGGGCGGTGCATCTTAAGGTCTCTTCAGCCCGGCCGGCGCCGGGCGAGGGCTCAGGAGAAGGCGACGCCGGGCTTCAGGCCCAGCTTCTTCAGCACCATGGCGGCGGGGCAGAAGCCGGTGAGGGACGCCTGCATCAGGTTCGCGCCCACCAAGGCGGTGAGCCAGAACCAGTACGGCGACACGAAAAGGCCGAGGCCGAGGGAGGCCAGCACCATGACCCCGGCAAACAGCATGACGGCGCGATCAACCGACATTATCCTGGATCCTCGAAAACGCGTGGGCCCCGTGCCCGTGCGTGTTCGTTTGCACTTAACATTCAAACATTATAAATTCAAGATCATGAATGTTGTTGATATGATGCCCGCTTCGGAACGGGCGGCCGAATTGATGCGCAGCCTCTCCCATCCGCAGCGCCTTCTGGTGCTGTGCGCGCTGGGGAGCGGGGAAAAGTCGGTGGGCCAATTACGGGACGAACTGGGCATCGAGCAGGTGCCCATGTCGCAGCAGCTCATGCGGCTGCGCGCCGACGGGCTGGTGGAAGCGCGCCGCGAGGGAACAAGCGTGCACTATCGCATCGCCCGCGAGGAAGTGCTCCACATCATCGAGGCGCTGCACAAGGCCTTCTGCAGCAAGCCGGAGGGGCCGTGCTGAGGGGCGTGAGGCCTAAACCCCGCGCGGGCGCCAGACGCTGGTGCGCTTGATCTCCATGTCCTCCAGCTCCCGCGTCACCGGCACGCTGTATGCGGCGAGGTGCTCCAGCCGGTCCTTCGGCAGATAGGTGCGGCCGGGATCGCCGATGAGCACGGTGGCGCCGCGCGCGCTGAGGGCCAGCAGCCAGTCGAACACCCGCGCGGACAGGTCCTTCTCATAGGCGATGTCGCCGGCGAGCACGGTGTCCCAGCCTTCGTCCGTGCCGATGAGGTCATGGTCGGTGGCGGCGAGGGCCACGCCGTTGGCCTGCCCGTTGAGGCCGATGGCGGCGCGGGCGAAGGGGTCGATGTCGGCGCAGGTGACGGCCGCCGCCCCCGCCTTCATGGCGGCGATGCCCACGAGGCCGGAGCCGGAGGCGAAATCCAGCACGGTCCGGCCCGCCACCGTTGCCGGATGGTCGAGCACATGCCGCGCCAGAGCCTGTCCGCCGGCCCAGGCGAAGGCCCAGAACGGCGGCGGCAGGCCCATCTCGCCCAGCTCCTCCTCGGTGCGCTGCCAGATGGGCACCGCCTCGTCGGCCATGTAGAGCGAGATTTCCGGCACCAGCGGCACCGGGTTGAGGCGGGTTTCGGCGCGGATGAAGGCGAGCGGGTCGGCGATGGGCGCTCTCACACCCCGCCCATCCCGCAGACGATATCCCATTCCTCGTCGCTCACCGGCTGCACCGAGAGGCGGGAGAACTTGATGAGCGCCATCTCCTGGAGCCGGGGCTCGGCCTTGACGGCGGCGAGCGTCACCGGCGTCTTCAGCGGCTTCACCGCCTTGATGTCCACCATGAAGAACTTGCCGGACGGGTCGGAGGGGTCGGGGTAGGCCTCCTTGATGACCTCCACGATGCCGACGATCTCCTTGCCCTCGTTGGAATGGTAGAAGAAGCCCCGGTCGCCGGTCTTCATGGCCAGGAGCTGCTGCTTGGCGAGGTGGTTGCGCACCCCGTCCCAGTGGGTGCCTTTGGCGCCGGCCTTCACCTGCATGTCCCACGACCATTTGAAGGGTTCGGACTTGTAGAGCCAATGGGCCATGGCAAAGCTCGTGTTTCGCAATGATGGTGCGGGTTTGCCTCTTCCCTCCCGGCTTGGCAAGTGTGTTGGCAAAGGTGTTGGCGGGCGCAGGGTCCGGTCCCGGACGATCTTGCCTCGACAGGACGAAGCCTTAATGTCCCGCGCGGCGGCGCGGACGGGCCGCCGCTGCGAAGGAAAACATCATGGTCTATGAGATCGCCACCCTCGACATCAAGGAAGGCTCGGAAGCTGCTTTCGAGGCCGCGGTGAAGGAAGCCGCCCCGTTCTTCCAGAAGTCGCGCGGTTGCCGCGGCCTGTCGCTCGAGCGCTCGGTGGAAAAGCCCAGCTGCTATTATCTGGTGGTGACCTGGGACAGCGTGGAGGACCACATGGTCCACTTCCGCAACGCCCCCGAATTCCAGGAATGGCGCCGCCTCGCCAGCCCCCATTTCGCCAGCGCCCCGTCGGTGGAGCACACCAGCGTGGTCGGCACCTTCTTCTGAGATACCGGGAGCCCGCGCCGCGCCGGTGCGGGTTCCTCCTTTCGCGACGGTCCCCCAAAGTCCTCCAAGCTGCCCCCTACGCAGTTTCCCTCTGTTGATCGTTGTATTCGGGGAAACATAGCTTGTTCCATCTCAATGCGCCGGCTTCCCATCTTGGGGAGCGTGGCGCGGCGCCCGTTGCGGGCGGACGGAATATTCGGAGGCTTGCCGTGGCGAACGCTTCAGAGGGGCGGGCGGAGGATGCGCGTGAAGAGGCCGGGCCGGCCTCGTTTTTCCGCGCCCAGCACGAAGCCTTCGGCACCACGCTGGGTGCCCACAGGGACGCGGCGAACCTGCTCGACCGCATCTGGATGCAGGCGTTTTCCAGCTACGAGCACAATGTGGCCGAGCAGGCCAAGGACCTGCCACAGCTGGCCTGCCGCAAGGGCTGCGGCACCTGCTGCCGGATCCAGGTGGTGGCCACCGCCCCCGAGGTGCTGATGGTGGCGCGCTATGTGCGGGCCATGGCGGATGGCTTCCGCAAGGTGGGCATCGACCTGCCTGCGCGCCTCGCTGCCGCGTCGGCCATCGCGCCCGAAGCCTCCGGCACCATGGCGCTGGGGCGGGAGTGCCCGTTCCTGGTGGAGGGCATCTGCGTGATCTATCCGGTGCGTCCGCTAGCCTGCCGGGGCCACGTCTCGTTCAACGAGGAGGCCTGCGTCGCCGCGCTGGAGGGCGAGGCCGACGAGGTGCCGGTCTCCGAATCCCATCGCACCGTGCGGGCGCTGGTGCAGGGGGCGCTGCAATCGGCGCTGCGCGATACCGGCCACCCGTGGGCGCTCTATGATCTTGTGGGCGCGCTGCGGATCGCTTTGGCGCGGAGCGATGCGGAAGCGGCCTTCGCCGCCGGCACGGACGTGTTTGAGCCCGCCATCATCGACCATGTGAGCCGCGAGGAGATGGCGCGCACCTTCGACCGGCTGAAGGCTTGAGCATTCAACGCCCCTGTTGCCGCGCCTCCACGATGGCCAGCGCCGCGGCGAACGCCTGGGCAATATCAAGCGCCGAAGTGTCCAGCAGCACCGCGTCGTCCGCCTGCAGCAGCGGGGCGGCGGCGCGGGCCGAATCACGCTCGTCGCGCTTGCGGATATCAGCCAGGATGGTGTCGTAGGCCACGTCCTCGCCCCGCCCGATCAGTTCGCGGTGGCGCCGCTGCGCCCGCACCTCCGGCGTGGCGGTGACGAACAGCTTGGCCTGCGCCTGCGGACAGATGACGGTGCCGATGTCCCGCCCGTCCAGCACCGCGCCGCCGGGCTGGGCCGCGAATCGGTGCTGGAGATCCAGCAGCGCCGCGCGTACGCCGCCGCGCGCCGCCACCACGGAGGCCGCCTCGCCCAGTTCCGCCGTGCGCAGGGCCTCGGGATCGAGCGTGGCCACGTCCAGCGCCCGCGCCGCCTCCACCGAGGCCGCCTCGTCCTCAAGCCGCCCCTGCGCCAGCACGATGGCCCCCACGGCCCGGTAGAGCAGGCCGGTGTCGAGGTGGGGCAGGTCGTAATGAGCGGCGAGCCGGCGGGCCAGGGTGCCCTTGCCGGAGGCCGCCGGCCCGTCGATGGCGATGACCACGGCTGTCACCCTCACGCGATGACGGCGCCGAGGGCGCGCATCATGGGCATGAAGGTGGGGAAGGAGGTGGCGATGAAGGCCACGTCGTCCACGCTCACGCCGTCCTCGCTGGCAAGGCCCAGCACCAGGAACGACATGGCGATGCGGTGATCCATGTGGGTGGCCACCGGGCCGCCGCCCTTCACCGTGGCGGCGCCGGTGACGAGGAGATCATCCCCCACCACCTCATGGGCCACGCCGCAGGCCGCAAGGCCGTCCGCCACTGCCGCGAGGCGGTCGCTTTCCTTCACCCGCAGCTCGGAGAGGCCGCGCATGGCGGTGACGCCCTCCGCGAAGGCGGCGGCAACGGCAAGGACGGGATATTCGTCGATCATGGCTGGCGCCCGCTCGGGGGGCACCTCCACGCCCTTCAGGCGGGAATGGCGCACGCGCAGGTCGGCCACATGCTCGCCGCCCTCGGTGCGCTCGGCCACCACCTCGATGCTGGCGCCCATTTCGAGCAGCGTGGTGATGAGGCCGGTGCGCAGCGGGTTCATCATCACGTCGGTGAGCGTCACGTCGGAGCCGGGCACGATCAGCGCCGCCACCAGCGGGAAGGCGGCGGAGGAGGGGTCGGCCGGCACGTCCACCGGGGCGGCCACGAGCGTGGGCCGGCCCTTCAAGGCGATGCGGCGGCCGTGGGCGCCGTGGGGCTCCACCCGCACGTCGGCGCCGAAATGGGCGAGCATGCGCTCGGTGTGGTCGCGGGTGGCCTCGCGCTCGATCACCACGGTCTCGCCCGCGGCGCCGAGGCCGGCCAGCAGCACCGCGGACTTCACCTGCGCGGACGGCATCGGGGTCTCGTAGGTGATGGCCCTGGTGGCGTCGCTGCCCCGAAGGGTCAGCGGCAGGCGCCCGCCCTCGGCGCTGTCCACGATCTCCACCCCCATGGCGGTGAGCGGGTCGAGCACGCGCTTCATGGGGCGGCGCCGGAGGCTGGCGTCGCCGTCGAAGGTGGCGGTCACGTCCTGCCCGGCCACCGCGCCCATCATCAGGCGCACGCCGGTGCCGGAATTGCCGAAATCCAGTGGGGCGGCGGGGGTGGACAGCCCGTTGGCGCCGGCACCCTCCACCTCCCAGTCGCCGGGGCCACGGCGGGTGACGCGCGCGCCCAGCCCGGCGCAGGCCTTGGCGGTGTTCAGCACGTCCTCGCCTTCCAGCAGGCCGGTGATGCGGGTGATGCCCTCCGCGAACAGGCCGAAGATCAGCGCACGGTGCGACACCGACTTGTCGCCCGGCACGCGCACGCGGCCGGTGAGCGCAGGGGAGCGAAGGGCGGTCGCGGGCTCAGCCGGGCCGTCGCCGTGGCCGGAGGCAGGGGCGGCGCTGCGGGTGGCGGACATGGGGGCTTTCCTCAAGCGTTGGCGTCAGGCGTTGGCGTCTTGGGCGATAATGACTCCGGCGATGGTTTGCCGGGCGATGGTTTCTTGTTTGCACGCCGGCTCGCGGGGAGCCGGATCCGGTCGCCTTGCCGAGCAAGCCGACCGGGGCGTGCTCTAGCACAGGGCGCGGCGAGGCGTCACCGCCCCGCGCCTGCCTGATGATCGGGCCTTGACAGGGGATACGTCTGGCGCCAATGGAGCACGCTCCTGTTTAGCCCTTCCGAGGATCTTTGCCGTGGCGAAAGCTGAACTCGGCACGAAGCGCATCTGTCCTGTTACGGGGCGCAAGTTCTACGACCTGAATAAGGACCCCGTCGTGTCGCCGTTCACGGGGGAGTCCTATCCGCGATCCTATTTCGAACCCGCCGTCCGCGGGTCGAGCCGAGCCGAGCCGCGTGGCGCGGTCGAGGAGGTTGAAGCCGAGGACACCGAGGCCGAGGTCATCAGCCTCGAGGAGGCGGACGAGGAAGCCGCCGCCCCCGCCAAGGTGGTCGTGGGCGACGATGTGGACGTGGATGACGACATCGAGGCCGGTGACGACGACACCTTCCTCGAAGAAGACGAAGATGATGGGGACGACGTCTCCGATCTCATCGGTGAAGGCCTCGAGGACGACGAAGAGGCTTGATACCCGACGCGGCCTGTGCTTAAAGGCCGCTCTCGCTCGGCGGACCTGGTTTCACGACTTGGGTTCACCGAGCATCCGCCGCGGATTTCCCGGCACGCAGATCCGGCGCCTCCCCCCAACGGAGCGTCCTGCGCGCAGGCTGCGGTGTGTGGGGCCATAGCTCAGTTGGGAGAGCGCTTGAATGGCATTCAAGAGGTCGGCGGTTCGATTCCGCCTGGCTCCACCAAATTTCCCATCAGCGTGCGGCACGCGGTTCGGGCTTTCGCCCGGATCGTCCCGGACGCGACCACGCTTCCCCGCGTGGGGCCATAGCTCAGTTGGGAGAGCGCTTGAATGGCATTCAAGAGGTCGGCGGTTCGATTCCGCCTGGCTCCACCACTCCCGCACACACGCGTTACCTGAGCCCACTTCTCGTGGAAGCGCGCGCCCGGCCTGACCCGCGCGCCTCCCGTGCAGCCTTGCGCGCGCCGACGCCTGTCAAGGCAGGCGGCGGCGCGGCAGGCGTTGGCGAGGGGGAGGCGGCGAGGCTGGAAGCGGGCGAATCAGAAGGGACGCGCGAATCGCTGCGCCCCGCATGGCCGCGCCTGCTTCCCCCCCTGTGTTTTCAAGCGAGGCAAACGCCGGATCGGGCGTGGCGGATTCGATCCCTTTTGGATCAGTCTCCACATTCGCTCCCCGATAGCGCGTGCTAGACCTGATTCCCTATTAATCCGTGCGACGTCCGCGCCCTGCCGGCCTCGCGTCGGGCGCGCCTGCCAGGATCCCGTGCCAAGCCCTGACCGGCACGGGGTGGGCGGGTC
>NZ_JAIVFO010000066.1 GCF_029991245.1 Xanthobacter autotrophicus
CGTGGGCTCGGAGTTGTGTATAAGAGACAGGATCCGCCCGGCTATACCGCCCGCCCGCCGGTGGTGCTGCCGGGCCTGCGCTCGGACGATCCCTCCTCGCTGAATGCTGCCGCGCTGCAGGTGCCCACGGGCAGCGTGCTGGTGGTGCGCGGCGCGGGCATCGACGCCGCGTCCCTCAAGCTGGAAGGCGGGGTCTCCGAGGTGAAGACCGAGGGCGACGCCCCCGCGCCGGCCACCGGCGAGCGCCGCTATGTCATCAAGGAAGACGCGGACGTCACCTTCCTCGGTCCCGACCAGCGCCGCCTCATGTGGCATTTCAAGGCGCTGCCGGACCAAAAGCCCGCCATCGCCTTCGCCAAGGACCCGCAGACCGGGCCGCGCAATGCCCTGGTGCTGGCCTACCGCATGGAGGACGATTACGGGGTGAAGGAGGCCGAGGCCGTGTTCGCCCCGCTGCCGCCCGAGCCGCCCCTGTTCCCGCGGCCCGGCGCGACGCCGCCCAGGCTGGCGCAGCCGCTGGTGCCGCCGCCGGACCTCAAGCTGTCCCTGCCCGCCGGCGGCAAGAGCGGCGCGGCGCAGACCTCCAAGGACCTCGTCGCCCATCCCTGGGCCGGCGCCCGCGTGAGCGTGACCCTCAAGGCCCGCGACGAAGCCGGCAATGAGGGCGTGAGCGAGACCCGCACCGTGCGCCTGCCGGCGCGCAGCTTCTCCAAGCCCCTGGCCCGCGCCCTCATCGACGAGCGGCGGCGCCTCGCCTTCGATCCCGCCAACCGGCGGCGGCTGGTGGCGGTGCTCAAGGCCCTCACCACGGCTCCCGAGCAGTTCACGCCGGCGGCGGGCGAATATCTCGGCCTCGCCACGGCGCTCGTCCGCGCCCGGACCGCCCGCAACGACGACGATTTGCGCGCGCTGGTGGATTATCTGTGGGAGGTGGCGGTCCTGATCGAGGACGGCACCTTGTCGGAGGCCGAGCGCGAGCTGAAGGCCGCGCAGGAGGCGCTGCGCGAGGCGCTGGAGCGCGGGGCCAGCGAGGAGGAAATCAAGCGCCTCACCCAGGACCTGCGCGCCGCCATGGACAAGATGATGCGCCAGCTGGCCGAGCAGGCGCAGCGCGACGGCAACACCGATGCCCGCCCCCTCGACCCCTCAACCCGCATCGTGCGCCCGCAGGACCTCCAGCGCATGCTGGACCGCATCGAAAATCTCGCCCGCTCGGGCAATCGGGATGCCGCCAAGGCGCTGCTGGACGAGCTGCAGGCCATGATGGAAAACATGAAGCCCGGCGGCCGCCAGCAGGCCGGGCGCCAGAACGAGCAGCAGAACGAACTGGGCAAGATGATCCAGGAGCAGCAGCGCCTGCGCGACCGCACCTGGCGCCAGAACCGGCAGGGCCAGCAGAACGGGCAGCAGGGGCAGCAAGGGCAACAGGGACAGCGCGGCCAGCAGGGGCAGCAGGGCGAGCAAGGCCAGCAGGGCGAGAACGGCTTCGGCGATCTCCAGCAGAACCAGCAGGAGCTGCGCCGCCGCCTCGGCCGCATGCTGGACGAGATGCGCCGCATGCAGCAGGGCCAGCAAGGACAACAGGGTGGCCCCGGCCAGCAGCAGGGCCAGAACGGCGAGGGCAACGAGGCCATGGACCGCGCCGGCGATGCCCTGGGCCGGGCCGGCGACGCCATGCGCGAGGCCGAGGAAGCGCTGGGCCGTGGCGAAGGCCAGGGCGCGCTCGACGCCGAGGGCCGGGCGCTCCAGGCCCTGCGCCAGGGCGCCCAGGCCATGGCCGAGGGCCAGCGTGGCAACCAGGATGGCCCGGGTCCCGGCGGCCCCGGCGAGGAAGCCGCCCAGCGCACCGACCCCATGGGCCGGCCCCTGCGCAGCCAGGATTATGGCGACGACTTCTCGGTGAAAGTGCCGGACGAGGTCGACGCCCAGCGCGCCCGCCGCGTGCTGGAGGAACTGCGCCGGCGCCTGGAGGAGCCGACGCGGCCGCAGCTCGAACTCGATTATCTCGATCGCCTGCTGCGCGGGCTGAACTGATATCGACGGCGCCGGACCTCGATCGGCGCCGAGAGGAAGGGTTTCGCTCCGGATGCGGGTGTTCCGCAGGTGCGGCCCTCAAGGCCGGTTCCGGCAACCCGCCGGAACACCCCCGTCTCAGCCCCCCGCCGCTTCCACCTTCAGCGTGGCGCCATCGGCGGCAACCACCTTCACCTCTGCGCCGGCGGCGAGGTCCGGACCTTCGATGCGCCAGACCGTATCGTCGATGCGCACCAGCCCGATCCCATCCACGATGGGCTCATCCAGCGTGAACACACGCCCGACGAAGCCTTCCGGCCGCCGGTTCAGGAACGGCCGGTCGGAGGCGCGGCCGGGCGCCGGGCTGATCCTGCGGCCCACCAGCACCGCGATCACCGCCAGCGCCGCGAAGGCCAGCACTTCGCTCTGCCAGCTCAGGCCCACCACGTAAGACAATGCGCCGGTGACCAGCGCCGCGAGTCCCAGCCAAAGCAGGAAGGCGCCCGGCGCGGCGATCTCCGCCACCAGCAGCACCCCGCCCAGGATGAACCAGGTCCATGGTCCAACGACCGACCCGGGATCGGAGAGCATGGCGCGCCCTCAGCCGTGGACCGGGGGCGGCACGGTGGCGGGCCCGGTGGGCCGCCGGTTGCCGGAAATCGGCGGGCGGGGACCCGACGGCCCCTCGCCGCCGAACGCCGCGCGCGCAATCTCGCCGATGCCGGTGAGCGAGCCGAGGAGCGCGGTGCCTTCATAGGGCACCAGCACCACCTTCTGGTTGGGCGCGGTGCCCATGGCCTCGAACGCCTTCACGTATTTCTCGGCGATGTAATAGTTCAGCGCCGCCGGGTCGCCGCTCTCCACCGCGGCGGAGAGCATCTGGGTGGCCTTGGCGTCGGCCTCCGCCAGCCGCTCGCGCGCCTCGGCATCGCGGAAGGCGGCCTCGCGCCGGCCTTCGGCCTGGAGGATCTGGCCCTGCTTCTGGCCTTCCGCCTTCAGGATCTCGGACTGGCGCTGGCCCTCGGCCTCCAGGATGATGGCGCGCTTCTCGCGCTCCGCCTTCATCTGCCGGCCCATGGCGTTGACCAGATCCGCCGGCGGCACGATGTCCTTGATCTCCACCCGGGTGATCTTGATGCCCCACGGCGAGGCGGCGGCATCCACCACCCGCAGCAGGCGCACGTTGATCTCGTCGCGGTGGGACAAGAGCTGGTCGAGGTCCATGGAGCCCATGACGGTGCGGATGTTGGTCATGGTCAGGGCCAGGATGGCGGTGTCGAGCCGGGCCACCTCGTAGGAGGCGCGGGCCGCGTCGAACACCTGGTAGAAGGCGACCCCGTCCACCGCGACGGTGGCGTTGTCCTTGGTGATGACCTCCTGGGTCGGCACCGGGAGCACCTGCTCCATCACGTTCACCTTGTTGCCGATGCGGTCGATGAACGGGACGATGAGGTTGAGGCCGGGCTGGAGCGTCTTGGTGTACCGGCGGAAGCGCTCCACCGTGTACTGGTAGCCCTGCGGCACCGTCTTCACCCCGGAGAAGACCACCGCCACCGCGAGCACGAGCAGGACGAGCACAAACAGGTTCGGACCGGTCAGCAGCATGAAGCGCCCCTTCGTTCGGCCCTCGCGGCCGGGCGCATATGGGCATGGGGCACCTTGCGCGGCAAGGGAAGCGGGAACGAGGGGGCATCCACTCAAAACGATGGACCATTAAACTCCATAGGCAATATAATATAAAAATGCGATGTACAAAATAATGGCTCTCATTCCCCATTTGTAATAATGGTATATTCTTTTAAGTTTATACTGATCGTTGTCTGTGTACTTTTTCGGGAGGTCAAAAATATAACTAATAAAGACATAATGTAGTCTAAATTCGAAGTATGATGCAGTAAATAGCTTTTCTCCAATTATTAATTCTGGAATTCTTATAAAAGAGCTTTTGCTTCGAAAAAAATAGCGCACGTACAACATTTCGAAATTTCGATAAAATGTCTTTGCCCCTCTTAAGGATCTCATTTCCAATATATAGTTCATAGACACTATGTATATAAGGCAGACCATGGAATGGCTGGTCACATATAGATATCTTTCTGAAAGATATCCAATGTTTACCGCTGATGCGATATATTCCAGATGGTTCAAAACATAAGAGACAGACCTTCTCGTCTCATCATCCATATCTTTGCGAGACGGAAGAGGAGATCTTTCATTAATATATTTTGATAATTTACTAAGCTCTTCTTTTAACTTTGTGCCAGAAGTTATTTCACCAAGTTCATATGTATTTTTATTCATTTCGACATTTTTTGAAATCAAATTACTAATATGCCATCCAACAATTATAAATATTGATGTCAATAAAATTGCGTACCCTTCACCAATTTCAGTAATATTATCTAGGCCAAAAAAAAGTCCGATCTTGTTGAATAAGGTCGATTCCATAAAAAATGTCCCCCCGATCAAGATCGGGGGGACATTTATCACCGTTTAATCATCCCACCAAGGAGCATCAAATGTCATAGGGTCCCTCCTCATTGATCGAGAATCAGTTTGCGCTGATTTGAGGCGATTGTATGTTAGAACAAAAGAGGAACATAAATAAAATTATGTGGACAAAATTGCTCAGTCCCGAACCACGGCGAAGCGCAGCAGGAGCGTGCGCTGGATCATGCTGAAATTGTCGTCGGAAACCATGGTCAGCAGGGTTTCGCCGGCGGCGCTGCGGGTCACCGCGAGCCCTTCCATATTGTCGATCTCATAGCCCATGTCGAAGGTGCCGAGCACCTCGCCTTCCAGCCGGGCGCCCGGCTTCACGTCCGCCAGGGCGAAGCGGCGGATCTGCAGGAGCACCCCGGTGAGGGGCGAATAGTGGCGCTCCAGCAGGAACAGGTCGCCGTCGGGACCGAGCGCGAGGTCCGTGGCATCGAACGGACCGCTCTTTACCACGGTGAAGCTGCCGGGCTGTCGACCCCCAAGGATGAAGCCGGGCAGGTCCTCCGCCTGGGTCGCCCCTTCCTCGCCGATGGCGAGAAGCGCGCCCCGCAGCGGGCCGGAGGAAACAAAGACGAGGCTCTCCAGACCGGCATTGCGGCGCAGGTCGCGGATGGCGGGCGCGGGCACCTGCGTGCCCTTCTGGCCCAAGGGATCGGGCGGATAGCGCCAGACCTCGTTCACGGTCTCCATGGCCACATAGACGGCGTCGGGCGCGATTGTGACCGCCTCCACGTCGGGGCGGCCACGGGCGGCCTGCACCCGGCCCTGGGAATCGAGCAGGGCCACGGCCTGGACATCGGACAGGCCGGTGGGCCGGTCGCCGTCGGTGTCGAGGCGGCCGGAGAGGAACAGGCCGGCATCGGTGATGGCGAGGAAGCGGCCGTCCTCCGCCAATGAGAAGCCGGAGATGCCGCCGAAGCCGGAAAAGTCGGAGGTGAGCACCAGCCCGCCGCGGAAATCGAGGGCGCCGAACCGGTGTTTATCCTCGCCCGTGCGGAAGCCGGCGATGGGCCGGGCGGCGACCGTGATCGCCTCCGGCGTCGTCGGCAGCGCCAGCGGCTTGGCCAGGAGCCCGGAGGTGGCGACCACGGCGGCAAGGCCCAGCCCTGCCGCCGCGAAACCGAAGGCGAAGCGGGTCCCTCGCCTCAATGTAGCCGCCCGCGGGGCGCGGCCTTGGGTTCATCCTCGAACAGCTCGGCCAGCTTCTCGGTCATCACGCCGCCCAGTTCCTCGGCATCCACGATGGTGACGGCGCGGCGATAATAGCGCGTCACGTCATGGCCGATGCCGATGGCGATCAGCTCCACCGGCGAGCGGGTCTCGATCTCGGAGATGATGTGCCGCAGGTGGCGCTCCAGATAATTGCCGGCGTTCACGGAGAGGGTGCTGTCGTCCACCGGCGCGCCGTCGGAGATCATCATCAGGATGCGCCGGGATTCGGTGCGGGCCAAAAGGCGCTTGTGCGCCCAGTCCAGCGCCTCGCCGTCGATATTCTCCTTCAGCAGGCCCTCGCGCATCATCAGGCCGAGGTTGCGCCGCGCCCGCCGCCAGGGGGCGTCGGCCGCCTTGTAGATGATGTGGCGCAGGTCGTTCAGCCGGCCGGGACCCACCGGCTTGCCGGCGGCAAGCCACCCCTCGCGGGATTGCCCGCCCTTCCACGCCTTGGTGGTGAAGCCGAGCACCTCCACCTTCACGCCGCAGCGCTCCAGCGTGCGGGCGAGAATATCGGCGCAGGTGGCGGCCACCGTGATGGGCCGGCCGCGCATGGAGCCGGAATTGTCGATGAGCAGCGTCACCACCGTGTCGCGGAAGTCGGTGTCGCGCTCGCGCTTGAAGGACAGGGCGGCGGTGGGATCCATGATGACGCGGGCAAGCCGCGCCGGATCAAGCACACCTTCCTCCAGGTCGAACTCCCAGGCCCGGTTCTGCTGGGCCATCAGGCGCCGCTGCAAGCGGTTGGCGAGCCGCGCCACCACGCCCTGGAGATGGGCGAGCTGCTTGTCCAGATAGGACCGCAGCCGCGTCAGCTCCTCGGGGTCGCACAGGTCCTCCGCCGTGGTCTCCTCGTCGAACTTGGTGGTGAAGGCGTGATATTCCGGCCCGCGATTGTCGTGGGTCACGGGCGGGCGCGGCTGCCAGGGCTCGGCCGGCTCCTCGCTGTCGCCCATCTCGGTGCCGTCCGGCGCCTCGGCGGGCGGGGCGGCATCGCTCTCGGCGGCACTGTCGGGCATGTCCTCTTCGGACAATTCGGCCTCGACCTCGGTGGCGCCCTGCTGGCTGTCGTCCTCCTTGGCGTCGCCGCTCTCGCCGCCCTCCTCCTGCGAACCGCCCTCGGCGTCGGAATCGTCGGGCTCCTGCTCGGTGTCGAGGCCGCTTTCCTCGCCCATGTCGAGGGAGGCGAGGAGGTCGCGGGCGATCTCGCCGAAGCGCTTCTGGTTCTCGATGCTGTCGGACAGGCGGGCGAGGTCGCCGGAGGCGCGGTCCTCGATATAGGAGCGCCAGAGATCGACGATCTTGCGCGCATCCGGGGGCGGCGGCTCGCCGGTGAGGCGCTCGCGCACCAGGAGGGCGATGGCGTCCTCGATGGGCGCTTCCGAGCGCTCGGTGATGTCGGCGAAGCTGCCGCGATGGTAGCGATCCTGCAGCATGGCCGCGAGGTTGCGCTTCACGCCCGGCATGCGGATGCCGCCGATGGCCTCGACCCGGGCCTGCTCCACCGCCTCGAACACGGCGCGGGCGGTCTCGCCCTGGGGCAGCATCTTGCGATGGACCTTGGGGTCGTGACACGCCCGGCGCAGGGCGAGGCTGTCCGCATGGCCGCGCACGATGGCGGCGTCCTGCAGGGTGAAGCGGCGGGGCGGCTCGGGCAGGCGCACACGGTCGGGCGCCAGCGCCGGCCGCTCCGAGGCGAAGGTCACCTCGAACTCGGCGACGCCGGCAATGGCCTTGAAGCAGCCCGCCACCGCCCGCTTGAAGGGCTCGGCGGGGGCTTCCTTCGGCGCCTTTCCGGGGGTGCGGTTGGTCGGGGCCATCAATGCGCCTCGTATGCTGCGTCTCGTATCAGGATGGAGGGAGCCGGGACTGGACCCGGCTCAGGACAAGGCGACGTTCACGGTGCTCTCGGTCAGCTCCTGGCCGAAGCAGCGCTGGAAGAACTCGGCCACCAGCGGCCGCTCCAGCTCGTCGCACTTGTTGAGGAAGGTGACCCGCAGCGCGAAGGCGATGTCGCGGAAGATGTCGGTATTTTCCGCCCAGGTGATCACCGTGCGCGGGCTCATGACGGTGGAGAGGTCGCCGTTCATGAACGCCTGACGGGTCAGGTCGGCCAGGCGCACCATGCGGTTCACCGTGTCGCGCCCCTCGGTGTTCTGGAAGTGCTTCGCCTTGGCGAGCACGATGTCCACTTCCTTGTCGTGGGCCAGATAATTCAGCGCGGTGACGATGGACCAGCGGTCCATCTGCGCCTGGTTGATCTGCTGGGTGCCGTGATAGAGGCCGGTGGTGTCGCCGAGGCCGATGGTGTTGGCGGTGGCGAACAGCCGGAAGGCGGGATGGGGGCGGATCACCCGGCTCTGGTCGAGCAGGGTGAGGCGGCCGGAGGATTCCAGCACGCGCTGGATCACGAACATCACGTCCGGGCGGCCGGCGTCATATTCGTCGAATACCAGGGCGACGTTGTTCTGGTACGCCCACGGCAGGATGCCGTCGCGGAATTCGGTGACCTGCAGGCCATCCTTCACCACGATCGCATCCTTGCCGATAAGGTCGATGCGCGAGATGTGGCTGTCGAGGTTGATGCGCACGCACGGCCAGTTCAGCCGCGCCGCCACCTGCTCGATATGGGTCGACTTGCCGGTACCGTGGTAGCCAGTCACCATCACCCGGCGGTTGCGGGCAAAGCCGGCGAGGATGGCGAGGGTGGTGGGCCGATCGAACAGATAGTCGGGATCCAGCTCCGGCACGTGAGAGTCCGCCTCGGAGAAGGCCGGTACATCCATGTCGATGTCGATGCCGAACGTCTGGCGAACCGACACCTTCATGTCCGGGGTCGGGGCAATGGTCTCCGTGACGCTCATAACTCCTCCGTCGACGCGCGCGGCGCGCCTCTTCCCTGTGTTCGTTCCGGTGCGGGGCCGTTGAGGTCCGCAGCCGCGTGAAGCCGGCCATCCTTCGGATCGGTCAGCAGAAACCTGCCTGCTTGAGGCTGTTATAGGCCTGGATGACGCTGCGCAGCCGGTCCTCGGACGAGCGGTCGCCGCCATTGGCGTCCGGGTGGTGCAGCTTCACCAGCGCCTTGTAGCGGGCCTTGATCTCCGCCGGCTCGGCGGACATCTCCAGCCCCATCAGCTCCAGCGCCCGGCGTTCCGTGGTGCGCACGATGCGCCCGTCGGGCTCCGGCCGGTCGGCGCGAAAGGCGCCGCCCATCTCGGCGGTAAAGCCGAAGGGGTCGCGCATGCCGTCCGGATCGGGGGCCGTATGGGACGCCGCGCCGGGCTGGCCGTCGCCCTTCGCGCCCATCTTCCAGGTGGGGCGGTGGCCAGTCAGCGCATCCTTCTGGTAGGCGTAGACGGCGTCGTCGGTCATGCCGGCGAAGTAATTGTAGGACTGGTTATATTCGCGCACGTGGTCGATGCAGTAGTGCCAGTACTGGCCCTCCTGATGCCGGCCCTTGGGCGCCTTGTGGCTTCCCTCCGCCGCACAGCCGGGCCATTGGCAGCCCTGAAGGAACCGGCGGGTGCGCCGGTCCTCCGCGGGCTTCACCCGGATTCGGTCGAAGAGAGGGGAATTCAATTTCATGGCGAAGCGATTATGAGCGCCGTACCGCGGCGCGGCAAGAAACGAGGTGGAGAACGAGGCGGGTGGACCCCACCGAACGGGCGCTGACAGGGGCATCGTCGCGGGCGTCGGCTGAGCCTTGGCGCCCTGCCCGCGCGCGGATTAGGCGGGCTGCGACAATCCTCATATAATGCGCCCTCCGGCGGAGCGCCATCTTGGGTGCCGCGCCTTTGGTCCGTTCCATTTCAGCCATTGGATTTTCCATGTCGCAGACCTCCCTTTCCGCCATCCGCCAGACCCTCGAACAGGGCCTTACCCCGGTGTTTCTCGAGCTTGAGGACGAGAGCCACAAGCATGCCGGCCATGCCGGCGTGAGCCACCAGCTCAAGGGTGCCGAACACCGCGAGGATGGCGGAGTGACGCACCTGCGCGTCCGCGTCGTCGCCCCCGACTTCACCGGCAAGAGCCGCATCGAGCGCCACCGCATGGTCAACGGCCTGCTCCAGGGCGAGATCGCCAAGGGCCTGCACGCCATCTCCATCGATGCCAAGGCCCCGGGGGAATGAGTGCGGGCACCGCATCGGGGGACCGATCCTGAATGACTGAGGCACAGGCCCACACGGAAGAGGGCGCGCTGGTGCTCTTTTCCGGCGGGCAGGATTCGGCCACCTGCCTCGCCTATGCGCTGGAGCGCTTCGGGCGGGTGGAGACCCTCGGCTTCCATTACGGCCAGCGCCACGCGGTGGAGCTGGAGCGCCGCCCTGTGCTGCGAACGGCCTTCGCCGCCCTGAAGCCGCAGTGGGCCGCACGGCTCGGCGCGGACCATGTGCTGGACATGCCGGTGCTGGGCCAGATCTCCGAAACCGCCCTCACCCGCGACGTGGCGGTGGAGATGGCGGAAAGCGGGCTGCCCAACACCTTCGTGCCCGGCCGCAACCTCGTGTTCCTCACCTTCGCCGCGGCGCTGGCCTACCGGCGGGGCCTCAAGCACATCATCGGCGGCATGTGCGAGACCGATTTTTCCGGCTATCCCGACTGCCGGGACGACACAATCAAGGCCATGCAGGTGGCCCTGAACCTCGGCATGGAGAAGCGTTTCGTCCTCCACACCCCGCTCATGTGGATTGACAAGGCCGAGACCTGGGGCCTTGCCGAACGGCTCGGGGGCCCGGCCCTCGTGGACCTGATCGTGGAAGACACCCACACCTGCTACCTGGGCGAGCGCGGCAAGCGCCACGCCTGGGGCTACGGCTGCGGCGAATGCCCCGCCTGCAAGTTGCGCAGCGATGGCTTTGCACGCTACCGCGCCGGCCAAGGCGTGGAAAGACGCGCAGCCGCCACCAAATAACCGCCACTTTGCGCTAGATTCGCAATAAGTCGCTCAACGATTCGAGATCAATCATGGCCGCACCCGTGCCTGCCGCGTCCCCCGACGATTACGGCGCCCAGTCCATCCAGGTCCTCAAGGGCCTCGATGCCGTGCGCAAGCGACCCGGCATGTATATCGGCGACACCGACGACGGCTCCGGCCTCCACCACATGGTGTACGAGGTGGTGGACAACGCCATCGACGAGGCGCTGGCCGGCTGGGCCAAGGAAGTCACGGTCACCCTCAACGCCGATGGCTCGGTGACGGTGACCGACGACGGCCGCGGCATCCCCACCGATATCCACAAGGAAGAGGGCGTCTCGGCGGCCGAGGTCATCATGACCCAGCTGCACGCGGGCGGTAAGTTCAACCAGAACTCGTACAAGGTCTCCGGCGGCCTGCACGGGGTGGGCGTCTCGGTGGTGAACGCCCTGTCCACCACCCTCGACCTCACCGTCTGGCGCGATGGCAAGGAGCACTTCATGCGCTTCCGCCATGGCGACGCGGAAGCCCCGCTGAAGGTGGTGGGCGACGCCCCCGCCGACAAGCGCGGCACCCGGGTGACCTTCACCCCCAGCCCCGAGACCTTCACCAGGATCGAGTTCGACTACGCCACCCTGGAGCACCGTCTGCGCGAGCTGGCGTTCCTGAATTCCGGCGTGCTCATCATCCTCACCGACGCGCGCACCGCCGACGTGAAGCGCGAGGAGCTGCATTACGAAGGCGGCGTCGAGGCCTTCGTGAAATATCTCGACCGCTCCAAGTCCGCCCTGCTGCAGAAGCCGGTGGTGATCCGCGCCGAGAAGGACGGCATGACCGTGGAAGCCGCGCTGTCGTGGAACGACGGCTACCACGAAAATATCCTGTGCTTCACCAACAACATTCCCCAGCGCGATCGCGGCACCCACTTCACCGGCTTTGCCGCGGCCCTGACCCGGCAGGTGATCGGCTATGCCAATTCCTCCGGCATCGCCAAGAAGGAGAAGGTGGACCCCACCGGCGAGGATTGCCGCGAGGGCCTCACTGCCGTGCTCTCCGTGAAGGTGCCGGACCCCAAGTTCTCCTCCCAGACCAAGGACAAGCTGGTGTCCTCCGAGGTCCGCCCGGTGGTGGAATCCCTGGTGAGCGAGGCGCTGTCGGTCTGGTTCGAGGAGAACCCGGCGGAAGCCAAGAACGTGATCGGCAAGGTGGTGGAAGCCGCCGCCGCCCGCGAGGCCGCCCGCAAGGCCCGCGACCTCACCCGGCGCAAGAGCCCGCTGGATGTGGCCTCCCTGCCGGGCAAGCTTGCCGACTGTCAGGAGCGCGACCCGGCCAAGTCCGAGATCTTCATCGTCGAGGGTGACTCGGCCGGCGGCTCCGCCAAGCAGGGCCGCGACCGCGCCTTCCAGGCGGTGCTGCCCCTGCGCGGCAAGATCCTGAACGTGGAGCGCGCGCGCTTCGACAAGATGCTGTCGTCCGAGCAGATCGGCACCCTGATCACCGCCCTCGGCACCGGCATCGGGCGCGACGACGGCCATTCGGGCGGCTTCGACCTCGCCAAGCTGCGCTACCACAAGATCATCATCATGACCGACGCCGACGTGGACGGCGCCCATATCCGCACCCTGCTGCTCACCTTCTTCTTCCGGCAGATGCCGGAGCTTGTGGACGCAGGCCACCTCTTCATCGCCCAGCCGCCGCTCTACAAGGTGACGCGCGGCAAGTCCGAGACCTACCTCAAGGACGAGAAGGCGCTGGAGGACTATCTCATCACCGCCGGGCTCGACGAGGCTTCCCTGCACCTGGCCTCCGGCGAGGTGCGTACCGGCTCGGACCTCGCCCATGTGGTGGAAGTGTCGCGCCTGATGCGCGCGGCGCTCGGCGCCATGCACCCGCGCTACAACCGTGCGGTGGCGGAACAGGCCGCGTTGGCCGGCGCGTTCGGCGCCGGGGCCTTGCAGGACGAGGCCGCCGGCATCGCCGCCGCCGCCGAGGTGGCGGTGCGGCTCGACGCCCTGGCGGACGAGACCGAACGGGGCTGGACCGGCCTGTTCGACGAAACCGGCTACACCTTCTCCCGTACCGTGCGCGGCGTGGCCGAGGTGGCGCGCATCGACCACGCCTTCGTCGCCTCCCCCGAGGCGCGGCGGCTGGACAATCTGGCGCGGGACCTCGAGGGCGTGTTCGCCGCCGCGTCCGTGCTGAAGCGCAAGAATGACGAGCAGGTGCTGTTCGGCGCCGTGGACCTGTTCGACGCGGTCACCGACACCGGCCGCAAGGGCCTCTCGCTCCAGCGCTACAAAGGCCTGGGCGAGATGAACCCGGAACAGCTCTGGGAAACCACGCTGGACCGCAACGCCCGCTCGCTGCTCCAGGTGCGGGTGAAGGAAGTGGACGCCGCCGACGACCTCTTCAACCGCCTCATGGGCGACACGGTGGAGCCCCGGCGCGAGTTCATCCAGGAAAACGCCCTGCGCGCCAGCGTGGATGTCTGATCCCATCGGCCTCGGTCGTTGACCGAGGCCAAGTGGGTGGACAAGTGGGTACGCTCAGGCGCCGCGCGGGCTTGATCCGCGCGGGCGCGTCAGTGGCGCGAGAACAGGTCGCGCACCTTGCACAGGGTGGTGGTGACGTCGAAGCGCTGGTCGGGCAGCGCCTCGCCGGCGAGGATCTTCGCCAGCGCGGTGGCCGGATCGCTCTCTCCGGTCAGTAGAACATCCGTCCCCCGCTTCTTCATGTGGCGCAGGAAGCCGTCGCCCGCGCTGCCCGCCACCACCAGGGCCACCCCGTCGAGGGGATGCGGGCCATCGTCGGTGAAATGGTGGAGGACTTCTTCCTTGCCGAGTTCCACCCGCGCCGGCACCGGCAGGGGATCGCCGGCGGCAACGCCCTCCAGATCATAAATGAACCAGCGCCGCGCCTTGCCCGCATGGCCGGCCACAGAGGCCCAGTCCCCGGTGGGAATCGCAATCTTCATGGCTGTCACCGCCTCGCGTGAAGCGATCCGGTTACCATGGGGAGCAAAGCCGCGACATTCCGGAGGAATGCGGAAGAGGTCCCCCCTCAAGCCGCCTGCTGCTGCTCCAGAAGATGGGCAAGACCCTCGTCCCAGGGCGGCACCTGGCCGTAGAGCGCGGCGAGGTGGTCGATGAACACCCGCACCTTCTGCGGCAGGAAACGGCGCGAGGGATAGACCGCGAACAGCCCCACCCGGTGCGAGGCCCGCCAGCGCGGCAGCACCACCTTCAGCGCGCCGGAGCGCAGTTCCGGCCCCACATCCCACGTGGAGCGTAGCGCGATGCCCACCGAGGCCAGCACCGCCTCGCGCACCACCTCGTTGGAATTGGTGCGCAATTGGGAATGCACCCGCAGCGTCACCGGCCCGTCCGGCCCCTCCAGCCGCCACGGGTCCTGCCCGTGGGTGGCGAGCAGCACGTGGCCCGACAGTTCGGAAATGTGCCGCGGCTCCCCCACCCGCGCCAGATAGTCCGGCGTCGCGCACAGCACCCGGTGAACCGAGGCAAGGCGCCGGGCGACCAGGCTCGAATCATCGAGATCGGCGATGCGCACCGCCACGTCAAAGCCCTCGCCCACGATGTCCACGAAGGAATCCGACAGCTCAAGATCGATGGTGAGGTCCGGATTGGCGTCGAGCAGCGGGCGCAGATGGGGCGCGATATGCAGCCGCCCGAACGAGGTGGGCGCCGAGACCCGCAGCAGCCCCCGTGCCTCGGACGACTTGCGGGCGAGCTGGCTCTCCGCCTCCTCGATGGAGGCAAGGATGGCCACCACCCGCTCGTAGAAGCCCTGCCCGGCCTCGGTGAGGGTCACCTTGCGGGTGGTGCGCTGGAACAGCCGCGCGCCGAGGCGCTCCTCCAGCCGCTGCACCCTCTTGGACACCACCGGCGGCGACAGGCCCATCTCCCGCCCGGCCGCCGACAGGCTGCCCGCGGTGACGATGCGCGCGAAGATTTCAAGATCGCCCAGATTGCCGATCATGTGCCGGCCCGCCTCCGTCCGCCTGAGGGACCGATTGTTTTGGATCGCGACGACGACTTTATCCGCCACGGAAACAATCCGCGACGTTTTTTCCCAGTGAACCGATTATAGTTCCCTCTAAAGAGAACGGGCTCAAAGAGGGACCGCCACATGACGGGAACAGCTCCGGGCCTCAGGATGCCGGACGCAGACGCGCGGGTGCTCGCCCGCCGCAGTGACATCATCGCCGATCTCAAGGCCATCGTCCCCGGCGAGGGCGTCATCGCCCATGAGCGGGAGATGCGCCCTTACGAATCGGACGCCCTCACCGCCTACAGGCAGCTGCCCCTCGTGGTGGTGCTGCCTTCCACCACCGCGCAGGTGGCGGCGGTACTGAAATACTGCCACGACAACGAGATTCGCGTGGTGCCCCGTGGTGCCGGCACCTCGCTCTCCGGCGGCGCCCTGCCGCTGGAGGATGCGGTGCTGCTCGGGCTGGGCAAGTTCAACCGCATCATCGAGATCGACACCCCCAACCGCTGCGCCGTGGTGCAGCCGGGGGTGACCAACCTCGGCATCTCCAAGGCGGTGGACCATCTCGGCTTCTATTACGCGCCCGACCCCTCCTCGCAGATCGCCTGCACCATCGGAGGCAATGTGGCGGAGAATTCCGGCGGCGTGCACTGCCTGAAATACGGCCTCACCACCAACAATGTGCTCGGCGCCGAGCTGGTGCTCATCACTGGCGAAATCGTGCGCCTGGGCGGCAAGCATCTCGACGCCGGCGGGCTCGACCTGCTGTCCGTGGTCATCGGCTCGGAGGGGCTGCTGGGCGTGGTGACGGAAGTCACCGTGCGCCTGCTGAAGAAGCCGGACACCGCCCGGGCCGTGCTGGTGGGTTTCCCAACCTCGGAAGACGCCGGCGAATGCGTGGCGAAGATCATCGCCGCCGGCATCATCCCGGCCGGCATCGAGATGATGGACAAGGACGCCATCGCCGCCGCCGAGGCCTTCGTGAACGTGGGCTATCCCCTCGACGTGGAAGCCCTGCTCATCGTCGAGCTGGATGGGCCGGAGGCGGAGTGCGCGCATCTGCTGGAAGAGGTGACGCGCATCGCTCAAGGATGCAACTCGACCACCCTGCGCGTCTCCACCAGCGAGGCCGAGCGACTCGGCTTCTGGGCCGGGCGCAAGGCCGCCTTCCCGGCGGTGGGGCGCCTGTCGCCCGACTATCTGTGCATGGACGGCACCATCCCGCGCCGGCAACTGCCCTTCGTGCTGGCCCGCATGCGCGAGCTGGGGGCGAAATACGGCCTGCGCTGCGCCAACGTGTTCCATGCCGGCGACGGCAATCTGCACCCGCTCATTCTCTATGACGCGAACGCGCCCGGCGAGCTGCACGCGGCCGAGAGTTTCGGCGCCGACATCCTGCGCCTGTGCGTGGAGGTGGGCGGCGTGCTCACCGGCGAGCACGGGGTGGGGGTGGAGAAGCGCGACCTCATGGACACCATGTTCAACGAGGTGGACCTCGCCCAGCAGCAGCGCATGAAATGCGCGTTCGACGACAAGAGCCTGCTCAATCCCGGCAAGGTGTTCCCCACCCTCCACCGCTGCGCCGAGTTCGGCCGCATGCATGTGAGCGGCGGCGCCCTGCCCTTCCCGGACCTGCCGCGCTTCTAGAGCATGTTCGACAAACACCGGTTCGCCGAACATGCTCTAGACCTTTGTTTCATCGCAATTCCGGACGCAAAGCCGCTTCGCACTTTTGCTGGAATTGCTCTGGACGCACACCAACAGCCTAAGGCTATCCGATGAGCGACATCATCGCAGCGCGCGACGAGGGCGAGGTCGCGGACGCGGTCCGCACCGCGCTTTCCGCCGGCAAGACGCTTGAGATCCGCGGGCACGGCTCCAAGCGCGCCGTGGGCCGCCCGAGCCAGACCGACCTCACCCTCGACCTGTCCGCCCTCACCGGCGTCACCCTCTACGAGCCGGAGGAGCTGGTGCTCTCCGCCCGTGCCGCCACCCCACGCGCGGACATCGAGAACATGCTGGCGGCCAGCGGGCAGATGCTCGCCTTCGAGCCCATGGACCCCGCCCCCCTCCTCGGCAGCTCGGCCGAGTCGGGCAAGACTTCCGGCACCCTCGGGGGCCTGTTCGCGGTCAATCTTTCGGGTCCGCGCCGCATCAGCCATGGCGCGGTGCGCGACCATGCCCTGGGCATCAAGGCGGTGTCTGGGCGCGGCGAGCCGTTCAAGTCTGGCGGCCGGGTGGTGAAGAACGTCACCGGCTACGACCTGCCGCGCCTCATGGCCGGTGCCTTCGGCACGCTGTGCGTCGCCACCGAGATCACCCTGAAAGTGCTGCCCCGCCCGCCCATGGAAGAGACGCTGGTGGCCAGGGTCGCCTCCCCCGAGGCGGCGGCCGCGGCGCTGTCGGCCGCCATGGGCTCGTCCTGCGAGGTGTCCGGCGCCGCCTTCCTGCCCGAGGGCGTGGCCGGTCGCCTGCCGGGCCTTGGCGGATCGCCCGCCGTGGTGGCGCTGCGCCTTGAGGGCGTCGCGCCCTCGGTGACCGCGCGGCGGACCATGCTGCGCGCCGTGCTCGCCCCCTTCGGCGCGGCGGATGTTCTGGAGACCGACGCCTCCCGCGCCCTGTGGCTGGCGGTGCGCGATGTGGCCCCGTTCTGCGGCCTCGGCGAGCGGGCGGTGTGGCGCCTCTCCACCGCGCCCATGGCCGGGCCGGCTTTGGCCACGCGCCTTGCGGCCGATCTGGGCGGCGAGGCCTATTGCGACTGGGCCGGCGGCCTCATCTGGCTGTGCCTGCCCGGCGAGAGCGCCCATGGGGATGAGGTGCGCGCGGGGCTTGCCCCCCACGGCGGCCACGCGACCCTGATCCGCGCCACCGCCGCCGAGCGCGCCCGCACGGCGGTGTTCCAGCCCCTCGACGGGGCGCTGGCGGCCCTGACCAAAAGGGTCAAGGAAAGCTTCGACCCCGGCCTGGTGCTGAACCCCGGCCGCATCCATGCGGGGATGTGAGATGGCGCCCCATCCCCGTCCTTCCCGTTCCCTGCCTCCCTTTCACGGCTGAGCGCTGATGCAGACCCATTTCTCCCTCGCCCAGCTCGCCGACCCGCATGTGGCGGAGGCGGAAAAGATCCTGCGCACCTGCGTGCATTGCGGCTTCTGCACCGCCACCTGCCCCACCTATGTGCTGCTCGGCGACGAACTGGATTCCCCGCGCGGGCGCATCTATCTCATCAAGGACATGCTGGAAAACGACCGGCCGGCCACAGAGCAGGAGGTCAAGCATATCGACCGCTGCCTCTCCTGCCTGTCCTGCATGACCACCTGCCCCTCGGGCGTGAACTACATGCACCTGGTAGACCAGGCCCGGGTCCATATCGAGAAGACCTATGTGCGGCCGCCCGGCGACCGGCTGATGCGGGCCATGCTCGCCAAGGTGCTGCCCTATCCGGACCGCTTCCGCCTCGCCCTCATGGGGGCCATGGTGGGCAAGCCGTTCGCGCCCCTGCTGGCGAAGATCCCCGGCCTGAAGCCGCTCGCCGCCATGCTGCGGCTGTCGCCCGGCATGCCCAATGGCCGCGCCCCTCACGAGGCGCCGGGCACCTTCCCGGCCCAGGGCGAACGGCGGGCGCGGGTGGCGCTGCTGCGCGGCTGCGCCCAGCCGGTGCTGCGCCCGGAGATCGACGACGCCGCCATTCGCCTGCTCACCCGCCTTGGGGTGGAGGTGGTGCGGGTGGAGGGCGAGGGCTGCTGCGGCGCCCTGGTCCACCACATGGGGCGGGAGGAGGAGGCCCATGGCTTCGCCCGGAACAATGTGGACGCCTGGACCCGCGAGATGGACGGGCCGGGCCTCGACGCCATCCTCGTCACCACCTCGGGCTGCGGCACGCCCATCAAGGATTACGGCCACATGCTGCGCCTCGATCCCGCCTACAAGGACAAGGCGGCGCGGGTCTCGGCCATCACCCGCGACATCAGCGAGTTCCTCTACGGCCTCGGCCTGCCGAAGGCCGCGGCGCCGCTGGGCCGGCGGGTGGCCTATCATTCGGCCTGCTCGCTCCAGCACGGGCAGAAGGTGAAGGGCCCGCCGGTGGAGCTGCTGCGCGCCGTGGGCTTCGAGGTGGCCGAGCCGTTCGACCCCCACCTGTGCTGCGGCTCGGCGGGCACCTACAACATGCTCCAGAGCGAGATCGCCGATCAGCTCAAGGCGAAGAAGGTGGGAACGCTGGAGGCGCTATCGCCCGACATCATCGCCGCCGGCAACATCGGCTGCATGGCGCAGATCGGCTCCGGCACGGGTGTGCCGGTGGCCCACACGGTGGAACTGCTCGACTGGGCCATGGGCGGCCCGGCGCCCGCGGGGGTTTCCGGAACCGCCAAGGCCGCGTGAAGTTCACAGCGTGCGGCTCACTGCGTGAGGTCTGCCGCGAAAGCCGACACCTTTGCCCCAGGGGCAAAGGTGTTAGCCGACAGCGGTCTTAGCCTTTGGTCGCACGCGCCGTTTCGCCGACCTTCGCGTTGCATTAGATCAGCCTCATTCAGATCAATTGCAACGCACCATGACCCCGCGCCCGGCAGCGTCACGGGGTTTCCCATTGATCCCCGGACTGGCCGAACCCAAGATGCCCAAGCCCTTCGACCTCAGCCTCTATCTCGTCACCGACCCGCGCCTTGTCGCGGCGCGCGGACCGGGAACGAGCGGGCTGCTGGCGACGGTGGAAGCCGCCGTGAGGGGCGGCGCCACCCTGGTCCAGCTGCGCGACCCCGACGCCCACGGCCGGGTGCTGGTGGAGCAGGCCCGCGCGCTCAAGGTGCTGCTTGCCCCGCTCGGCATCCCGCTCATCGTCAATGACCGGGTGGACGTGGCGGTGGCGGCGGATGCGGACGGCGTCCATCTGGGCCAGGACGACATGACCCCCGCCGACGCCCGCGCCGTGCTCGGGCCTCGGCGCATCCTCGGCCTGTCGGTGGGCAACCCTTCGGAATATGCCGCCTCGGATCTGGCCGGCGTCGATTATCTCGGCGTCGGCCCGGTGAAGGCCACCGGCACCAAGGCCGATGCGGGCGGCGCCATCGGCGCGGCCGGTGTCGCCGCCATAAGGGCGCTGACGCGCCTGCCCATCGTCGGCATCGGCGGCCTTGGAACCGCGGACGTCGCCGACGTCATCCGCGCCGGAGCGGACGGGGTGGCGGTGGTCTCCGCCATCTGCGCCGCAAGCGATCCCGAGCAGGCCGCCCGCGCGTTGAAGGCGGCCGTCACAACGGCCCGCTGATGCTTTTTCGACTTCGGCCGATGCGCTTCAGGTGCCCGGCCGCCGTAGCTGCGTAACCCACCGGTACGAGCCACCCGTACAACTGGAGACCCGACATCATGTCGTCCCCTGCCCTCAAGACTGCGCCTTCCGGCATCGAGATCATCGGCGAACTCGGCCCGCGCTTCGACGAGATCCTGACCCCCGAAGCCCTCGACTTCGTCGCCGGGCTGCACCGCACCTTCAACCCCACCCGCACCGCCCTGCTGGCGCGCCGCGCCGAACGGCAGGTGAAGTTCGACGCCGGCGACCTGCCCGACTTCCTGGCCGAGACCGCGCACATTCGCGCCGCCGACTGGACCATCGCGGACCTGCCCGCGGACCTCCTCGACCGGCGCGTGGAGATCACCGGCCCGGTGGACCGCAAGATGATCGTCAACGCGCTGAATTCCGGCGCCAAGGTGTTCATGGCCGACTTCGAGGACGCCTCCTCGCCGGTCTGGGCCAACATGATCGAAGGCCAGATCAACCTGAAGGACCGCTGGGCCGGCGCCATCGACTTCACCGACGCCACCTCCGGCAAGGCCTACAAGCTGGGGCCGAACCCGGCGGTGCTCATCATCCGCCCGCGCGGCTGGCACCTGCCCGAAGCCCATGTGCTGGTGGACGGCGAGGAAATCTCCGGCGCCCTGTTCGATTTCGGCCTCTACGTCTTCCACAACGCCAAGGCGGCGCTGGCCCAGGGCTCCGGCCCCTATTTCTACCTGCCGAAGACCGAGAGCCACCTGGAAGCCCGGCTGTGGAACGACGTGTTCACCGCCGCCGAGCAGAAGCTCGGCCTTGCCGTCGGCACCATCAAGGCGACGCTGCTCATCGAGACGCTGCCGGCCGTGTTCGAGATGGACGAGATCCTGTTCGAGCTGAAGGAGCACATGGCGGGCCTCAATCTCGGCCGCTGGGACTACATCTTCTCCTTCATCAAGCGGCTGGGGAAGAACGACCGCTTCCTCACCCCCGACCGCGCCCGCATGGTGATGAGCGAAGCCTTCCTGAAGGCCTATTGCGAGCTGCTGGTCGACACCTGCCACCGCCGCAACGCCTTTGCCATGGGCGGCATGGCGGCGCAGATTCCGGTGAAGGGCGATCCCGAGGCCAATGCCGCCGCCTTCGCCAAGGTGAAGGCCGACAAGGAGCGCGAGGCGGGCCTCGGCTGCGACGGCACCTGGGTGGCCCATCCCGATCTCGTGCCGGTGGCCCTGGAGGTGTTCAACCGCCTCATGCCCGGCGCCAACCAGCGCGACAAGAAGGGGCCGGACGTGACCGTCGTCCGCGACGACCTTCTGGAGATGCACAAGGGCACCCGCACCGAGAACGGCCTGCGCGAGAACATCCGCGTCGGCGTGCAGTACATCGAGGCGTGGCTGCGCGGACGCGGGGCGGTGCCGCTCTACAACCTCATGGAAGATGCCGCCACCGCCGAGATCAGCCGCGCGCAGGTTTGGCAGTGGATCCATCTCGGCGCCACGCTGGAGGACGGCCGCACCGTGACGCCGGAACTGTTCAACGCGCTGCTCGAAGACGAGATGTTGAACCTGCATTCGGTGCTGGGCGCGGAAGTCTATGATTCCGGCCGCTTCCCGGAGGCCATCAAGCTGTTCGCCGACATGTCGCTGGCGGACAATTTCGAGGAGTTCCTGACGCTGCCGGCCTATCGCCTGATCGCGTGAGGAGAGCGATCGTCCCCTCCCCCGCCTGCGGGGGAGGGGCGAAATTCACACCGGCCGGCGATCCTCGATGGTCTTGGCGTCGGCCGGTAGCGTACCCGGCGCCAGCAGGGCCACGCGGCCGCGCAGCTTGGTGGTGGCGCGCAGGTCCTCCAGCAGGGTGGCTTCGGAAAGTTCACCGACATCGGCGACTTCCACTTCAAGCAGCATGTCGTCCTGACCACCGATGCGGTCCACCACGAGGCGGGCCTTCGCCACCGCCGGATGCTTCTTCACCGCCGCGCTCACCTGCACCGGGTGCACGAACATGCCGCGGATCTTCGTCACCTGATCGGCCCGGCCCATCCAGCCCTTCAGGCGGATGTTGGTGCGCCCGCACGGGCTCAGGCCCGGCAGCACCGCCGAAAGATCGCCGGTGGCGAAGCGCACGAGGGGATAGTCGGGCTCGAACAAAGTGACGACCACCTCGCCCACCTCGCCGTCCGCCTCCACCGGATCACCGGTACCGGGGCGCAGGATCTCCACAAGGCAGCCCTCGTCCACGATCATGCCTTCCTCGGCCTCGCTTTCGTAAGCCACGAGGCCGAGGTCGGCCGTGCCGTAGCACTGGCGCGCGGCGATGCCGGCGGCCTTCAGCTCGGCGCGATGGGGCGGCAGGAAGGCTTCCCCCGTCACCAGCGCCTTCTTGAGCGATGAGATGTCGGTGCCGGTCTCCCGCGCCTTGTCCACCAGGATCTTCAGGAAGGACGGCGTGCCACCGTAGCCCTGCGGCCGGATGTCGGCGATGGCGCGCAATTGCAGGTCGGTCTGGCCGACCCCGGCCGGCACCACCGCGCAGCCCAGCGCATGGGCGCCGCTCTCGATCATCGAGCCGGCGGGGGTGAGGTGATAGGAAAAGCAATTGTGGACGATGTCCCCGGCGCGGAAGCCGGCGGCGAACAGGCCGCGCGCAAAGCGCCAGAAATCGGCGCCGTGGCCTTCCGCGTCATAGATCGGCCCCGGCGACATGAAGATGCGCGCCAGCTTGCCCGGCGCCGTCGCATTGAGCCCGCCGAAGGGGTAGCTCTTCGGCTGGATCTCCAGCAGGTCCGACTTGCGGGTCACCGGCAACTTGGCCAGCGCCGCGCGAGTGTTCACCGCCTGAGGATCCACGTCCTTGAAGAGGCTGGCGAAGTAGGGCGCCTTCGCCTTGGCGTGCGCCACCTGGGCGGCCAGCGCCGCCATCAGCGCCGTCTCGCGCGCGGCGGGATCGCGGGTCTCGCAGGCATCGTAATGGCGGTTTGGATCGGTCATGGTTGCTTTCTCAAGCCGGAACGGTCGGTCGTCTCGCGCCTAAATCGTCGGGTAGCGCGGCTCTCCCCTCTCCCGCAAGGGGAGAGGGAACCCACCGCATGCGCGCTCTAGAGCACGCGCCGATCAGCTTGCATCGCAAGCTGATCGGGCAACGCGTTCTCTTTCTTGAATTTAGAGGGCGATTCACCGATCAGATTGATTCAATCTGATCGGATCGCGCTCTAGAGCCACCGCTTCCGGCGCTTGAAGCTCTTCAGGTTCTTGAAGGACCTGCGCTCCTCCCCGCCGCCCTGGCCGAGATAGAATTCCTTCACGTCCTCATTGGAGCGCAGCATGTCCGCCGTGCCGTCGAGCACGATCTTGCCCTGCTCCATGATATAGCCGTAGTCCGCCACCGAGAGCGCCACCCGCGCATTCTGCTCCACCAGCAGGATGGTGACGCCCAGTTCCTCATTGAGCTTCTTGATGATGGAGAACACCTCCTTCACCAGCAGCGGCGACAGGCCCATGGAGGGCTCGTCCATGAGGATGAGCTTGGGGCGGGACATGATGGCGCGGCCGATGGCCAGCATCTGCTGCTCGCCGCCCGAGAGATAGCCGGCAAGCCCGGTGCGCTCCCGAAGGCGCGGGAAGAATTCGTAGACGCGCTCGATATCGCTCTTCACCTCGTTGTCGCGCCGGGTGAAGGCGCCGAGGCGCAAATTCTCAAGGCAGGTCATGTCGGAGATGATGCGCCGGCCTTCCATCACCTGGAAGATGCCGCGCCGCACGATCTTGTCCGGCTCGATGCCGTTGATCTTCTCGCCGAGGAAGGTGACGTCGCCGCGGGTGATCTCGCCGTCCTCGGTCCGCAGCAGGCCGGAGATGGCTTTCAGCGTGGTGGACTTGCCCGCCCCGTTGGAGCCCAGCAAAGCGACGATCTGGCCCTTGGGGACCTTCAGCGAAAGCCCGCGCAGCACCAGGATGACGTCGTTGTAGACCACCTCGATATTGTCCACCGCCAACAGCGGCGGCGCGGTCTCGGCCGAAAGATCGGCGGGTGGTTCGAACTTCAGTGCGGCCTCTGCCATGGCGGTCTCCGATTCCGGTGCATCCCCTCTCCCGCTTGCGGGGGAGGGGATGCACCGGAATCGGAGACCGCCATGGC